>NZ_JBUZVP010000006.1:0-306983 GCF_055409485.1 Pseudomonas sp. A125
GGAACGCCGAGCCACAGCGAGGCGCCGACAGGCGGGGCAGAGCGTTTTGGTTACTTTTGCGCTTTTCAAAAGTGACCCGCTGTAAGAGCGGAACCCATAGCGGCCATCACCCAAATAACGGATATACACCCAATCCCCCGCAAACCACCCCCGACACCTGTCATCCAAGCGTCACCGTAACTTCATGGAGATGACACCCACCCTACATAGCCTGACATGGCACTAACAAGTCGACCGGCCGCAACCCTGGCCGGCACTCGGAGACTCGCCATGACTCAGATCGCCCGCATCAGCGACACCGGCAATGAACGCCGCCTGCAAGCCGAACGCCTGATCGGCGCCCAAGCCCTGCAGGAAGCCCAAGCCCTGCGGTTCAACGTATTCAGCGGCGAATTCAACGCCAAGCTGAAAGGCGCCGAACTGGGCCTGGACATGGATGACTATGATGTTCACTGCAGCCACATCGGCGTGCGGGACTTGAACAGCGGTCGACTCGTCGCCACCACCCGTTTGCTCGACCACCAGGCCGCCAGCACCCTGGGCCGCTTCTACAGCGAAGAAGAATTCAGCCTCCACGGCCTGCTCCACCTCAAAGGCCCAATCCTGGAAATCGGCCGCACCTGCGTCGACCCCGCCTACCGTAATGGCGGCACCATCGCCGTGTTGTGGGGCGAGTTGGCCGAAGTACTCAACCAGGGCGGCTACAGCTACCTGATGGGTTGCGCGAGCATCCCGATGCACGACGGCGGCATCCAGGCCCACGCGATCATGCAGCGTTTGCGCGAGCGCTACCTGTGCAACGAACACCTGCGGGCCGAACCGAAAAAGCCGCTGCCGGCACTGGACCTGCCGACCAACGTCATCGCCGAAATGCCGCCCCTGCTCAAGGCCTATATGCGCCTGGGCGCAAAAATTTGCGGCGAGCCATGCTGGGACGAAGACTTCCAGGTGGCCGACGTCTTTATCCTGCTCAAGCGCGACGAGTTGTGCCCGCGCTATGCCCGCCACTTCAAGGCAGCCATGTGATGAGCCGCCTTCGGGTGTACGGGCGGATTGCCCGCGTGCTGGTAGTCGTGGCCCTGGGCTTGACCATGGCCGCTGTGTTTGGGGTGTTTGAACGCGTGGGGGTGGCCAATTCGATGGTGCGCCGACAGCGCTGGTCGCGTTTTTTCATGGCACGGCTGACCAACGCCCTGCCCTTTCGCGTGACCGTGCACGGTGAGCTGCCGCAGCAGTCGATGTTGTGGGTCAGCAACCATGTGTCATGGACCGATATCCCATTGCTGGGGATGGTGGCGCCGATGTCGTTCCTGTCCAAGGCCGAGGTGCGAACCTGGCCGGTGGCGGGCTGGCTGGCAGCCAAGGCGGGCAGCCTGTTTATCCGCCGGGGCTCGGGTGACAGCCAACTGATCCGCAAACAGATGACCCGCCACCTGGAGCAACAACACCCGCTGTTGATGTTCCCGGAAGGCACCACCACTAATGGCCGCGCCCTGCGTACATTCCACGGCCGGTTATTGGCCAGTGCGATCGATGCCGACGTGTCGCTGCAACCGGTGGCGATTCGTTACCTGCGTGACGGCAACATCGACCCGCTGGCACCGTTCATTGGCGACGATGATTTGCTCTCGCACCTGATGCGTTTGTTTGGCAATGACCAGGGCGATGTGGAAATCCATCTGCTCAAGCCGATTGCCTGCGCCGGGCAGGAGCGTGCGGCGTTGGCGTTCCAGGCGCAGCAAGCGGTGCAGAAGGCGTTGTTCGGCGCGCTTCCTGAGGCCGAGCAAATGCCAACCCGGCCAGCATTCGCGGCTTAAAGCGAGCACATTTAAAGTTGTGCTGCCAACTGGCTGTTTGAGAACTGCTGCAACTGCGGGTAAAACACCCGGAAGTCCTCACTCAACGGCTCGTACAGCGCCCGCAACTCCTGCATGGCATGGCCCAGCTCCTCGGGCCGTGTCAGGCGCCGGCCGATTCCCCGCAGTACCTGCTCCATCACTTCGAACTCGCGGTATGAACCCAACCAGTCATCCGCCGCCATATACGGCGCAATCTGCGCCAGCCGCCCCGGCAGCGCCGGTTCTTCAGCGAGCACCCGGTAAACCCGGGAGGTAAACCGCTCCAGCGGCTGGTCGGCGTACAACGCCCAATCCCGCGCCAGGCAGTGGTCGAAAAACACATCGAGGACGATCCCAGCGTAGCGGCGTCGGGTGAGGGTGAAGCGCGACAACGCCTCCCCGATCAGCGGGTGGCTGTCGGTATAGCGATCGATCGAGCGGTGCAACTGAATCGCCGACTCGATTTGCCGGCTGAACTCGCCTTGCAGGCGCCCTTTAACAAAGTCGCCATACAGGCTGCCGAGCAATTGAGCAGGAAGTTCGCCGCCCAGGTGCAGATGTGCGAGATAATTCATGGCGCGCAGTCTAACACTGCCGCCAACGTATCGTTATAACCCGATATACCGATTTAATCTGGCTTAAGACCAAAATCATATTGGTATATCGGAATACAACGATTTAAAGTTCGCCTCATCGCGATATAACGTTTTACAAACCCGAGCATCACTGCCATGTCCATCGACCTCGACGAAATAATAAAAGCCCTGGCGCACCCAGTACGGCGAGACATCCTCAACTGGCTGAAAGACCCGAAAACCCAATTCCCCGATCAGATCCACCACCATGAGCACGGCATTTGCGCCGGGCAGATCGACCAGCGCTGTGGCCTGTCCCAGTCCACCGTGTCGGCGCACCTGGCCAACCTGCAACGCGCAGGGCTGATCAGCAGCCAAAAGGCCGGCCAATGGCACTTTTTCAAACGCAATGAGGATGTGATCCAAGCCTTCCTCAAAGCGCTCACCGAAGAACTCAGCACACCGCTGTAACAAGGACCCAACAATGCCTCTCTCGCTACTCATCCTGGCCTTAAGCGCCTTCGCCATCGGTACCACCGAGTTCGTCATCATGGGCCTGTTGCCCGATGTGGCGGCCGACCTCGGTGTCTCGATTCCCGGCGCCGGCTGGCTAGTGACCGGTTACGCCCTGGGCGTAGCCATCGGTGCGCCGTTCATGGCACTGGCCACCGCCAAGCTGCCGCGCAAGGCCGCCCTGGTAGCGTTGATGGGCATCTTCATCATCGGCAACCTGCTCTGCGCCCTGGCGAGTGACTACAACGTGCTGATGTTTGCCCGTGTGGTCACCGCGCTCTGCCACGGGGCCTTCTTCGGTATCGGTTCGGTGGTTGCTGCCAACCTGGTGCCGGCCAACAAGCGTGCTTCGGCTGTGGCGCTGATGTTCACCGGCTTGACCCTGGCCAACGTGCTCGGCGTGCCGCTGGGTACTGCGCTGGGCCAGGAAGCCGGCTGGCGCTCGACCTTCTGGGCAGTGACCGTGATTGGTGTGATCGCCTTGATCGGCCTGATCCGCTTCCTGCCGGCCAAGCGTGACGAGGAAAAACTCGACATGCGCGCCGAACTCAGAGCACTAAAGGGCGCCGGCATCTGGCTCTCCCTGAGCATGACCGCACTGTTCGCGGCCTCGATGTTCACCCTCTTCACTTATGTCGCGCCGTTGTTGGGTGACGTAACTGGCGTCTCGCCCAAAGGCGTGACCTGGACCCTGCTGCTGATCGGCCTGGGCCTGACCGTCGGCAACATCATCGGCGGCAAGCTGGCAGACAAGCGCCTGGCCGCCACCCTGATCGGCGTATTCATCAGCATGGCGGTGGTATCCACGGTACTGACCTGGACCAGCGTGGCCGTGATCCCGACCGAAATCACCCTGTTCCTCTGGGCCACCGCCTCGTTTGCCGCCGTACCGGCGCTGCAAATCAACGTGGTGACCTTTGGCAAGGCCGCTCCGAACCTGGTGTCCACCTTGAACATCGGCGCCTTCAACGTCGGCAACGCCCTCGGCGCCTGGGTGGGCGGCAGCGTGATTGCCCATGGCTTCGGCCTGACCAGCGTGCCCCTGGCCGCTGCTGCCCTGGCGGTGCTCGCGCTGCTGGTAACCCTGATTACTTTCCGTCAGAGCGGCGATGCCGACCTGGCCCCCGCGACTAACTGATCAACTAAAGAGAAGGGTGTATCCCATGACGACTATTTTCGATCCAATCAAGCTCGGCGACCTGGAACTGTCGAACCGCATCATCATGGCGCCACTGACCCGCTGCCGTGCCGACGCCGGTCGCGTGCCCAATGCGCTGATGGCTGAATACTACGTACAACGCGCTTCCGCCGGCCTGATCCTCAGCGAAGCGACTTCCGTGACGCCAATGGGCGTGGGCTACCCGGACACCCCCGGCATCTGGTCCAACGACCAGGTTCGCGGCTGGGCCAATGTGACCAAGGCCGTACACGGCGCGGGCGGCAAGATCTTCCTGCAACTGTGGCACGTTGGCCGCATCTCCCATGAGTCGTACCTGGACGGCGAAACCCCGGTCGCGCCAAGTGCCATCCAACCTAAGGGCCACGTCAGCCTGGTGCGCCCACTGGCCGACTACCCAACGCCACGCGCCCTGGAAACCGCTGAAATCGCCGACATCGTCGACGCTTACCGTGTAGGCGCCGAAAACGCCAAGGCTGCCGGTTTTGACGGTGTGGAAGTTCACGGCGCAAACGGCTACCTGCTTGACCAGTTCCTGCAAAGCAGCACCAACCAGCGCACCGACAACTATGGTGGTTCCCTGGAAAACCGTGCCCGCCTGATGCTCGAAGTGACTGACGCGGTGATTGAAGTCTGGGGCGCCGGCCGTGTGGGTGTGCACCTCGCACCGCGCGCCGACTCCCACGACATGGGCGACACCAACCTGTCGGAAACCTTCACCTACGTCGCCAAAGAGCTGGGCAAGCGTGGCATCGCGTTCATCTGCTCCCGTGAAAAGGAAGCGGGCGACAGCCTCGGCCCACAACTCAAAGCAGCCTTCGGTGGCCCGTACATCGCCAACGAGCGCTTCACCAAGGACAGCGCCAACGCCTGGCTGGCCTCGGGCAAGGCGGACGCCGTAGCGTTCGGCGTGCCATTTATCGCCAACCCGGACCTGCCAGCTCGCCTGAAGGCCGATGCGCCGCTGAACGAAGCCCATCCAGAGACGTTCTACGCCAAAGGCCCGGTCGGCTACATCGACTATCCAACCCTGGCACTGTGATCTGCTGAAACGAAAAAGCCCCGGCTTGCGAGAGCCGGGGCTTTTTTATGCACGGCGGGAAACATTCCTTCACAGCCTTGCAACAATATCGCTACAAAATACTTAGCCAACTATCTATCAACCGCCCGCCAGCCCGTATATAAAGTCACCCCACAAAATCAGCGAAAAGGCTGATTGACCACCCTGGGTCTTTATTGTTGACACAACTGGTCGCAATTACGCATTTTGTCTCAATTGCGCAGGCCAGGGCTCAAGCGCAGCATGTCCAACGCGATATCGACCCAGCGCTCTGCGTCTTGGGCCAGCTGGAAACTGTCGGGTACCAGCAGCCATTGGCCGAGAACTCCGTTGATGTAAGCGTGCATGCACACGGCGGCACGTACGCAATCGAGATTCTCCGGAAGCTGCCCGCGATGGACCGCGTTACGCAAGGTCAGCCCGATGCGCAGGTTGCATTCAAGGCTGGCGGTCTGGCGCTGACGGCGCAGATCACACATTTCATCGGTGAATTCGCACTTATGAAACAAAATCTCATTGATGCGCCGGGTCTTCGGGTCCAGGGCTACTTGATGGAACAGATGAATCAGCAGCTTGCGCATGCAACCCAGCGGATCGACCTCGTCCTCGCTCTCACTGGCCCTGGCCAATTCATCCAGCGGCTCGTGCAGCGTATCGAGCATCGCCTGCACCAGGTCGGCCTTGTTGCTGAAATGCCAATAGATAGCACCGCGCGTCACGCCTGCCAACGCGGCGATGTCCGCCAGCGTGGTACGCGCAACCCCACGCTCGTAAAAGGCTTGCTCGGCCGCTTCAAGGATCTGGCTGCGCGTTTCCTGAGCTTCCTCTTTGGTACGACGAACCATGGCAGTAGAACCTCAATCAGAAGGCTTGGGGTGATCGGTAACGCAGACTCAACCTGCGTTAACGACCATCTGAATAATTGTGGGACGACGCCTTCAAGGGCGCCGAACGTACTAGAATCGAGGCTTTGGGCAGTGCTTTGTCTACATTGCGCGAAGCCTGTCAAGAGTTTACAAACAACCATGAACGTAAGTATATTGCGTAGCAAGCTACTTATCTACTCAGTGCCTGTTTTTTACCCTTCCACACTTCTTGTGCGCACCCTGCGCGCCTGACCCGAGGATCTTCATGCAACTTAAGCCAGCTGTTACCGCCCTGGTTACTGCCGTCGCCCTGGCATCGCTGCTCAGCGGATGTAAAAAGGAAGAGGCGGCTCCGCCCGCTCAAACCCCTCAGGTCGGCGTGGTCACTATTCAACCTCAAGCCTTTACCCTGACATCCGAGCTGCCAGGCCGTACCACGGCCTACCGCATTGCCGAGGTTCGCCCTCAGGTCAACGGCATCATTCTCAAGCGCCTGTTCAAGGAAGGCGGTGACGTGAAGGAAGGGCAACAGCTCTACCAGATCGACCCGTCGGTGTATGACGCCACCTTGAAAAGCGCACAGGCGAGCCTGACCCAGACCAAATCGATCACCGACCGCTACAAGCAGTTGGTCGACGAACAAGCTGTCAGCCGTCAGGAATACGACACTGCCGTCGCCAACCGCATGACCGCCGAAGCAAACGTTCAAACCGCCCAGATCAACGTGCGCTACACCAAAGTGTTCGCGCCGATCTCCGGGCGTATTGGCCGTTCCTCGGTCACCGAAGGCGCACTGGTCAGCAATGGCCAGACCGATGCCATGGCCGTGATCCAGCAACTGGACCCGATCTATGTCGACGTAACCCAGTCCTCGGCTGAAATGCTGAAACTGCGCCGCGACCTGGCAAGCGGCCAGTTGGAAAAAGCCGGCGAAAACGCGGCCAAGGTCAAGCTGACCCTGGAAGACGGCACGCCTTACGGCCAGGACGGCAAGCTGGAGTTCTCCGAAGTGTCGGTCGACCAGACCACCGGTTCCGTGACCCTGCGCGCCGTGTTCCCGAACCCTGACCACACCCTGCTGCCGGGCATGTTCGTACACGCCCAACTGCAAGCCGGTGTGAACAGCAAGGCGATCCTGGCTCCGCAGCAAGGCGTGACCCGTGACCTCAAGGGCGTCCCGACTGCATTGATCGTGAACAAGGACAACAAGGTCGAGCAACGTGTACTGGTTGCCAACCGCACCTCCGGCGCCTACTGGCTGGTGGAAAAGGGCCTGGACGCCGGTGACCGCGTGATCACCGAAGGCCTGCAATTCATCAAGCCGGGCATCGAAGTCAAGGTCAAGGACGCTGACAACGCTAAACCCGCCGGCACTGCTGCAGCGCCTGCTGCCGATGCTGGTAAAGGGGAGTAATCCATGTCGAAATTTTTTATCGACCGTCCCATTTTCGCCTGGGTAATTGCCCTGGTGATCATGCTGGTCGGGGCACTGTCGATCCTGAAGTTGCCCATCAACCAATACCCGGCCATCGCGCCGACCGCCATCGACATCCAGGTGACCTACCCGGGCGCGTCCGCACAAACCGTGCAGGACACCGTGGTGCAGGTCATCGAGCAACAGCTCAACGGTATCGACAACCTGCGTTATGTCGCCTCGGACAGTAACTCCGACGGCAGCATGACCATCACCGCGACGTTCAACCAGGGTACCAACCCGGATATCGCCCAGGTTCAGGTGCAGAACAAACTGAACCTGGCGACCCCACTGCTGCCGCAAGAAGTGCAACAGCAGGGGATTCGCGTGACCAAGTCGGTGAAGAACTTCCTGATGGTGATCGGTCTGGTGTCGGAAGACGGCAGCATGACCAAGGACGACCTGTCCAACTACATCGTGTCCAACATCCAGGATCCGATTTCCCGGACGGCTGGCGTAGGTGACTTCCAGGTCTTCGGTTCGCAGTACGCCATGCGTATCTGGCTAGACCCGGCCAAGCTGAACAACTACCAGTTGACGCCGGTTGACGTCAGCGCTGCCATCTCGGCCCAGAACGTTCAGGTGGCCACCGGCCAATTGGGCGGCCTGCCTGCCCTGCCCGGCACCCAGCTGAACGCCACCATCATCGGCAAGACGCGTCTGCAATCGGCTGATGAGTTCGGCAAGATCCTGATGAAGGTCAACACCGACGGCTCGCAGGTTCGCCTGCGTGACGTTGCGCGGATCGAACTGGGCGGCCAGAACTACAGCATCAGTGCGCAGTTTAACGGTAAGCCGGCTTCCGGCATGGCGATCAAGCTGGCCGCCGGCGCCAACGCCCTGGACACCGGCAAGGCCATCCGCGCCACCGTGGCATCCCTGGAACCGTTTTTCCCGCCAGGCATGAAGGCTGTGGTGCCGTATGACACCACGCCGGTAGTGACCGAATCGATCTCCGGTGTTGTTGACACCCTGGTCGAGGCGATCGTGCTGGTGTTCCTGGTAATGTTCCTGTTCCTGCAGAACTTCCGCGCCACCATCATCACCACCATGACCGTACCGGTGGTATTGCTGGGTACCTTCGGGATCCTGGCGGCGTTCGGTTTCACCATCAACACCCTGACCATGTTCGGCATGATCCTGGCCATCGGCTTGCTGGTGGATGACGCCATCGTCGTGGTGGAAAACGTCGAACGGGTGATGGCCGAGGAGCATCTGTCGCCAAAAGAAGCAACGATCAAGTCCATGGGCCAGATCCAGGGCGCCCTGGTGGGTATTGCGCTGGTACTGTCGGCGGTACTGTTGCCGATGGCGTTCTTCGGTGGTTCAACCGGTGTGATCTACCGGCAGTTCTCCATCACCATTGTTTCGGCGATGGCGTTGTCGGTACTGGTTGCCCTGATCTTCACCCCGGCCCTGTGCGCCACCATGCTCAAGCCGATCGACCCGGAAAAACACGGCCAGCCCAAGCGCGGCTTTTTCGGCTGGTTCAACCGCACCTTCGACAGCGGCGTACTGAAGTACGAGCGCGGCGTGGGCGCGATGATCAAGCACAAGATTCCAGCGTTCCTGGTCTATGCGTTGATCCTTGCCGGCATGATCTGGATGTTCACCCGTATTCCAAGCGCGTTCCTGCCTGAGGAAGACCAGGGTGTGATCTTTGCCCAAGTGCAGACGCCGGTCGGTTCTTCGGCTGAACGTACGCAAAAAGTCATCGACGACATGCGTGCCTTCCTGCTGCATGACAAGGAAGGCGAGCCAGGCGAAGGCAAGGCCGTGAAGTCGGTGTTTACCGTCAACGGCTTCAACTTTGCCGGTCGTGGCCAGAGTTCGGGCCTCGCGTTTGTGATGCTCAAGCCGTGGGGCGAGCGTGATTCGACCCAATCGGTATTTGAAGTGGCCAAGCGTGCCCAGGGTTATTTCTTCGGAGCCTTCAAGGACGCCATGGTATTTGCCATCGTGCCGCCTTCGGTTCTGGAGTTGGGTAACGCCACCGGCTTCGACGTGTTCCTGCAAGACCAGGGTGGTGTCGGCCACGACAAGCTGATGGCTGCACGTAACCAGTTCCTCGGTGCGGCAGCGCAAAGCAAGGTCCTGGCGGGCGTGCGCCCCAACGGCGTGAACGATGAGCCGCAGTACGAGCTGACCGTTGACGACGAGAAGGCCAGTGCCCAGGGCATCAGCCTGGCGGACATCCAGCAAACCCTGGCGATTGCCTTGGGTGGCAGCTACGTCAACGACTTCATCGACCGCGGTCGTGTGAAGAAGGTGTATGTACAAGGCGACGCCGCCAGCCGTATGTCTCCGGAAGACCTGGACAAATGGTACGTGCGCAGCACCTCCGGCAAGATGGTGCCCCTGTCGGCCATCTCCTCGGGCAAGTGGATCTTCGGTTCGCCGAAACTCTCGCGCTATAACGGTGTAGCGGCGATGGAAATCCTCGGTACCCCGGCACCTGGTTACAGTACCGGTGATGCAATGGCGGAAGTCGAACGCATTGCCAAGGACCTGCCAGCCGGCGTTGGTTACTCCTGGACCGGCCTGTCGTACGAAGAACGCCTGTCTGGCTCCCAGGCACCTGCGCTGTACGCCCTGTCGCTGCTGGTAGTGTTCCTGTGCCTCGCGGCACTGTACGAAAGCTGGTCGATCCCGATTGCGGTGATTCTGGTTGTACCGCTGGGTGTGATCGGTGCGCTGATCGCCACCAGCCTGCGGGGACTGTCCAACGACGTGTTCTTCCAGGTGGGCCTGTTGGTCACGGTGGGCCTGGCGGCGAAAAACGCCATCCTGATCGTGGAGTTCGCCAAAGAGCTTCACGAGCAAGGCAAAGGCATTGTCGAGGCGGCAATCGAGGCATCCCGTATGCGTCTGCGCCCGATTATCATGACCTCCATGGCGTTCATGCTCGGCGTACTGCCACTGGCGATCTCCACGGGCGCGGGTTCAGGCAGCCAGCATGCGATCGGTACCGGCGTAATTGGCGGTATGATCACAGCCACCGTCCTGGCGATCTTCTGGGTGCCACTGTTCTATGCAACCGTGTCCTCCGCCGGCGAGCGTAAAAAGACTGAAACCAAGCAAACTCCTAAAGAGGCTGGCCAATGAGCAAGTCGCTACTTTCCCTAGCCGTCACGGCATTCGTGCTCAGTGGCTGCTCGCTGATCCCGGACTACCAGCGCCCTGAAGCGCCGGTAGCCGCGCAGTTCCCGCAGGGGCCGGCGTATTCGTCGGCCCAGGCGCCGGGCCAGGCCGCTGCCGAGCAAGGCTGGAAGCAGTTTTTCCATGACCCTGCCCTGCAACAGCTGATCCAGACTGCATTGGTGAACAACCGCGACCTGCGTGTCGCGGCCCTGAATATCGACGCGTATGCCGCGCAGTATCAGATCCAGCGTGCCGACCTGTTCCCTGCCATTTCGGCCACAGGTAGCGGCAGCCGTTCGCGCACCCCGGCCAAACTGTCGCAGACCGGCGAAGCGGGCATCTCCAGTCAATACTCCGCTGGCCTCGGGATCAGCTCTTATGAGCTGGACCTGTTCGGCCGGGTTCGCAGCCTGAGCGAGCAAGCGCTGCAACAATACTTCGCGACCGAAGAAGCGCGCCGCAGCACCCAGATCAGCCTGGTGGCCAGCGTGGCCAACGCCTACCTGACCTGGCAGGCCGACAAGGAACTGCTCAAGCTCACCCAGGACACCCTCGGTGCGTTCGAACAGAGCTACAAACTCACCTCGCGCAGCAACGAAGTTGGCGTGGCGTCGGCCCTGGACCTGAGCCAGGCCCGTACCTCGGTGGAAAACGCCCGGGTGCAACTGGCGCGTTACACCCGCCAGGTGGCCCAGGACGAGAACAGCCTGACCCTGCTGCTGGGCACCGGCTTGCCGGCGAACATCGTCAGCCAGCCATTGGCTGACAACCTGTTGAGCGAAGTACCGGCCGGCCTGCCGTCGGACCTGCTGCAACGTCGTCCCGACATCCTGCAAGCCGAGTACAACCTCAAGGCGGCCAACGCCAACATCGGTGCGGCACGGGCTGCGTTCTTCCCGAGCATCACCCTGACCGCCAGCGCCGGCACCGCGAGCCCGACCCTGGGCGGCCTGTTCAAGGGCGGCTCGGGTACCTGGTCGTTCGCGCCGCAAATCAACATCCCGATCTTCAACGCCGGCAGCCTGCGCGCCAGCCTGGATTACTCCAAAATCCAGAAAGAGATCAACGTCGCCAACTACGAGAAAGCGATCCAGACCGGCTTCCAGGAAGTCTCCGACGGCCTTGCCGCACGTGAGACCTACAAGCAGCAACTGGACGCCCAACGTGGCTTCGTCGCGGCCAACCAGGATTACTACCGCCTGGCCGAGCGTCGCTACCGTATTGGTGTCGACAGCAACCTGACGTTCCTGGATGCCCAGCGCCAACTGTTCAGTGCCCAGCAATCGCTGATCACTGACCGCCTGGCGCAACTCAACAGCGAGGTCAACCTGTACAAGGCCCTCGGTGGTGGCTGGAACGAGCAGACCGCGAAGAACGAGCCGTTGAAAGAAGAAGCACCGGCGCTGAAGTTGTTCTGATAACGCCGTAGCAAAAAGAAACCGCTTCCCTCACAGGAAGCGGTTTTTTTATGCCCATGACTTTACGTTCGATCATCGCCCACAACCCGCTCTCCCCCACTTTCATCGCCCCATACCGCCCCGCACCATGGCCCGCACCTGCATAACCCCAATAACAACAGGTCCAACGCCATGAGCATCGTTCATCCGCGCCAGCTATTGCTGGCGGCCGCTGTTGCCAGCCTCGCCTTTCCCGTCCTCGCCGAAGAACACGGCTTCCTGGAAGACGCCAGCGCCAACCTCAACCTGCGCAACTTCTTCTTCAACCGTAACTACACCAACCCGGCCAAGGCCCAGGGCGGCGCCCAGGAGTGGACCCAAAGTTTCATTCTCGACGCCAGGTCCGGCTTTACCCAAGGCGCCGTCGGGTTCGGCATGGACGTACTGGGTTTGTATGCGCAGAAGCTCGATGGTGGTCGCGGTACCGGCGGCACCCAACTCCTGCCGCTGGACCGTGATGGCGAGCCCGCCGATAACTTCGGGCGCCTCGGTGTTGCGTTCAAGGCGCGAATTTCCAAGACCGAAGTAAAGGTCGGCGAATGGATGCCGGTGCTGCCTATCCTGCGTTCGGACGATGGCCGCTCCTTGCCGCAAACCCTGCGCGGCGGGCAAATCACCTCCCGGGAAATCGCCGGCCTGACCCTCTATGGCGGCCAGTTCCGCGCCAACAGCCCGCGGGACGACAGCAGCATGACTGACATGTCGATGTTCGGAAAAGCCGCGTTCACCTCCGACCGGTTCAACTTCCAGGGTGGCGAATATGCGTTCAACAACAAACACACCCAAGTGGGCGTGTGGAACGCCCAACTCAAGGACATCTACAGCCAGCAATACCTCAACCTGATCCACAGCCAGCCTGTGGGCGACTGGACGCTGGGCGCCAACCTTGGATTCTTCTACGGCAAGGACGACGGCAGCGCCCGCGCCGGAGACCTCGACAACAAGACCTGGTCCGGACTGTTCTCGGCCCGGTACGGCGGTAACACCTTCTACCTCGGCCTGCAAAAGCTCACAGGCAACAGCGCCTGGATGCGCGTCAATGGCACCAGCGGCGGTACCCTGGCCAACGACAGCTACAACGCCAGCTACGACAACGCCCGGGAAAAATCCTGGCAGGTACGCCATGACTACAACTTTGCCGCCCTGGGTATTGCGGGCCTGACGTTGATGAACCGCTATATCAGCGGCAGCAACGTACACAGCGGCACCGTGACCGACGGCAGGGAATGGGGACGGGAAAGCGAAGTGGCCTACGTGGTGCAGAGCGGAACGCTGAAGGATCTCAATCTGCGCTGGCGCAACTCCAGCATGCGCAGGGACTACAGCAACAACGAGTTTGATGAAAACCGGTTGATCGTCAGTTACCCGATAAGCCTGCTGTAAAGCCTCGACAGACTTGCTGTATGGTGCGCGCGTGTCATGGATGACCCGACCCCGCAGCCAACGTCTTTCGAGTCCGCCATGAAACACTTCGCCACCGTATCGGCCGTATTGGCCCTGGCCCTGACGCTCAGCGGCTGCATCGGCCCGCCCTTGGCGCTCACACCGCAAACCGAACAACGCCTGCAAACCGAAGCGCCGATCCGTTTTTTACTGACCTTCGATGATGGCCCCAGCGCATCGGGTTTTATGAACCCCAGCCGTTCGGTAATGGCGGACCTGGCGAAAAACCCGATACAACCGGGGATCAAGGCAGTGTTCTTCCTGCAGACCGAGGCGCCCCGCTCTGGCGGCAACCCGCGTGGCTACAAGACCATGGAGCGCGAATACGCGGCCGGTCATATCCTGGGTTTCCATACCGCGACTCCGTGGCACAGTAATCATCGCTCGCAAAATCCGGTTGAACTGGAGCACTACCTCAGCCTGGGTTCGTCGACACTCCAATCCATCACTGGCCAACCGCCCACGTTGGTACGTCCACCGTTCTGGAACTACGACAAGCGCACCTTCGCCGCCTATCAACAGCATGGCATGCATGTGCTGCTCACCGACCTGAGTGCAAACGATGGGGTGATCTGGGTGTTCAATGGCAGCCCGCGACGACGAGAAAACCTGATCCGCCAACTGTCGGTGGTGCGCGAGCGCATCGCCAAAGGCGAATTACCGACGGTGGACGGCGTGATCCCGGTGGTGGTGACCTTCCACGATATCAACCGCTACACCGCCTGGCACTTGAAGGAATACCTGCAAATCCTGCTGGACAGCGCCCATATCAATGGCGTGCCCCTCGCCACACAGCCTTTCTACACCGACCGGGCAACCTTGCAGCGAGCCGCCATGGCCCGCACGGTAAAAAGCGCCGACGAAGTCGTGCATCTGCCCGGCGTGTGGAATTGGGTATGGGACGCTGACTCGCACTAGGCGCGCGACTCTACCCCCAACTCATCCCACACCGACTCGGCCAAGTGAAACGTCGCATTCGCCGCCGGAATGCCGCAATAGATCGCGCTCTGCATCAGCACTTCCTTGATCTCGGCGCGGGTCACACCGTTGCTCGCGGCGGCGCGCAGGTGCAGCTTCAGCTCTTCGCTGCGGTTCATGCCGATGAGCATGGCGATGGTGATCAGGCTGCGGGTATGCCGCGGCAGCCCCGGGCGGGTCCAGATATCACCCCAGGCGTGGCGGGTGATCATTTCCTGGAACTCGCTGTTGAACTCGGTCAGGGCGTTGAGGCTGCGGTCGACGTGGGCGTCGCCCAGCACTTCGCGGCGCACTTGCAGGCCTTCGGCATAACGTTGTTTCTCGTCCACAAAACGCTCCTCATGCAACGGTGACGACAGGCACATACCTGTGGCGAGGGAGCTTGCTCCCGTTGGGTCGCGCAGCGACCCCAGTGAGGCCGCTGCAGGGTTTTACAAATAGTTGGGTTGCGGCTGCTCAGGGGCTGCTACGCAGCCCAACGGGAGCAAGCTCCCTCGCCACAGGGTTCAGCGATACTCAGCGCGATAGCAGAAATTCCAGCACACGGTCGCTGAACACCGCACCGGCTTGCACGTTGGACAGGTGCGCGGCGTAGAACTCGGCGTACTCGGCGCCCTTCACGTGTTCCTGGATAAAGTGCCCACCGGAAGGCGGCGTGACTGCATCTTCGCTGCCGGCAATCACCAGGGTCGGCACCTTGATGGACGACAGTTGCTCACGCAAATCCGCATCGCGCACGGCCGCGCAATTTGCGGCATAACCTTCGGGGTTGGTTGCTGCCAGCATGTCGGTGATTAGCTTGGCCTGGTCAGGATGTGCCTCGGCAAAGTCGGCGGTGAACCAGCGTGCGATCGACGCGTCACGCAGGGCAACCATCGCTGCCGCCCCGTCGCGCAGGACCATCTCGATCCGTGGATTCCAGATATCGGGCGTGCCGATTTTCGCTGCTGTGTTGCATACCACCAGCCGGAGCAAACGCTCACCCGCATGGATCCCCAGCCACTGGCCGATCAGGCCGCCCATGGACAGCCCGCAGAAATGCGCGCGCTCGACCTGCAAAGCATCCAGCAACGCCAACACGTCACCGCCCAATTGCTCGATGCTGTAGGGGCCTTCAGTGACCAGGGATTTGCCGTGGCCACGGGTATCAAAACGCAGTACCCGAAAGTGTTGCGTGAACGCCTCGATCTGGCTGTCCCACATGTGCAGGTCGGTGCCCAGGGAGTTGGACAGCACCAACACTGGTGCGTCTTCGGGGCCATCGAGTTGGTAGTTCAGTTCGCCATCGGCGAGTTGTACAAATCCCACAGCAGCCTCCTCAGGCAGTCAAAGCAAAATGTTCGGCCACGGCTCGGGTAACCCAGGTTTGCGCCTGGCCGAGGTAGTGCGCCGGGTCCAGCAGGCGGTCCAGTTCGGCGGCCGAAAGCTCGGCGGTTACTTGCGGTTCATCGCCCAGCACCACCCGCAGGTGACGGTGCTCGGAGACGGCACGCTTGCAGCATTGTTCCAGCAGATGGTGCGCGGTTTCGCGGCCCAGGCGTTGGGCGAGGACGATGCTGACCGCCTCGGCCAGTACCAGGCCCTGGGTCAAGTCGAGATTCTGCGCCATGCGCTCGCGGTCGACTTCCAGCCCTTCACTCACCAGTAGCGCCTGGTGCAACGCACCGGACACCAGCCGGCAAATCTCTGGCAAGGTTTCCCATTCGGCGTGCCACAGGCCCAGGCTGCGTTCGTGCTCCTGGGGCATGGCGCTGAACATCGTGGCCACCAGGCCCGGCACGCGGGTTGCGGCACTGATCAGCACGGCGGCGCCCACAGGGTTGCGCTTGTGGGGCATGGTCGAGGAACCGCCTTTGCCGGGGGCCGACGGTTCGAACACTTCCGCCGCTTCGGTCTGCATCAGCAAGCTAATGTCGCGGCCCAGCTTGCCAAGGCTGCCGGCGATCAGGCCGAGTAGCGAGGCAAACTCTACCAGGCGGTCGCGCTGGGTGTGCCAGGGTTGCTCCGGCAGGCCCAGTTGCAACTCGGCGGCCAGCGCTTGCGCCACCGGCATCGCCTGTTCGCCCAGGGCCGCCAGGGTGCCGGACGCACCACCAAATTGCAGCACCAGCAACCGCGGCTTGAGCTCGCCCAGGCGCTGGCGATTGCGAGTGACTGCGCCGAGCCAGCCGGCGATCTTCATGCCCAGCGTGACCGGCGTTGCATGCTGCAGCCAGGTGCGGCCAGCCAATGGAGTTGTTGCATATCGCTGCGCCTGTGCGGCAAGGATGCCGCCCAGGCGCGCCAAATCATGCTCGATCAGCTCGACCGCGCTGCGCAGTTGCAGCACCAGGCCAGTGTCCATCACATCCTGGCTGGTAGCGCCCAAATGCACATAACGTTCAGCGCCGGCATCTTCGCTGGCGATCAACTTGCCGAGGGCCTTGACCAACGGAATCGCCGAGTTGCCCGCCGTGGCAATCGCCTCGCCGAGGGCATCGACATCGTAGAGGGAAGCGAGGCAAGCCTGGGCAATCGGCGCGACGGCCGCTTGCGGGATCAACCCGACCTGGGCCTCGGCCCGGGCCAGCGCGGCTTCGAAATCCAGCATGCCCTGCAAGCGCCCTTGGTCGCAGAACACTTCGGCCATGCTGTTGGCGGTGAAATAGGCGTCGAACAGTTGGTTGCTCGTGCGCATCGTCATAACACATCCCTAGGTGGCGCATACCCGGCAACGGGCATGCGCCAGCCGGTTACAGATCGTGGTGCAAGTACGCCGCCTCTTTGGGCAGGCGCAAGCTGAACAGAAACGCCACCGCCATCATCGCCGTGACGTACCAGTAAAAGGTGTTTTCCATGCCCATGGACTTGAGACCCAAGGCCACATACTCCGCTGAACCACCGAAGATCGCGTTCGCCACCGCATACGCCAGGCCCACGCCCAGTGCGCGCACTTGTGGCGGGAACATTTCGGCCTTCACCAGGCCGCTGATGGAGGTGTAGAAGCTCACGATGGCCAGCGCCAGGGTGATCAACACAAAGGCCAGGAACGGGCTACTGACGGTTTTCAGGGTGAGCAGGATCGGCACCGTGCACAGCGTGCCCAGGGCGCCGAACCACAGCATCGAGTTACGGCGGCCAATCTTGTCCGCCAGCATGCCGAACAGCGGCTGCATGCACATGTAGAAGAACAGCGCGCCGGTCATGATGTAGCTGGCGGTCTTGGCGTGCATCCCGGCGGTGTTCACCAGGTACTTCTGCATGTAGGTGGTGAACGTGTAGAAAATCAGCGAGCCGCCGGCGGTATAGCCGAGTACGGTGATAAACGCCGCCTTGTGATCGCGGAACAGCGCGGCAATGCTGCCGGCGTCCTTGTCCTCACGCATTTCCTTGCTGGTGGTTTCTTTCAGGGTGCGGCGCAGCAACAGCGAGATCACTGCCGCAATGGCGCCGATCACAAACGGAATCCGCCAGCCCCAGGCGCGCAGTTCGTCTTCGGTGAGGATCTGTTGCAGGATCACCACCACCAGCACCGCCAGCAGTTGCCCGCCGATCAGGGTCACGTACTGGAACGAGGCGAAGAAGCCGCGCTGGCCCTTGAGGGCGACTTCACTCATGTAGGTGGCGGTGGTGCCGTATTCGCCACCTACCGACAGGCCCTGGAACAGCCGGGCGACCAGCAGCAAGGCCGGAGCCCAGGCGCCGATGTCTTTATAGGTGGGCAAAAAGGCGATGACCAGGGAGCCGGCGCACATCATCAGCACCGAGATCATCATGGAATTCTTGCGCCCGTGTTTATCCGCCACCCGGCCAAAGAGCCAGCCGCCGATGGGGCGCATCAGGAAGCCGGCGGCGAACACACCGGCGGTATTCAAGAGTTGCACGGTGGGGTTTTCCGACGGGAAAAACGCCGGGGCGAAGTAGATGGCGCAGAAGGCATAAACGTAGAAGTCGAACCATTCGACAAGGTTGCCGGAGGACGCACCGACAATCGCAAAGATCCTTTTGCTGCGTTCTTCTCCGGTGTAGTGACTGGTTTTTGTTGTCATGGTTTTTCACTCAATGGGAACGGTTATAGCCTAGACATACTTTGCAACAACCATGTTCCGCAAGCAGACTTTTGGATATTTGTTGCCTGGGCCGGCCTCATCGCGGGCAAGCCCGGCTCCCACATTTGGAATGCATTCCCCTGTGGGAGCTGGCTTGCCTGCGATAAATCCGCAGCCAACTCAATAATCGAAGAACACCGTCTCTTCGTCTGTGCCCTGCAAAATCACATTCCACTGATACACACCCGCCGCATCCGCCTTGGCGATCAACGTGCGCCGCCGCTCCTGCGGCACGCACGCCAGAAGCGCGTCATCCCCATTCGCAGCTTCACCGTCAAAGTAAATCCGCGTCAGCAGGTGCTTCACCAGCCCTCGGGCAAACACCAGCACCACCAGGTGCGGCGCCTGGGTGGTGCCCTTCAACCCCGGCACACTGCCCGGCTTGATCGTGGTAAAGCGAAAACGCCCTTCGGCATCCACCGGCACCCGGCCAAAACCTTCAAAGTTCGGGTCCACCGGTTTGTCCTGCTCATCTTCAGGATGGTCGTACTTGCCGGCCGCATTGGCCTGCCAGACTTCCAGCATGGCGTCGTTGACCACATCACCGTTGCCATCCACCACCCGGCCGGTGATCGCCACGCGCTCGCCGAGGGTGGCGGCGACGGTCAGGTCTTCGCGGTTCAGCCAGGTGAGGCCGATGTGGTAATACGGCCCTACGGTGTGGGAAGTCGTCGCGTTGAGGCTCATCTCATTTCTCCATCGGCGTGGCGTCGCGGCCGCGCAGGACGATGTCCCAGCGGTAGCCGAGGGCATACTGCGGAATGGTTTTTTCCAGATCGAACGAGGCGATCAGGCGTTCCTTGGCGGAGGTGTCCGGGACGCAGTTGTAGATCGGGTCGTACGCCAGCAGCGGGTCACCGGGGAAGTACATCTGAGTCACCAATCGCGTCAGCACACTGGGGCCGAACAGCGAGAAGTGAATGTGCGCCGGGCGCCAGGCATTGTGGTGGTTGCCCCACGGGTAGGCGCCGGGCTTGATGGTCTGGAACTGGTACCAGCCCTCGGCGTCGGTGACGGTACGCCCGGTGCCGGTGAAGTTCGGGTCCAGTGGCGCGTCGTGCTGGTCGCGCGTGTGGTTGTAGCGGCCGGCAGCATTGGCCTGCCAGATTTCCACGAGGATGCCGGGAACGGGCGAGCCGTTTTCATCCAGCACACGCCCGTGAATGATGATGCGTTCGCCCTGGGGCTCGCCTTCATGCTGGGCGGTCAGGTCGCTGTCCTTCTCGTTGATGCGCTCGGCGCCGATGGTCGGGCCGGTGATTTCCGACAGGGAATGGGGCAGGAACACCAACGGCTTGGACGGCGAACGCAGGTTCGTCGACTGGTAGGCCGGGTGCAGGTAATCAGGCTGAGTACCCGCTTGCGGGCGCCGGTATCCGGGCTTGTCACTCATGGAGCAATCCTCTTTATTCTTGTGGGGCTCAAACGCGTTCGATCGCCAGGGCCAAACCTTGGCCAACGCCAACGCACATGGTCGCCAGGCCTTTGCTGCCGCCGGTTTTTTCCAGTTGGTGCAGCGCGGTCAGTACCAGGCGCGCGCCGCTCATGCCCAGTGGGTGGCCGAGGGCAATTGCGCCGCCGTTCGGGTTGACCTGCGGTGCGTCGTCGGCAATCCCCAATTCGCGCAGCACGGCCAAACCCTGGCTGGCGAAGGCTTCGTTGAGTTCGATCACATCGAAATCAGTCACCGCCAGGCCCAGGCGCTCCACCAGTTTGCGCACCGCCGGCACCGGGCCGATGCCCATCACACGCGGCGCCACACCGGCGCTGGCCATGCCCAACACCCGAGCGCGGGCGGTCAGGCCGTGTTTTTTGACGGCTTCGGCAGAGGCCAGGATCAGTGCGGCGGCACCGTCGTTGACGCCCGAGGCGTTGCCCGCTGTGACGGTCTTGTCGGGGCCGTTGACCGGCTTGAGTTTGGCCAGGGCTTCCAGGGTGGTATCGGCCCGTGGATGCTCGTCATGCTCGACTACGGTTTCGCCCTTTTTATGGGCGACACGCACCGGCACGATTTCTTCGGCGAAGAAGCCGGCGGCCTGTGCAGCGGCAGTACGTTGCTGGCTGCGCAGGGCGAACGCGTCCTGGTCGGCGCGGGAGACTTGATAGTCATCGGCCACGTTGTCGGCGGTTTGCGGCATTGGGTCGACGCCGTACTGAGCCTTCATCAACGGGTTGATGAAGCGCCAGCCGATGGTGGTGTCTTCCAGCTTCATGTTGCGCGAGAACGCCGCATCCGCCTTGCCCATCACGAACGGTGCGCGGGACATCGACTCGACGCCACCGGCAATCGCCAGCTCCATTTCGCCGCTGGCGATCGCGCGAAAAGCCGTGCCGATCGCGTCCATGCCCGAGGCGCACAGGCGGTTCAGGGTGACGCCGGGAATGCTCTCCGGCAGGCCGGCCAGCAATGCCGCCATGCGCGCCACGTTGCGGTTGTCTTCGCCGGCCTGGTTGGCGCAACCCAGGAACACCTCGTCGACCGCGTTCCAGTCCACTGACGGGTTGCGCTCCATCAAGGCCTTGATCGGCAGTGCCGCCAGGTCATCGGCGCGCACGGTGGACAAGCCACCGCCAAAACGGCCGATGGGGGTACGAATGGCGTCACAGATAAATACGTCGCGCATCAGGCTTCTCCGGGGGCTTGGCCATGGGCGGCAGCGGTGCGCGCTTCAAGGTCGCGCAGGGCGGTCAGTTCGATGTCGGTAGGTTCGGCGCTGGTGGTCAGCCGGTCGGCAAAACGAACCGCCCAACCGGTGGCCGCCACCACTTGCTCACGGGTCACGCCGGGGTGCAGGGCGGTGACAACAAACTCGTGGCTGCCCTCCTCCGGTTCCATGATGCACAGGTCGGTAATGATTCCTACGGGACCAGCGCCTGGCAGGCCCAGGCGTTTACGCGAGTCGCCGCCTTCGCCGTGGCCAACCGAGGTAATGAAGTCCAGCTTGTCGACAAACGAGCGCGCCGACTGCTTGAGGATGATCAGCACGCTCTTCGCGGAGCCGGCGATTTCCGGCGCGCCACCGGCACCCGGCAGGCGCACTTTGGGATGGTGATAATCACCCACCACGGTGGTGTTGATATTGCCGAAACGGTCGACCTGGGCCGCACCGAGGAAGCCAACGTCAATACGCCCGCCCTGCAGCCAGTAGCGAAAAATCTCACCGGTCGGCACCACGGTGTCAGCGGTTTCCGCCAGCTCGCCGTCACCGATGGACAGCGGCAGCACCGAGGGCTTGGCGCCAATCGGGCCGGACTCGTAGATCAGCACCACGTCGGGCGACGACGTCAGGCGCGCCAGGTTGGCGGCCTTGGAGGGCAAGCCGATGCCGACGAAGCACACCGAACCGTTCTTCAGGCGGCGGGCGGCGGCGACGGTCATCATTTCGTTGGTGGAGTAAGCCATTATCGGGCCTCCTGCGCAGTGGCCAGCTTGGCCTGGAATTCACTGAAATTGGCGGTGCCGTGGATGTATTCGTTGATCCACGCGGTAAACGTCTCACGGTCCCGGGCGATCGGGTCCCACGCTTGGTAGAAACGGTTATCACGCTCGGTGTAACCGTGGGCGTAGGACGGATGCGCGCCGCCGGGCACATGGCACACGGCGGTCAGGGCCCAGGTTGGCAGCACACAGGCGTTCATCGGTGCGTTGAGGTCGTCGACGATTTCTTCGACGGTGACGATGCAACGTTTGGCTGCCAGGGCTGCCTCCTTCTGCACGCCGAGGATGCCCCACAGCAGCACGTTGCCCTTGCGGTCAGCCTTTTGTGCGTGGATCACGGTGATGTCCGGACGCACCGACGGCACGGCCGCCAGCACTTCGCCGGTAAATGGGCAGGTCACGGTCTTGATCAGCGGGTTGACCTTGGGCAGGTCGGAGCCGGCGTAGGCGCGCAACACCGCGAATGGCAGGCCGGATGCACCGGCGACGTAGGCATTGGCCAGGTCGGCGTGGCTGTGTTCTTCGATCTCCAGCGGTTGCGGCCATTGTTTTTCAACCGCATCCCGCAGCCGGTGCAGGGAGCCCACGCCCGGGTTGCCGCCCCAGGAGAAAATCAACTTGCGGGCACAGCCGGCGCCGATCAACTGGTCGTAGATCAGGTCAGGCGTCATGCGTACCAGCGTCAGGTCTTTCTTGCCCTGACGAATGATTTCATGACCTGCCGCTGTAGGGATCAGGTGGGTGAAGCCTTCGAGCGCGACGGTATCGCCGTCATTCACGAATTGCTTGACGGCCTCGGCCAGGGAAAGGATTTCAGCCATGGGGTTGGGCTCCCGGTATGGATCGAAAAAGGCGCTGGAGGCAGCGCCGAAGTGCTTGAAGATTAAGCCGGGGGTTGAAGCCAAACAATCCGATAATCGACTGAGTGTTCGATTATCGAACGAATTGTTTGCAAGCTATCTTTCCCTGCAGGAGCGAGGTTGCTCGCGAAAAACTTGAAGACGCCGCGTTCATTCAGAATGCCAACGTCATCGTTAAAGACCTTCGCGAGCAAGCTCGCGCCTACAAAAATCGCTTCAAGTAGCGTCGGCATGGCTGACCATGCCCTTGATCACCACCGCCGTAGTGGCCAATGCCGCCGGAATCACCAGGGCCGTCAGCACCTGTTCGAAGTTCCAGCCCAGGCCCAGCAAGGTCGCGCCCATCCAGGCACCGAGGATCGCGCCAAAACGGCCGATGCCGAGCATCCACGACACGCCGGTGGCGCGGCCTTGCGTTGGGTAGAAACGCGCCGCCAAAGACGGCATCGCCGACTGCGCACCGTTGACGCACATCCCGGCGACCAGCACCAGCGTCGCCAGGAGCGTGATATTGCCCAGGCTCTGCCCCACCGCGTAGGCAAACACCCCGGCCAGCAGGTAAAAGGTGCCGATGACCTTGTGGGGATTGAACCGGTCCATCGCCCAGCCCACGCCGACTGCGCTCAGTACGCCGCCAAACTGGAACAACGCACCGATAAACGCGGCCTGTTCCATGCTGGCACCGCTGTCACGCATCAGGGTTGGCAGCCAACTGGTCAGCAGGTAAACAATCACCAGGCCCATGAAGTAAGTCAGCCACAGCAGCAAGGTGCCGGCGCTGTAGGTGCCGGAGAAGATCACCGCAAACACGTTGCGCGCCTTGACAGTTTTTTGCTCGGGCACGCTGAAACTTGAGGCCTGGTTGACGATGCTTGGTTCGATGGGCGCGAGGGTCTTGCGCACCTTGTCGGTACCGCGATTGCGCACCACCAGGTAACGCGCCGACTCCGGCAGCCACACCAGCAACACCACCGCGAGGATCAACGGCAAAATCCCGCCGATCATCAGCAAGCTGTGCCAGCCAAAGGCCGGGATTAATTTGGCCGAGATAAACCCGCCACCGGCCATCCCCAGGTTGAAGCCACAGAACATGCTGGTCACCAGCAGCGACTTATGGCGCTCGGGGGTGTATTCAGAGAGCAGCGTCGTGGCGTTCGGCATGCCGGCGCCCAGGCCCAGGCCGGTGAGAAAACGCAAAATCAGCAATTGATCGACGTTGCTGCTGTAGGCCGACGCCAGGCTGAAGGCACCAAACACCAACACGGCCCCCACCAGCACCACCTTGCGCCCGAAGCGATCAGCCAGCGGCCCGGAACCCAGGGCGCCAAAGACCATGCCGATCAACGCGGCACTCATCACCGGGCCGAGGCTGGCGCGGTCGATGCCCCAGTCCTGAGACAGCGCCGGGGCGATAAAGCCCATGGCGGCAGTGTCGAGGCCGTCGAGGAAAACGATGAGAAAACACAGGATCACCACGCGCCACTGGTACCGCGACAGCGGCTGGGCGTTGATGAAGGACTGAACGTCCAGGCACGTACCGACAACAGGTGAAGGCTGATTCATTATTTTTATTTCCACACCGAGGGGCGGGCGAACGACGCTGAGTCGTCATTATTATTGGCTTGGCGCAGAGCGCTGCCGCACATTAATAAGCCTGGGGAAACACCGTCAATTCATCCGGCCGGGATCTGTGCGATCACCGAACAGCTTAGGCAAACAGTTGGGCGCTCAACTCCTGGCTGGCACTGAGCATGCTCGGCAGGAAACGCTGCTCCAGCTCACTGCGGCTGACCCGCCCGGCATGGGTGCTGACGTTCAGCGCAGCCAGCACCTGGCCGGAAGCGTCGTACACCGGCACGGCAATGGAACGCAGGCCCTGCTCCAGCTCCTGGTCGACGATGCACCAGCCCTGCTGCCGCACTTCCTGCAGGCATTCGAACAAGGCTTGCGGGGTGGTGAGGGTGCGGCTGGTCTTGGTTTGCAGGTCGGCATGGTCGAGGTAGTCCTGCAGCGAGGCATCATCGAGCGCGGCCAGCAGGATGCGGCCCATCGAGGTGCAATAGGCCGGCAGGCGGCCGCCCACCGAGAGGTCGACCGAAATCAGGCGCTGGGTGGTGGCGGAGCGGGCAATGTAGAGGATGTCATCACCTTCCAGGGTGGCCATGTTGCAGGCTTCGTGGAGTTGCTCGCTCATGCGGTCCAGGTACGGCTGGGCCGACACTGCAAGAGGCGTGGACGACAGGTACGCGTGGCCGAGGGTCAGCACCTTGGGCAGCAGCGAATAGGTGCGCCCGTCGGTGGTGGCGTAGCCGAGCTTGATCAGGGTATGCAGGCAACGGCGCACGGCTGCGCGAGGAATTTCCGTGCGGTGGCTGATCTGCGCGATGGTGAGGTGGCGCTTGCGCTCCTGGAACGCCTGCACCACGGCCAGGCCACGGGCCAGGGAAGTCATGAAGTCCGGATCACCGATAAACGCCTGGATGCGCTTGGCCGGTGACGCAACGATCGGCGGCGCCACTGATGCGAAGGAGTTGCGCAATTGATCGTTCATTTGGGGTCCTTTCTCTTATTTTTAACCGCAGCGGGAGGTGACTGCTATTACAAGCCGCCGTGCAATTGATACACAAGGCAACAGGGCCAACATCGGGCGATTATCGGACGATCATTCGATTATCGCAATTTGTGACCGCCGGTCGGTGGGTGATCCAAACCAGCACCCCGCTGGGCTTGCCTTCAATCGACTTCGGAATCAGCTGATGTACGAGGGAACTTAAGGTTTATTTACCGCTTGTAGAACACCGCAGAATTTATGGCGCCAATAGTTCAGCAAGAACCTCACATGCCCGTGTAACAAAACCCTCACACAAAGTTGACGTTTTTTAACTTGATCGCGATAGTGTTATTCAAACGCATCGCTATAATGCATCCTAGGCGAGGCCAGGCCCGTATCAAACCGTGGGGCCTGATCAGGCAACGTACAGACTTTGTGCATGCCCCCTCGCAAGTACCTGACACTCATTCAAGATGCTGCCAATTGCTTGCGACTGTGAAAACAAAACTGTTGCTACGACAGCTGTTCTTCTTCCGGTGCCGTGGCCGCCTGCAATAAGGAACTGGTTTATCCTTTGCCGCATCGCGCTTCACTGGAATTAAACTCAACTCAATTAGGTAACAATGTGACGAAAGACGAACTGCGCGCGGAACTTGAGCGCCAGGAACAACGTTACAAGGATGTTTACGGCGGGGAAGTCACCACCTACGCCGCCCAGCCAGAACCTGAACGCAAGCCATGGCGTAAACGAGCCAGTCTGCTCGACCAGGCCTTTGCCCAGGAAATCCAAAAGATTGAACAGGACCTCAAGGCCGAAGAGCCATAAGCGATTCGGGTTGAGCTTCCAGAGGTGCCATCTCTCTGCCAGTACCGCACTGGCGGAGGGACGCCCCTTCATGGCGTCTTACCGAAATTTCATACAATTGTTTCAGGCATCCCCTTTTTGCGGTTTAACCCGTTTATTTTCGCCCTATTCGTTTTAAATCAAAGACTTGCCAAAGCCCCAAAAACGCTGGGGTGCGCCCTTCCCCTGGCTTTTTTTTCATTGAAGAATGTTACCGATGAGCAGCTAGTGCATTGATTACCGATGTTTTCTGGCATAATCGCGCCCCCTTACGACCGGGTCAGAAAACCTTCATGATCGATTTATTCAGCGGACTGGATGCTTGGGTTCTAGTGAGCCTGTTGCTCGCCCTGGCCTTTGTCCTCGCCTTCGAGTTCATCAATGGCTTTCATGACACCGCTAACGCGGTTGCCACAGTCATCTATACCAAAGCCATGCCGCCGCATCTGGCCGTGTTCTTCTCCGGGGTGTTCAACTTCCTCGGCGTGTTGCTCGGTGGTGTCGGTGTTGCGTATGCCATCGTGCACTTGCTGCCGGTGGAACTGCTGATCAATGTGAACACCGGCCACGGTCTGGCCATGGTCTTCTCATTGTTGGCCGCGGCCATCACCTGGAACCTCGGCACCTGGTATTTCGGGATCCCGGCGTCCAGCTCCCACACCCTGATCGGCTCGATCCTTGGTGTCGGCCTGGCCAACGCCCTGATCAACGACATTCCTCTGGCTGACGGTGTCAACTGGCAGAAAGCGATCGATATCGGCGCCTCGCTGGTGTTCTCGCCGATGGCTGGTTTCGTGGTGGCAGCCCTGGTGCTGCTCGGCCTGAAATGGTGGCGCCCGCTGTCGAAGATGCACAAGACGCCGGACCAGCGCCGCAAGCTCGACGACAAGAAGCACCCGCCTTTCTGGAACCGCCTTGTACTGGTGATTTCGGCGATGGCCGTGAGCTTTGTGCACGGCTCCAACGACGGGCAGAAAGGTATTGGCCTGATCATGCTGGTGTTGATTGGTATTGTGCCGGCGCAGTTTGTACTGGACCTGGGCAGCACCACTTACCAGATCGAGCGTACCCGCGACGCCACGCTGCACTTGAATCAGTTCTACCAGCGCAATCACGAAACCCTTGGTGAGTTCCTTGCCTTGGGCAAAAGCGTGAAAGATGATTTGCCGGGCAAGTTCCAGTGCAATCCGCAGCAGACTGAACCGACTATCAATGCGTTGCTGGGTACTTTGAAGGGTGTCTCTGACTACCATTCATTGACCGCCGAGCATCGGATTGAAGTGCGTCGTTACCTGTTGTGCCTGGATGACACCGCAAAGAAGGTCGGCAAGTTGCCTGGCCTGGATGCGCGTGAAAAGTCGGACCTGGACAAGT
This sequence comes from Pseudomonas sp. A125, assembly GCF_055409485.1. NCBI lineage: Bacteria > Pseudomonadati > Pseudomonadota > Gammaproteobacteria > Pseudomonadales > Pseudomonadaceae > Pseudomonas > Pseudomonas sp. A125. The sequence goes on from NZ_JBUZVP010000006.1 coordinate 27,679, forward strand.
TGCGCAAGGACCTGACGGCTACCACCGAATATGCACCGTTCTGGGTGATCCTGGCCGTGGCGTTGGCCCTGGGCCTGGGCACCATGGTGGGCTGGAAGCGTGTGGTGTTGACCATTGGTGAGAAGATCGGCAAGCAAGGGATGACCTACGCCCAGGGCATGTCGGCGCAGATCACCACGGCCAGCATGATTGGCTTGGCCAACATCTTCAGCTTGCCGGTTTCCACGACCCATGTGTTGTCTTCGGGTGTGGCCGGTACCATGGTGGCTAACAAGAGCGGGTTGCAAGGTGGCACTGTCAAGACCATTTTGATGGCTTGGGTGTTGACGCTACCGGCGACTGTGGGCCTTTCGGCCGGGTTGTTCTGGTTGGCATCCAAGGCTTTGGGTAGCTGACGGTTCTGGCGTTTGCGAAGAAGGTGCGACCTGTGAGGGTTGCGCCTTTTTTTATGGCTGGGGTTGGGGTGTATATCCGTTATTTAGGTAACGGCGACTTATGGTTCCGCTCTTACCTGCGATGGCATCACATCGGTATGTCTGAAAGACCGAGTTGTCTGCATTGCAGGCAAGCCAGCTCCCACAGAAAAGCAGAGCCACACCGCCCGTAGCAGCTGTCGAGCGCCAGCGAGGCTGCGTGCTGTAGCCGTTACCGCAGCACCGGATATGTACACAAATCAAAAAATCCAAAACAAAAAAAAGGCGACCGAAGTCGCCCAAAATGCCTTGCGTGCTCATGTATCCCGAAAAGACCTAAGGCTTCTTACGCTTATTAGCGTCTTTCCAGATAAAAATTCCAAACCCGACAAAGAACATCACCATGAGGCCAACCGTCAGCACTCCGGCAAATACCACATTATCGAAAAACATGACTGGCCTCCTGCACTTGCCCTGTTGCGATAGGGCTAAGTTAACCAAGAAGACGATGCAAGAAATTGACGAGGATCAATGTCGCCCACGACGGAGCGTAAAGAAGGGGAATAACTGACCTGCATCAATCGATGCAGGCTATATCAACGCTTTTTCGGTTTGTTTTTCGGCTTTTTCCTCGCCTTGCCCAACGGCATCGCCTGCTCAAACGCCTGGCGCACTTCATTCAGTCGCTTGTCATTCAGGTCATGCACACGTTTGGCCCGCTCGGCGTTCAGGTCTATCAGTTTGTCGTCATCACTCATGGCTTGGCTTACGTAATGGCTTGGATGCTCCAATAATGCGTCCTGTGCCAATCCCGCGTAAACAAAATCGATGTCATCCCGCGCATTTGCCCGCAAAATCCCCCTCTCCCCCCCTAAAAAAGAGCGTTCGACGTGGCACTGCACAAGGACCTTCCCCCGCTCCTGGCCCTGCGCGCCTTTGAGGCCGTGGCCCGGCACCTGAGCTTTATCAAGGCCGCCGCCGAGCTGTCGGTGACCCAAAGTGCCCTCAGCCATCAGGTACAAAAGCTCGAACAGCACCTGGGCAAGCCGCTGTTTATCCGACGCACCCGCGCCATCGATCTGACTGAAGACGGCCAACACTACTACGACCAAATCCGCCCGGCCCTTGACGCCATCGCCGCCGCCACCCGCCAGCAACAAACGCCACCCGCCACCACCGTGCTGCGCATCGGCCTGCTCGCCTCGTTCGCCACTTTGTGGCTGGCGCCGCGACTGGCCGGGTTTCTGAGCCGTTACCCGCACATCCAGGTGGAGTTGGTACCGGCGATTCAGCTGGCAGATGTCGCCGCGGCCGAGGTCGACCTGGCGATTCGCTACGGCAAGGGCGACTGGGCCGACGTGCAGGCCACGCGCCTGATGAGCGAAACACTGTCGCCGGTGTGCAGCCCGGCGTTCAAGGCCAGCCAACTGGATAACGGCCCATTGCTGATGGCCACCTCGCACCGCCCTTTTGAGTGGACCGACTGGTCCAGGCATTACCAGGTGGACGTGGAGCATTACCCCAAGGCGTTGCTGCACGACTACAACATCGTGGTCGAAGCCGCCGTCGCCGGCCAGGGCGTTGCCATGGGCCGTCACCGCCTGATCGAACGCCGACTGAAGGACGGCACGTTGGTGAAAGCCTTCGACTGGCCGCCCTACCAGAGCGAGATCGGCTACTGGTTGATCACCCCGCAAGGCGATATCAGCAAAGCAGCCACCTGTTTCAGTGAGTGGCTGCAGCAAACCTGTGCCGACGCATGAGTTATTTTGATACGTCGAGTTAGATCTATCCGTTTGTCGGCAAAAATTGCCCTGCCCATGCTGATGACTCTTCCCAAGAGGATTCAACATGAGCCACTCCATTGCCCAACGTGTACAAGCCCTCGGCCTGAGCCTGCCGACACCCAGCCAGCCAATCGCCAACTACGTCAATTACGTGATCAGCCAGAACCAATTGTTCATCTCCGGCCAAATCCCGCTGCAGGACGGCAAACCGACGTTCATTGGCCGGCTGGGCGAATCCATCAGCGAAGACGAAGGTGCCAAGGCTGCCGAACTCGCCGCGCTGGGCCTGCTGGCGCAATTGAGCGATGCCCTGGGCGATGACCTTTCGCGGCTGGTACGCATCATCCGGCTGGGCGTGTTTATCGCCAGCAGCGGGGATTTCCAGCGCCAGGGCGCGGTGGCCAATGGCGCCTCGAACCTGCTGGTCAACGCCCTTGGCGACAAAGGCCGCCACGCCCGCACTGCCGTGGGCGTCGCCAGTCTGCCGGGCGGCGTGGCGGTGGAGATCGATGCGATTTTCGAGCTGCAACCGTGACCGTGCTGTCCCTGGCGCAAGTCCGGGCACTACGCGACGAAACGCCGGGCTGCCAGTCGGGCATCGTCCACTTCAACCACGCGGGAGCATCCCTGCCCAGCCAGGGGACGCTCGACGCGATCATTGACCAGTTGCAGCGCGAAGCCCGCGACGGCCCAATGGAAGCTGGCGAGCACGGTGCGCTGCTGGCGGAGAAAGCCCGTCGCGCCGCTGCCCAATTGCTTAATGCGCCGGCGTCCTCGATTGCCTTTGCCAGCAGTGGCTCGACCGCCTGGAGCATGGCGTTCCAGGCCCTGGGCCCGTGGCAAGCGGGTGACCGCATCCTGGTGGGCCGCCACGAATGGGGCGGCAACCTGGCGAGCATGCAGTCGGCCGTGCAAGCCGGTGCACAGGTGGAGGTGATCCCTTGCGATGAAACCGGCGCCGTGTCTGTCGCCGGCCTGGAAGCCATGCTCGACGCCCGGGTGCGGTTGATCGACCTGACCTGGCTCCCCGCCAACAGCGGTTTGATCAACCCCGCCGAGGCCATCGGCCAGTTGGCCAGGCGTCACGGTATCGCCTACTTCATTGACGCCGGGCAAGCCATCGGCCAAGTGCCGGTGGATGTGCAAGCGTTGGGGTGCGATGTGCTAAAGGGTGCCGGGCGCAAACATCTACGGGGCCCGCGCGGGACAGCGCTGCTCTACGTGCGGGCGGATTTTCTGGAGCGTTTGAACCCGGCCCAGCGCGACGTGCTTTCTGCACCCTGGAGCCCTGCGGGTTTTGATCTGCGCAACGACGCGCGGCGCTTTGAAACCAGCGAAGTGTCATTCGCGTTGTTGGCAGGCCTGGGCAATGCGCTGCTGGAGATCAATCGGCTGGGGGTTGAGCACGTCCGCCAGACGGTCCAGCTTCTAAGCGAGAGCCTGCGCGAAGAACTGCGCCGAATCGAGGGGGTTACCTTGCATGATTTGGGAACTGCCGCGAACCAGTCCGGCCTTATCGCCTTCAACCTCGCCGGCTGGGACGCCTTCGAGCTCAAACGGCGCCTGGGGCTCAAGCGGATCAACATTGGCGCCAACGGCGTGCCCTACACCCCACTGGACATGCAGGCCCGCCAGCTGCAGAGCGTGGCGCGAATCTCTGTGAGTTACCTCAATACCGCGCAAGACATCGAGCAACTGTCCGCCGCCCTGCACGAGTTGCGGGGTTAAACCTCGACGTCCACCCACAAGCCTTGCCGGGGCGCATCTTCGATCAGCGGCACCACGGGCACGGTGTTGTCGGCGTTGAGTTCGTCACCGGGAATGGCCAGGTGCTCGTGCGGGTCTTCGTCGGCTTCGCGACGGCGCCTTTGCTGTTCCTGCTGGCGTCGCTGTTCCTCGCGCAGCAACAGTGCCGCTTCCTCGGGGTCGCGTTTTTGCAGGTCGATGGTGCTTTCGTTGGAGCTTGCCTGAACAGGCGCCACGGGCGGGATATCCGGTTTCTGACGGACCGGGTCGAGCTGCGACGTGACCGGCACAACACTCAAGGGCAGCATGGGTGGCAGCATAATTATTAGTCTCCTGTCAGCAGGCTGTCGGCTGGCGCGGCATCCACTTGAGCCTTCGTTTGCCAAGTTGTGACTCAGTCGTCAGTCGCAAGTGCCTTGCCACCCGTCGATTGCAGCCCGAACCACCTGTAAAGCTTGGTAGTTTTTGTCAGAGTCCTTTGGCTGGGGCCCGTGTTCCGTTAAGATAGTCGGCTTTTTCACGGCGGGAGTCAGGCAGCATGGCGCAGCAGTATCAACCGGGGCAACGCTGGATTAGTGACAGCGAAGCAGAGCTGGGGTTAGGCACCGTTCTGGCACAGGACGGCCGCTTGTTGACCGTGCTCTATCCGGCCACTGGCGACACTCGCCAGTATGCGCTACGGAATGCGCCCCTCACTCGCGTGAGGTTTTCGCCGGGTGACAGCATCACCCATTTCGAAGGTTGGAAAATGACCGTGCAAGAAGTCGACGACGTCGACGGTTTGCTGGTCTACCACGGCCTCAATGGGCAGAACGAGCAGGTCACCCTGCCGGAAACCCAACTCTCGAACTTCATCCAGTTCCGCCTGGCCAGCGACCGTTTGTTCGCCGGCCAGATCGACCCGCTGGCCTGGTTCTCCCTGCGTTACCACACCCTGGAACACACCAGCCGCCAGTTGCAGTCTGCGCTCTGGGGCCTGGGCGGCGTGCGCGCGCAACCTATCGCGCACCAACTGCACATCGCCCGTGAAGTCGCCGACCGTATCGCGCCACGGGTTTTGCTGGCCGACGAAGTGGGCCTGGGCAAGACCATCGAAGCCGGCCTGGTGATCCATCGCCAGTTGCTGTCGGGCCGCGCCAATCGCGTGCTGATCCTGGTGCCGGAAAACCTCCAGCACCAGTGGCTGGTGGAGATGCGCCGCCGCTTCAACCTGCAGGTCGCGCTGTTCGACGAAGAACGTTTTATCGAAAGCGATGCTGCCAACCCGTTCGAAGACACCCAGCTCGCGCTGGTGGCCCTGGAATGGCTGGTGGACGACGAGAAAGCCCAAGACGCGCTGTTCGCCGCCGGTTGGGATTTGCTGGTAGTCGACGAAGCTCACCACCTGGTCTGGCACGAAGAGAAAGCCAGCCCCGAGTACACGCTGGTTGAACAACTGGCCGAAGTGATTCCGGGCGTGCTGCTGCTGACCGCAACCCCTGAGCAACTGGGCCAGGACAGCCACTTCGCGCGTCTGCGCCTGCTGGACCCGAACCGCTTCCACGACCTGCACGCCTTTCGCGCCGAGAGCGAAAACTATCGCCCGGTGGCCGAAGCCGTCCAGGAGCTGCTGGACAAGGGCCGCCTGTCTCCAGCCGCCCACAAGACCATCCAGGGTTTCCTCGGCAACGAAGGCGAAGCGCTGCTGACCGCCGTCAACGATGGCGACGCCGAAGCCAGTGCCCGCCTGGTGCGCGAACTGCTGGACCGCCACGGCACCGGCCGTGTGCTGTTCCGCAACACTCGCGCCGCCGTGCAAGGCTTCCCGGAGCGCAAGCTGCACGCCTACCCGCTGCCGTGCCCGGACGAATACCTCGAACTGCCCCTGGGCGAACACGCCGAGCTGTACCCGGAAGTCAGCTTCCAGTCGCAGCCGGACGTGGACGAAGAACAACGCTGGTGGCGTTTCGACCCGCGCGTCGAGTGGCTGATCGACCAGCTTAAAATGCTCAAGCGCACCAAAGTGTTGGTGATCTGCGCCCACGCCGAAACCGCGATGGACCTGGAGGACGCCCTGCGCGTGCGCTCCGGCATCCCGGCCACGGTGTTCCACGAGGGCATGAACATCCTCGAACGCGACCGCGCCGCTGCGTACTTCGCAGACGAAGAGTTCGGCGCCCAGGTGCTGATCTGCTCGGAAATCGGCAGTGAAGGCCGCAACTTCCAGTTCTCCCATCACTTGGTGCTGTTCGACCTGCCGGCCCACCCGGACCTGCTGGAACAACGGATCGGCCGTCTGGACCGGATCGGCCAGAAGCATGTGATCGAACTGCACGTGCCGTACCTCGAAACCAGCCCGCAAGAGCGGCTGTTCCAGTGGTACCACGAAGCGCTGAATGCGTTCCTCAATACCTGCCCGACCGGCAACGCCTTGCAGCACCAGTTCGGCCCGCGCCTGCTGCCGCTGCTGGAAAACGCCGACGACGGTGAGTGGCAAGCGCTGATCGACGAGGCCCGTGCAGAGCGCGAGCGCCTCGAAGCCGAGCTGCACACCGGCCGCGACCGTCTGCTGGAGCTCAACTCCGGCGGCGCCGGCGAAGGTGATGCGCTGGTGGAAGACATCCTCGAGCAAGACGATCAGTTCACCCTGCCGATCTATATGGAAACCCTGTTCGACGCCTTCGGCATCGACAGCGAAGACCATTCGGAAAACGCACTGATCCTCAAGCCCAGCGAAAAAATGCTCGACGCCAGCTTCCCCTTGGGCGACGACGAAGGCGTGACCATCACCTACGACCGCAACCAGGCACTGTCGCGCGAAGACATGCAGTTCATCACCTGGGAACACCCGATGGTGCAGGGCGGCATGGACCTGGTGTTGTCCGGTTCGATGGGCAACACCGCCGTGGCGCTGATCAAGAACAAGGCGCTCAAGCCGGGCACCGTGTTGCTGGAACTGCTCTATGTCAGCGAAGTGGTTGCCCCGCGCTCGCTGCAACTGGGCCGCTACCTGCCACCGGCGGCGCTGCGTTGCCTGCTGGACGCCAACGGCAATGACCTGTCGGGCCGCGTCTCGTTCCTGACCTTGAACGACCAGCTGGAAAGCGTGCCACGGGCCAGCGCCAACAAGTTCATCCAGGCCCAGCGCGACCAGCTGACGCCACGGATCAACGCCGGTGAAGAGAAGATTGCCCCGCGTCACGCCGAGCGTGTGGCCGAGGCTCAACGTCGCCTGGCGGCGGATACCGATGAAGAGCTGGCGCGCCTGACCGCGTTGCAAGCGGTCAACCCGACTGTGCGTGACAGCGAACTGGTTGCCCTGCGCCAACAGCGCGAGCAAGGCCTGGCCATGCTCGACAAGGCGGCGCTGCGACTGGAAGCGATCCGGGTGTTGGTCGCGGGCTAACCTCGCCGCCCTACCCTGCCAAACAAAAAGGCCCGCGCAATGCGGGCCTTTTTTTATTCACGGGGTTTCATCGGTGACCTTGATGCCCTCATCGCGGGCAAGCCCGGCTCCCACATTGACGGTGTACATCAGCAACAATTCGGTCAACTGTGGGAGCTGGCTTGCCTGCGATGGCCTCACCTCGATCTCAGGCAGTAACCGCCCTGGCCGGCACCTCCACCACCCCCAACCCATCCTTCATCCGCTGGGCATCGCGCACAAAACTGCGGGACGCCTGGAACAGAAACAGCATGGTCAAAAACAGCGCCACCGGAATCAGGTACATGGCGTCATGCAGTCCCACCGCCTTATAGGCTTCAGTCATCTGCTGGGCACCGTCGGCATACATCGCCGAATGGGCAAAATGATCCGACAACCCGCCCACCACAATCGGCCCCATGCCCCCGCCCAGCAAATACAAGCCGGCGAAGAACAGTGCCATCGCCGTCGCCCGCAGGCGCGGCTCGACTACGTCCTGGATCGCCGTGTACACGCAGGTGTAGAAGTTATAGGCAAACAGCCAGCCGACACTGAACAGCGCCACAAACACACCAATCTCGATCCGCCCCGCATGCAGCGCCCAGGCGGTAGTGACGGTGGAGATAATCAAGCTGCACGCCGCGAACAACAGCCGACCATTGGCCACCCGCTGATGGATCTTGTCTGCCACCCAACCGCCCAGCGTCAGGCCAAATAAGCCGGTCACCCCGACAATCACCCCCGTTGCCACCGCCGCATCCTGCAACGGCAGCAGGAAATAGCGCTGCAGCATCGGCACCAGGAACGAGTTGCAGGCGTAGGTGGCGAAGTTGAAGCACAAGCCCGCCAGTACCAGCCAAAGGAACGTCGGCACCGCCAGCACCCGGCGAATCGGGCGGTCGACTTTCTCTTGGGAGACTTGCACGGTTTCTGCAGCGCCGCGCTTGGGTTCCTTGATGTAGAACATGAACACCGCGAGGATCAACCCCGGCACCGCCGCAATAAAGAACGGCGCGCGCCAGCTGTCGAACGCCTTGACCATCGCGCCAATGGTGAAGAACGCCAGCAACAGCCCCAAGGGCAGGCCCAGCATGAAGATGCCCATGGCCCGGGCCCGACGATGCGCCGGAAACAGGTCACCAATCAGCGAGTTGGCCGCTGGCGCATAACTGGCCTCACCGATGCCGATGCCCATGCGCACCAGCAAAAAGGTCCAGAAGCTGCCCACCAGCCCGTTGACCGCCGTCAAGCCGCTCCACACCGCCAGGCCCCAGCCCATGAGTTTGCTGCGCGAGCCGGTGTCGGCCATGCGCCCGAGGGGCAAGCCGGCAATCGCATAAACCAGGGTGAACGCGGTGCCGATGATGCCGAGCTGGAAGTCGCTGAGGTGCCACTCCATACGGATGGGTTCGATGATGATCGCGGGAATGGTGCGGTCGAAAAAGTTGAACAGGTTGGCCAGGAACAGCAGGAACAGAATGCGCCAGGCATTCGCCGCTTGGGTCGAGTTCTGCATGGGTCCGTCTCTTTTATTGTTATGTGAGCCGCGATGCCAGACGCATCCTGGGCCCGGAACCTGCAATCTAGTCAGGCTCGGGGGGATTGTCTGTAATGATTCGTAAGTCTGATGTCACTCCATCGGGCGACACTGGCGGTCATCCCTATTCATTTAGTTCTAGTTGTTTATAACTTCATCGCCAAATGATTAGAAGCAATCTGCCATCAACCCTTGCAACCCGCTCAGGCTCTCTATACTCAAAGCATTGTCAGGCGAAGACTTTGTAACGGGACATGCTATGGAATGGCTTGGTTTGCATTTTTTTACCGACCTTCCGGACAGCGGGCACTTATTACTCAATTGCAGTCATAACCCCTTTCTGGTGCTACTTGCGTATGTAGTGGCGTGTGCAGCGGGCTTCGGCACGCTGGACATGGCCGAGCGTGTCGGCCATGTGGACAACCCCAAGGCTCAACGGCACTGGCGCTGGGTAGGCGCGGGCTGCCTGGCCGGCGGAATCTGGGCGACCCACTTCATCAGCATGCTGGCCTTCCAGGCGCCTATCGCGATTCACTACGAATTGATCATGACGTTTGCCTCGCTGCTGATCGCCCTGATCGCATCGCTGTTCGCCATGCAAACTCTCAGTCACGCGCATTTGCACCTGTATCAGTACATGTTGGCGTCGGTATGGATGGGGCTGGGTATTGCCCTGATGCATTACGTCGGCATGTCCGCCATGCGCTCCGAAGCCGGTGTGTATTTTCAGACCGGGTTGTTCCTCGCCTCCGTCGTGATCGCCATCGGTGCCAGCCTGGCGGCGTTGCTGCTGTCGCTGTACCTGCGCAACGGCACCGGCATGTTCCATCAATTGCTCAAGTACGCAGCCAGCCTGGTGCTCGGGGCCGGCATTATCAGCATGCACTTCACCGGCATGGCGGCCATGCAGCTACTGGTGCCGGAGGATGTCGTGCCGGCGGCATTGCCCGTCGACAACAACCCGATCCAGTTGGGCCTGCTGGTGGCAGTCATTGCCTTACTGGTGATCGGCAGCAGCATCAGCGCCGCCCTGGCGGACAAGAAACTGCAACACAAGGAAACCGACCTGCGCCGGGTCAATGCACTGCTCACCGAGCTGGACCAGGCCCGGGCCTCCCTGCAACAGGTGGCGCACTACGACGCCTTGACCAGCTTGCTCAACCGTCGCGGCTTCAACCAGATTTTTGCCGAAAAGCTCGCAGAAAAAACCGCCAGCGACGGCATGCTGGCGGTGATCTTCCTGGATATCGACCACTTCAAGCGCATCAACGACAGCCTCGGCCATGACGCCGGTGACGAGTTGCTCACCGTGCTGGCCAGCCATATCAAAAGCTCGGTGCGCAGCCATGACGACGTGGTCGCGCGATTTGGCGGGGACGAGTTTTGCATCCTCATCAGCATCCACCATCGCGATGAAGCGCGGCACATGGCCCAGCGCATCATGCAGAAAATGAAAGACCCCATCGAATTGGCCGGCCGGCGCATGGTGATGACCACCAGCATCGGCATCAGCCTCTTCCCCGAAGACGGAAAGACCAGCGAAGAACTACTGAAAACCGCTGACCTGGCGCTGTATCAGTCCAAGGATGCCGGGCGAAACAGCCTCAATTTCTTCAGCTCCAACCTGAAAACCCGGGCCTTCCTGGAACTCCAACTCGAAGAAGAGCTGCGCGCCGCGCTACGGGGCAAGAACGAACTGGTGTTGTTCTACCAACCGATCCTTGACCTGAAAAAAGGCAAGATCACGCGCCTTGAAGCGCTGGTGCGCTGGCAGCATCCCCAACATGGCCTGCTCACCCCTGACCGGTTTATCAGCATTGCCGAAAACAACGGGCTGATTGCCGAACTTGACCATTGGGTGCTGCGCCAAGCCTGCCATGACCTGAGCCTGCTTTCGGAGCAGGGCCACACCGAACTGATCATGGCCGTGAATTGTTCGGCCCTGAACCTGGCTCGTGACGAACTGGCCGATGAAATCGAGAGCGCCCTGCGCTTCGGCGGGATTGCCGCCCACCGCCTGGAACTGGAAGTCACCGAGAACGCGCTGATGGGCAACATCGGCAGCACCTTGGCGCTGCTGCGACAAATTCGCGCCCTGGGCGTGTCGCTGTCGATCGACGACTTCGGCACCGGTTATTCGTCTCTCGCCTACCTCAAGCGCCTGCCGCTGAACACCTTGAAAATCGACCGCTCCTTTATCCAGGACATTCCCAAGTCCAACGCCGACATCGAGATCGTCCAGGCCATCATCGGCATGGCGCATACCCTGCACTTGCAGGTGGTGACCGAAGGCGTGGAAACCCTGCAACAGTTTGAAGTGGTGCAGCAACACGGCTGTGATTTCGTTCAGGGTTACCTGCTCAGTGCAGCGGTGCCGATGAGTGATATTGGCGCGGTGATCAACGGCCTCGATCAGCACAACATGTTCAGCCTGCTGGGCCTCACCGGCACAGAAGCCGCGCCGAAAGACCCGCCTTCAGGTCGTACGGGCCCCGCCTCCATCGTTCGGCCAATTCGCTGAATCTGAATAAACTGTGGGAGGGGCTTGCTCCCACGGATTTGGCAATTCGCCATCATTTCGTTAAAGAACTCCGACGAACGGCCGATTCATCAGAGTCCGGCCAGGATTCCCCCTAAAAACCCTAGGGTTAAACCCTATCGCCCAGGACTAGGACGCACTGTAAAGTCGCGATCTCTCATTCCGTGATGGCTATTTGATGCTTCTTCAGCCATCCGTCCAGGCACATGGCGCACAATGACTTCTAAAAATAACTCTGCCACCGCGGTATCCGACGTGTTGCTGACAGCTCCTGCGGAAAAACCCTCAGGTTCAAAGTCATTGAGCACCGCCCGCCCGCTGGCCACCCAGCAATACCTGTACTTCACCGAGACCAACACCGACCGCATCCTCGATAACCTCGACGGCCTGCGCGACATGGTGTTTCCGCGCGCACCGCATCTGGAAGTCGACGGTGAACTGCGCAACGAGCAAGAGTTCCCGTCGGTGTGCCTGATCGGCCTGGGCCGCTGCGGTTCGAACATTGCCCTGGATGTGGCGGAGCTGGTGTACAACGCCCGCAAGTTTTATCTCAACGAATTCAGCACCGAAGACAAGTCCACCGACAAGGGCTACCGCCCGGCCCAGTGGATTCGCAACAACCTGCGCCTGGGCTCGAACAAAGGCACCAAGCCGGTGTTCCTGGTCGAGCCACTGGTGATGCTGGGTGACCTGGACAAGGACATCGCCGGGCGCATCCGTTTCTCGCGCAAGGGTGAGAAAAGCGGCTTCCTGCGCGACTACAGCAAGATGAAAATCATGGACCTCTCGGAAGTCCATGCTGGCGGCGCCGGTAACGCACCGATCCTCGGCCAGTACCTGGCCAAGATCATCCTCAACAAAGACACCCAGCGCTTTTCCAGCCCCGACTGGAAGATGATCCACTCGTACTTGATCGACTCCTGCGGCATCAAGGCCAACCAGTCGCGCCTGTACTTCTCGATCTTCAGCGCTGGCGGCGGCACCGGTTCGGGCATGGCCTCGGAATTCGGCCTGGCCCAGCAGCACTCGTACATGAACAAGACGTTCGACACCAAGCCTGCCGACGAGCACGACAGCAAGAGCGGCCATGCCTTTGTGTTCGAGCCGATCTTCACCAGCGGCATTTGCGTACTGCCGAACATCTCCGACCACCGCAGCGAAATGTCCGAGGCACTGCACATCAACGCCGGGCGGCTGTTGTGCAAATACCTGTCAGAAGAATGGGACTTCTCGTACAACTTCGACAATGAAGACAGCAGCGAAGCCAGCGTGAAAGGCCGCATCCGGCCGTGGAACGCGATGATGCTGATCTCCAACGACATCATGCGTTATGCCGAAGAAAGCGATGACGGCAACATCCAGAACATTGACGTCAATGCCATGGAAAAGCACGCCAACCAATACATCTCGCAGCAGATCTTCAACATTCTGACGGCCCAGGCGGTGACGACTGACTACGACCAGAACTACTTCCGTCGGGCCGGGATCGACATCGGCGAAACCATCCGCCTGGATGCCAACGACCTGTTCATGAGCCTGGCCGGTCCGGTGGCGATTGCCTACGCCGAATCCGTGGTTCCGGAAACCCCGGCGCCGTCGAGCGACAAGTTCAAGGTGTTCGAAAAAGAGCCGCAGCGGCTGAATATCGATGACCTGTTTTTCCGCTCCATTGATTTGCCGCACTTCAACAAAGTGACCCAGGCGATCGAAGGTATCAGCCTGTTGCCGATCGAGTCCAAGCGCTACAAGGCATCGCTGGAGCAGTACAAGAATTCCGGGTATGACGCGGCGGCGCTGCATGACTTGCACTTCTTCAAGAACTGCTCGTCGGTGGTGTCGATTGTATCGTTGCCCAAGGATTACAAACTGTCCTATATGGACCTGAACCGGCTCAAGACGCACCTCAACAGCCTGTTTCCCAATACCACGCTCAAGCGTTATGCGTTGGTGATCGGGGCGTCGGCCAACTTGTCGCTGACAACGTTGATCGCCAAGAGCCCATGTTTGTCGGATGACTTTTTGACGTTGATCGTGGCGTTTATCAAGCGCTGCTTTGCGCGCAATCCGTATCGCTTTGATGACACGCTGGATAATTCGATTTTGGATTTCATCATCCATGAGGATTTTGATGAGGGCCGGATTGACGAGTTACTCAATGAGTTTGAAAACCCGGCGAAGATTCTGGATACCAACTGGTATGCGATCAAACCGATGTATGAGAAGAAGTATCGTGAGTTGATCAACGACAAGGACAAGTTTGTGTCGATCAACGATATTCGGCTGTCGCGGGATTGTGTGAAGAAGGCGATCAAGTACCTGCGTGAGATTTATCGTCACCGGATTGGGAAGACCAAGGTTATTTCGTTGAACAACCATACCGGGAAGACTGCGTAGGCTTGTTTCTTGGGTGGGGTGTATATCCGTTATTTGGGTTGTTGCCGATATGGGTTCCGCCCTTACGGCGGGTCACTTTTGAAAGGAGCCCAAAAGTAACCAAAAGGCTCTTGCCCCACCACTCGGCACCTCGCTTAGGCTCGGTGTGCCCTCACGCAGGCTTTGGACCGTGGGCCGCCGCGATGGGCCATCCTTGGCCCAGCGCGGCTAACCCGGCGTCCTGCCGGGTTACCCACGCTCCAAAGCCTGCGTTCGGCCAGCGTGGTTGACGGGGCGCCTAAGATCAAGATCACAAGCAGATCAAGAACACAGCGGCCTACAGGCCGGCTTGAGTGTTAAAAGCCAGATCAAAAGCTAAAGCAGGCGGGCACGGTTCAAATGTGGGAGCTGGCTTGCCTGCGATGGCATCGCCTCTGTGTATCTGAAAGAACGAGTCGCCTGCATCGCCGGCAAGCCAGCTCCTACAGCTTTTGCTTTGGCTTTTAACACTCAGGTCGGCTTTCAGGCCGCCGTGTTCTTGATCTTGCTTTTGATCTGACTGCCCCATTCAGCCCGAGGCCGAACGCAGGGATTGAGGAGCGGGTAAACCGGCAGGACGCCGGTTTAGCCGCGACGGGCCAGGGACGGGCCGTCGCGGCGGCCCGCGGAGCAATGCCGGAGTGAGGGCACGCCGAGCCACAGCGAGGCGCCGACAGGCGGGGCAGAGCGTTTTGGTTACTTTTGCGCTTTTCAAAAGTGACCCGCTGTAAGAGCGGAACCCATATCAGCCGTTACCGCAGCAACGGATAAACACCCAAAACTCACACCCAGAAACAATTCCCACCGCATTCCGACGCGAGCAAAACTGTTCCCATGACGCGCACGTAACCCCCGCCTGTGACCTTTCTCTACGGCAACATGCCATCACGGCGAAACCAGTTACCCCGCTACACACTCAAACCCCGAAAAATCCCGCACCGTTTTTGTGCAGACACTTCCTACGCCGCCCTTTCCTGGATCAGAATCCAAGGCGAAACCACCACCGCCCAAAGCGCCGGCCCCCGCTCAACCAGGTCCAATGCCCGCGTCGCAGACACCTCGCCCAAGCTCCCCGCAGCCAGCCAGGCAGCGACTTTGTCACGGTTATCCTCAGCCATCCCCTCGGCGGCCTCGATCAAATCCAGCCCGGCGTCGACCCACAATAGGGCACCCTTGGCAAAGAACGGCTCTAGCTCCTTCCAGGAAATTTCGGCGGTTTCACCAAGCAGCTTGGCATAGAGGGTGCTAGGTTCTTGCGTCATGGGAGTTCACCTGTAGAAAAAATCGGCGCAATCATACCGTCGAGCACCAGGCAGAAAAACCCAGTTGCAAATGAGGCACCGAACGAAAGTGTCAGGAAAGCCAAGGATTGCCCGAGACTCTGGCATCACCCCGCCGCAATTCTGTCTTTTTCTTTCATTTAAGCGACATACCCGGGTTTTGCCCCCAGCAGCCAGCTTTTCAAGCGATCAACCGGCGCTCTACACTGTACCGGTACAGTTGCCAGGCCGCTGCCGGGGGATATCCCAGATATCTGATCCGGTTCTGCAGCTCACAAGGCCGCTAGAACTATAAAAAATACAACAGTAAGAGTGGAGCACTATGAATAAGGCTACTAAGCAGATTTCCAAACTGTTTGCCGCTATGGTCCTGGCCGGGGTTGCCAGCCATTCGTTCGCAGCTGACACCATCAAGATCGGTATTGCCGGCCCTAAAACCGGCCCTGTGACCCAGTACGGCGACATGCAGTTCATGGGTGCCAAACAGGCCATCGCCGACATCAACGCCAAGGGCGGCGTCGATGGCAAAATGCTCGAAGCCAAAGAATACGACGACGCTTGCGATCCTAAACAAGCCGTGGCCGTCGCCAACAAAGTGGTCAACGACGGCGTCAAGTTCGTGGTCGGTCACCTTTGCTCCAGCTCCACTCAGCCAGCATCCGACATCTACGAAGACGAAGGCGTGATCATGATCACCCCGGCGGCCACCAGCCCGGAAATCACCTCCCGTGGCTACAAGCTGATCTTCCGCACCATCGGCCTGGACAGCGCCCAGGGCCCGGCTGCCGGCAACTACATCGCCGACCACGTGAAGCCAAAAGTGGTTGCCGTCGTTCACGACAAGCAGCAATACGGTGAAGGCATCGCTACCGCCGTTAAGCAGACCCTCGAGAAGAAAGGCGTGAAAGTCGCCGTCTTTGAAGGCATCAACGCTGGCGATAAAGACTTCAGCTCGCTGATTCAGAAACTCAAGCAAGCCAACGTCGACTTCGTCTACTACGGCGGCTACCACCCTGAGCTGGGCCTGATCCTGCGCCAAGCCAAGGAAAAAGGCCTGGACGCCAAGTTCATGGGCCCAGAAGGCGTCGGCAACGACTCCATCTCGCAAATCGCCCAAGGCGCTTCCGAAGGCCTGCTGGTTACCCTGCCGAAGTCTTTCGACACCGATCCTGCCAACAAGGCAATCGTTGAAGAGTTCGCCAAGAACAAGCAGGACCCAACCGGTCCGTTCGTGTTCCCGGCCTACTCGGCTGTTGAAGTGATCGCCGGCGGTATCACTGCCGCGAAGAGCGAAGACACCGCCAAAGTGGCTGCTGCCATCCACGCCGGTAACTTCAAGACCCCAACCGGCGACCTGAGCTTCGACGCCAAGGGCGACCTGAAGGACTTCAAGTTCGTGGTCTACGAATGGCACTTCGGCAAACCAAAAACCGAAGTTTCCCCTCAGTAAGCCAGGCGTTTCTGGTCAACAAGCCCACTGTGCAAGCAGTGGGCTTTGTTTTACGAGGTTTATGGGCCTGTCACCCGCGATCCGGGCGCTGGCTCACCTGAAAATCTTAAAACCGTCACCAGCGGTTCGCTGGCAAACGCTTTGTGCAACCTCTGTCACAGAACAGGGCACCGAGCCGGAAATGACTCCACCAGTGAAATGCGTATCGGGTTTTTAGGAGCGCTGTAATGCCTGAGATCTATCATTTTTTCCAAACGCTGGTTAACGGCATGACCGTTGGCAGCACCTATGCCTTGATAGCCATTGGCTACACAATGGTTTACGGCATCATTGGAATGATTAACTTCGCCCATGGCGAGGTGTACATGATTGGTTCCTACGTGGCCTTCATCGCCCTTGCCGGGCTGGCCATGCTGGGTATCCATTCCCTGCCGCTGTTGATGACCGCTGCGTTCCTGGCGTCCATCGTCGTAACCAGTGCCTATGGCTACAGTATCGAACGCGTTGCGTACCGCCCCTTGCGTGGCAGCAACCGCTTGATCCCGCTGATCTCTGCGATCGGCATGTCGATTTTCCTGCAGAACACCGTACTGCTGTCCCAGGATTCCAAGGACAAATCCATTCCCAACCTGATCCCGGGGAACTTCTCCTTCGGCCCAGGTGGCGCACAAGAAGTGCTGATTTCCTACATGCAGGTCCTGGTCTTCGTCGTCACCCTGGTGGCGATGCTCGGCCTGACCCTGTTCATCTCCCGCTCCCGTCTGGGACGCGCCTGCCGGGCCTGCGCCGAAGACATCAAGATGGCCAACCTGTTGGGCATCAACACCAACAACATCATCGCCCTGACCTTCGTCATCGGTGCCGCACTGGCCGCTGTCGCCGCCGTGTTGTTGAGCATGCAGTACGGCGTGATCAACCCCAACGCCGGTTTCCTGGTGGGCCTCAAGGCCTTCACTGCGGCGGTATTGGGCGGCATCGGCAGCATTCCGGGCGCGATGCTCGGCGGGCTGGTGCTGGGTGTGGCTGAAGCCTTTGGCGCTGATGTGTTCGGCGACCAGTACAAGGACGTGGTGGCATTCGGTCTATTGGTTCTGGTGCTGTTGTTCCGGCCGACCGGCATTCTGGGCCGTCCGGAGGTTGAGAAAGTATGAGCAGATATCTTAAATCGGCGTTTTTCAGCGCCTTGCTGGTCTGGGCCGTGGCCTTTCCGGTACTCGGGCTCAAGTTGAGCATTGTCGGGATCAACCTTGAAGTGCATGGCACCGGTCCGGTGACATTGACCATCATTGCCTTGTGCTCGGTGTTGATGTTCCTGCGCGTGCTGTTTACCCAGCAGGTCGGTGCCCTGTTCAAAGGCAACCGTGGCCCACTGGTGTCGCCCAAGGTCAGCCAGTTCCTGACCCTGCCGCGCACCCAGCGCTACATCATCACCGGCCTGATCGTGGCCGCGTTGATCTGGCCGTTCTTCGGTTCCCGTGGCGCGGTGGATATCGCCACCCTGATCCTGATCTACGTGTTGCTGGGCCTGGGCCTGAACATCGTGGTGGGCCTGGCCGGCTTGCTCGACCTGGGTTATGTGGGTTTCTACGCCGTGGGTGCCTATACCTACGCGCTGCTCTCGCATTACCTGGGCTGGGGCTTCTGGATCTGCCTGCCGCTGGCCGGCATGGCGGCGGCCACATTTGGCTTCCTGCTGGGCTTCCCGGTACTGCGCTTGCGTGGTGACTATTTGGCGATCGTGACCCTGGGCTTCGGCGAAATCATCCGTCTGTTCCTGCGTAACCTCACCGATATCACCGGCGGCCCCAACGGCATCAGCAGCATCCCCAAGCCGACGTTCTTCGGGCTGTCGTTCGACCGCACCGCGGCCGAAGGCATGCAGACCTTCCATGAGTACTTCGGGATCGACTACAACCCGGTGAGCAAAGTGGTGTTCCTGTACCTGGTGGCGTTGTTGCTGGCGCTGGCGGCCTTGTTCGTGATCAACCGTTTGCTGCGCATGCCGATCGGACGCGCGTGGGAAGCGCTGCGCGAAGATGAAATCGCCTGCCGTGCGTTGGGCATGAACCCGACAATCATCAAACTTTCGGCCTTCACCCTCGGGGCAACCTTCGCCGGTTTCGCCGGCAGCTTCTTTGCCGCTCGCCAGGGTTTGGTGACCCCGGAGTCGTTCACCTTCATCGAGTCGGCGATCATCCTCGCCATCGTGGTACTGGGTGGCATGGGCTCGCAGCTGGGCGTGATTCTCGCGGCGATCGTGATGATCCTGCTGCCGGAAATGATGCGTGAGTTCAGCGAATACCGCATGTTGATGTTCGGCGCCATGATGGTACTGATGATGATCTGGCGCCCTCAAGGCCTGCTGCCCATGCAACGTCCACACATGGAGCTGCGCAAATGAGCCGCGAGATCCTGAAAGTCGAAAACTTGAGCATGCGCTTCGGCGGTTTGCTGGCGGTCAACGGCGTGGCCCTGACCGTGCAAGAGAAACAGGTTGTAGCCCTGATCGGCCCCAACGGCGCCGGCAAGACCACGGTGTTCAACTGCCTGACCGGTTTCTACAAGCCGGCGGGCGGCACCATCCTGCTGGACGGCCAGCCGATCCAGGGCCTGGCCGGCCACGAGATTGCCCGCAAGGGCGTGGTGCGGACCTTCCAGAACGTGCGGTTGTTCAAGGACATGACGGCGGTCGAGAACCTGTTGATCGCCCAGCATCGTCACCTGAACACCAACTTCTTTGCAGGCCTGTTCAAGACCCCGTCGTTCCGCAAAAGCGAGCGCGAGGCCATGGAGTACGCCGAGTACTGGCTGGACAAGGTCAACCTCACCGAGTTTGCCAACCGCCCTGCCGGCACCCTGGCCTACGGTCAGCAACGTCGCCTGGAAATCGCTCGCTGCATGATGACCCGCCCGCGGATCCTCATGCTCGACGAACCGGCCGCCGGCTTGAACCCAAGGGAAACCGAAGACCTCAAGGCGCTGATCAGTGTGCTGCGTGAAGAAAACAACGCCACCGTGTTGCTGATCGAACACGACATGAAACTGGTCATGAGCATCTCCGACCATATCGTCGTGATCAACCAGGGCACGCCACTGGCCGACGGTACGCCGGAGCAGATCCGCGACAACCCGGCCGTGATCAAAGCCTATTTGGGGGAAGCGTAAAATGCTGCAATTCGAAAACGTTTCCACTTTCTACGGCAAGATCCAGGCGCTGCACAGCGTTAACGTGGAAGTTCGCCAGGGCGAGATCGTCACCCTGATCGGCGCCAACGGTGCCGGCAAATCCACCCTGTTGATGACCCTGTGCGGTTCGCCCCAGGCCCACAGCGGCAGCATCCGCTACATGGGTGAAGAGTTGGTGGGCCAGGCGTCCTCTGAAATCATGCGCAAGAGCATCGCGGTGGTTCCGGAAGGTCGTCGGGTGTTTGCGCGCCTGACCGTGGAAGAGAACCTCGCCATGGGCGGGTTCTTCACCGACAAGGGCGATTACCAGGAGCAGATGGACAAGGTGCTGCACCTGTTCCCGCGGCTCAAGGAACGCTTCAGCCAGCGGGGCGGCACCATGTCGGGCGGTGAACAGCAAATGCTCGCCATCGGCCGCGCGCTGATGAGCAAGCCCAAGCTGCTGCTGCTGGACGAACCCTCACTGGGCCTCGCGCCGATCATCATCCAGCAGATCTTCGACATCATCGAACAGCTGCGCAAAGACGGTGTAACGGTGTTCCTGGTGGAGCAGAACGCCAACCAGGCCCTGAAGATCGCCGACCGCGCCTATGTGCTGGAAAACGGCCGGGTGGTGATGCAGGGCAGCGGCGAGCAACTGCTGACCGATCCGAAAGTGCGTGAGGCTTATTTGGGCGGTTGATGCCGTCTGGAAGTAAAAGCCGGCCTCTGTGGGAGCTGGCTTGCCTGCGATAGCATCGCCTCGGTGGAACTGAAACACCGAGGCGTCAGCATCGCAGGCAAGCCAGCTCCCACACTTGTTTGGCGAAACCTGAAATTATTTTCGCCAGGTTTGTAACGAATCCCTCCTCCCTATCTCTAGTGGTGTAAGCAGGCAACTAAGCTTGCCAACTCAACCCACTGCTGGAGATACACCATGACTACCAAAACCCGTTCGCTGTCCGCCGCTACCCTCATCCTGGCCCTGGGTTCGGCCCTGAGCCTGTCCGCCCTGACCACCACCGCCCACGCTGCCGATGACATGCAAAAATGCTTCGGTGTGGCCGAAGCCGGCAAGAACGATTGCGCTGCAGGCGCTGGCACCTCTTGCGCGGGCACCTCGAAGGTCAAGGATCAAGCCAACGCCTGGAAATTGGTCCCGGCCGGCACCTGCCTTAAAACCCCAAGCGCCACCTCGCCAAGCGGTTTTGGCCAGGAAGCGGCCTTCACCGCCAAGTCCTGAAACCCTGCGCAGCCTGAGTACTGACGATGACGCTTTCATGCACCCACTCCATCTCCCAGGCTCAGGCGCCTGGCCTCCCCCGTCGGGCCGGGCTGGGGCTCAAGAACGAGCACTTCAGTGAAGTGCTCAAGACTTCCCCCGACATCGGTTTTTTCGAAGTCCACGCCGAAAACTATATGGTGGCCGGCGGGCCTTTCCATCACTACCTGGGTTTGATCCGCGAACAGTACCCGCTGTCGCTGCACGGTGTGGGCCTGTCGATCGGCGGCGAAGGTCCGCTGAACGATGACCACTTGGCGCGCCTTGCGAGGCTGATCGAACGCTATCAACCCCACTCCTTTTCCGAACACCTGGCCTGGTCCAGCCACGGCCCGGTGTTTCTCAATGATTTGCTGCCACTGGCGTATGACGATGAAACCCTCACGCGGGTGTGCGAACACGTGGACCAGGTGCAAACCCGACTGCAACGGCCAATGCTGCTGGAGAACCCCTCGACCTACCTGCAGTTCCAGTGCTCCACCCTGCAAGAGACCGACTTCATCAGCGAAGTGATCCGCCGCACCGGCTGCGGGCTGCTGCTGGACGTCAACAATGTGTATGTGTCGTGCATCAACCACCAGCAAGACCCGCTGAAGTACATCGATGCCTTGCCGCTGCACGCGGTGGGCGAGATTCATCTGGCAGGGTTTGCCGAAGACACTGACAGCCTTGGTGATCGTTTGCTGATTGATGATCACGGCGCGCCGATCGACAACGCGGTATGGCAGCTTTACCAGCACGTGCTTGCGCGCACTGGGCCAGTCGCCACACTGATCGAGCGTGACAACCAGGTGCCGGCCTTCAGCGTGCTGCACGCCGAAGCGCGCCAGGCCGAACGCTTCCTGCTGGAGGCGCGCCCATGAGCCGTCATGACGTATTCGCCAATGCCCTGCTGTCACCCGATGAGAGCTGCCCACAAGGCTTGTTCAGCTACAACGGTGCCGATCCCGCCAGCCGTTTTGCGGTGTATCGCAACAATGTTCACAGCTCGCTGATTAACGCCTTGGCAGCCGGCTACCCGGTCACGTTGCAATTGGTAGGCGATGAGTTT
This sequence comes from Pseudomonas sp. A125, assembly GCF_055409485.1. Taxonomy (NCBI): domain Bacteria; kingdom Pseudomonadati; phylum Pseudomonadota; class Gammaproteobacteria; order Pseudomonadales; family Pseudomonadaceae; genus Pseudomonas; species Pseudomonas sp. A125. The sequence continues at coordinate 49,744 of NZ_JBUZVP010000006.1, forward strand.
TTTCGCGCAATGGCCGGCGTGTATGTTCAGGGTTTCCCGCCGACCAGTGCGCTGATCAATGAGTACGGCGGCGACCTGGCCGACTTTATCCAGGGCTTTGCCCCCGCCGCCAGCGTGCCCTACCTGGCTGACGTGGCACGCCTGGAGCGGCTGCGGGTCAGGGCCTATCACGCCGCAGACGCGGTGGCACTGGATCAACAGGACGTCATCGCCGCCCTGCAACACCAATCAGACGTAAGCGATCTGCGCCTGCAACTGCATCCGTCCCTCGCCACCCTGAACTCGTCCTACGCCGTGGTGGGATTATGGGCCGCGCATCAGACAGCCGAATCCCTCGCTACCCTCGACCCTTTCCATGCCCAAAGCGCGCTGATATTACGCAGCGGCCTGGACGTGAAGGTGTTCCACATCGACAGCGGCTCAGTGGCGTTTATCAACAGCCTGCAAAACGGCTGGCCGCTGGAAATGGCCGTGGCCTATGCCCTTGATGCGGCCGCCGAATTTGACCTGCACCAATGCCTGGCGCTGCTGATTGGCCACGGCGCCATCACCCACTTGCACACAGAACAAAAGGTATCGCCATGAACGCCACCGCTCCCGGCCTGATCCAACGGATCATTCAGCTCTTCGAGAAAATCCCCTACGGCCTGATCGCCTTCGTCGCACGCTTCTCGATTGCGGCAGTGTTCTGGAAATCCGGCCAGACCAAGGTCGAAGGCTTCGCCGTGGACCTGATCGGCGGCACCTTCCAACTGGGCTGGCCACACTTGGCGCCGTCCACACTGCCGCTGTTTCGCAGTGAATACCACGTGCCACTGCTGTCAGCGGAAGTGGCCGCGCACATGGCTGCGTTCGCCGAGCACTTTTTCCCGGTGCTGATTCTGGTGGGGTTTGCCACACGGTTCTCGGCGTTGGCGTTGCTGGGCATGACCCTGACCATTCAGCTGTTCGTGTACCCGGACGCCTACCCGACCCACGGCACGTGGATCGCGCTGCTGTTGCTGTTGATGGCCAAGGGACCGGGCTGCTTCTCCATCGATCACCTGATTGCACGGCGCTACCGCTAAAGGCGATCCAGGGCCTCGCCGCTGCGCTTGAACCAGCCCACGAGATAATCCGCCAATACCTGGGTGCGGCGCGGCAGGCCGCCCTGGTACGGATGCACCAGGTACATCGGCATGCTGCGGGTCTGATAATCACGCAGGAGCCAGCGCAGGCGACCGTCAGCCAATTCCGCGTGTAGTACGTAGGATGGCAAACGTGCGATGCCCGCGCCCACCAGCGCAGCCTTCTTCAACAAGTTGTAGTGGTTGGAGGCAAAGGTGCCGGAGACGCGAACCCGTAATAGCTCATGTTGCTGGTGATACAGCCACTCTTCACGACCGCTGTAGTGGCTGTTCAGCAGGCAGTTGTGGCCCACCAGTTCAGCCGGCGCCAGCGGCTCGCCGTGTTGTTCCAGATAAGCCGGGCTGGCGCAGGTCATTTCGTGCCATGCGAGCAACGGCTTGGCCACCAGGCGCTCGTCGTTGGCGACTTCCGAGCGCACCGCCAGGTCAAAGCCGTCCCGCGCCAGGTCTCGATACTGGTTGTTGAGTTCCAGTTCGATCTGCACCTGCGGGTACTCCCTGGAAAATTCCAGCAACAAACCATCGAAGAAGGTTTCTCCCAAAGAAACCGGAACCGTCATACGCACAGGGCCGACCAAATCGTCCTTGAGCCGGGCCAACGCCTGACGCGCCCGCTCCACCTGAACCACCAACGCCTGCGCCTGAGGCAACAGCGCTGCACCCGCCGCCGTCAGGCTCAGGCGGCGAGTGGTCCGGTGCAGCAACACCACCGAAAACTGTGCTTCCAACTGGCTGATGCGCTTGGACAACTGCCCCTTGCTGCAACCCAATTGCTGGGCGGCCAGGGTAAAGCTGCCGGCTTCGATGAGCACCGCAAACGCCGCCAGGTCATCCATTTCGCTCATGGATTGTTTCCATTTGAGAACCAAAGGTTGCCTATTAGTGCGCTTATCCGCGCAAAAAATCACTCTAGACTGAAACCTCACCTACACATCTGGAGGAAGGCACGATGAAAATCCTGTTGATTGGCGCAAGCGGTACCGTGGGCTCGGCGGTCAAGGCAGAGCTGTCCCAACGGCATGAAGTGATCAGCATTGGCCGCAAGAGCGGCGACTTCCAGGTCGATATCAGCGACAGCGCCTCGATCCACAAACTGTTTGAGCAGACCGGCACATTTGACGCACTGGTCTGCGCTGCCGGCAGCGTCAACTTCGTGGCCCTGGGTGACATGAGCGCAGCCGACTTCGACCTGGGCCTGCAAGACAAGCTGATGGGCCAGGTCAACCTGCTGCTGATCGGTCGTGAGTTCGCCAATGACGGTGCATCGTTCACCTTCACCAGCGGCATTCTCAACCGCGACCCGATTCGCACCGGCGCCTCGGCGGCCCTGGTCAACGGCGCGCTGGACGCGTTCGTGAAGGCCGCGGCGATCGAGTTGCCGCGCGGCCTGCGCATCAACTCGGTCAGCCCGACCGTATTGCTGGAAGCCATGGGCAGCTACGCACCGTACTTTCGCGGGTACAAACCGGCTCCGGGTGCAGAAGTGGCATTGGCCTACGCGAAAAGCGTGGAAGGCTTGCAGACGGGGCAGACGTTTATCGTAGGCTAGACATACCCTGCTTGATGGTACGAGCCAGCGTGTTGTGGCGAGGGGGCTTTTCCCCTCACCACAGTCAATTCAACCTGTGTGCCGGGCTTGTGATGCACCGCCAGCCTGCGTAACGTGGCGGCACTTATCAGGAGACCCGATAATGCGTGCCGCCCGTACCCTAGCTTTGTTCGCCCTGTTGCCCCTGTTTACCGCCTGCCAGATGTTCGATAGCGAGCCGGCCAAGCCCTCTCTCGCAGGGCTCACCCGCATGCAGGGTGAGCTGACGGCGCAGGGTGACAAACTGCTGTTCCAGCCCTGCAACGACAAACGCAACTACGTGGTCAACGACACCGGTGGCACCAGTATCCTGCAGGAAGCCGCCTCCCTGGCTGGCCAGCAAGGTGCGCTGTTTGCCGATTTGCGTGGCAAGTTCTCCGGCGTCGCCAGCGGCACCCAGGGCACGGTGGACCTGCAACAGGTGTATCGCGTCGAGCGCTCTACCTCGGCCTGCGATGACCCGGACTTCAAACGCATGATCTTGCGGGCCAACGGCCACAAGCCGGCCTGGGCGATGAACGTCACCGCCAAGGGCATGGTGCTGGAACGCGAGGGCCAGCCACCATTGGCCGTGCCGTATGTGGAAGAGCAATCGGGCGACGGACGGTTCAACCTGATGACCGAAGCCAATAACCAGCACATCGAATTGTGGGTAGCCCCGCAACGCTGTGTCGACAGCGCCAGCGGCAGCCTGCAGCACATGTCGGCCGAGTTGCGGGTCAATGGCCAGGTGCAGCGCGGTTGCGCGTCGTTCGGCGGCTCGCGGGACGACTGATTGCCCCCCTGCGCTGTTTTAGCATGACGGGAAACCGCTGTTGGGGCTTATAATCGCCGGTTTGCAAAACAGCCGGCCTCTTTGCCCGCCGCCTACCGGATTCCTGTCATGTTACGAATCACCGAACTCAAGCTGCCCATCGACCATCCCGAAGAAGACCTGCGGCCTGCCATCGTGCAGCGCCTGGGCATCGCCAGTGATGACCTGCTCGATTTCACCCTGTTCAAACGCAGCTACGACGCTCGCAAAAAGTCGTCGGAGCTGTGCTTCATCTACACCGTCGACCTGCAAGTCAAAGGCGAGGCAGCGCTGCTGCTCAAATTCGCCGACGACCGCAACGTCAACCCGGCACCGGACATCAGCTACAAGGTCGTGGGCCACGCGCCGGAAGGCCTGACCGAGCGGCCAATCGTCGTCGGGTTTGGCCCGTGCGGGATCTTCGCCGGGCTGCTGCTGGCACAGATGGGTTTCAAGCCGATCATCCTCGAACGCGGCCGCGAAGTGCGCCAGCGCACCAAGGACACCTGGGGCCTGTGGCGCAAAAATGTGCTGAACCCCGAATCCAACGTGCAATTTGGTGAAGGCGGCGCCGGGACCTTCTCTGACGGCAAGCTCTACAGCCAGATCAAAGACCCGAAATTCCACGGTCGCAAAGTGCTGCACGAGTTCGTCAAGGCCGGCGCGCCGGACGAAATTCTCTACGTCAGCAAGCCGCACATCGGTACGTTCCGCTTGACTGGCGTGGTGGAAAACATGCGCCAGCAGATCATCGCCCTGGGCGGTGAAGTGCGCTTTGAGCAACGGGTCACCGACGTGCTGATCGAAGACGGCCAGTTGAATGGCGTGGTGGTGGATGGCGGCGAGCAGATCCTGTCCAAACACGTAATCCTGGCCCTCGGCCACAGCGCCCGCGACACTTTCCGTATGTTGCATGGCCGTGGCGTGTACATGGAAGCCAAGCCGTTCTCGGTGGGTTTCCGCATCGAACACCCGCAATCGCTGATCGACGCCGCGCGCCTGGGCAAATACGCCGGGCACCCGAAACTCGGGGCGGCCGACTACAAGCTGGTGCACCACGCCAAGAACGGCCGTTCGGTGTACAGCTTCTGCATGTGCCCGGGCGGCACTGTGGTAGCGGCGACATCAGAGCCGAACCGCGTAGTGACCAATGGCATGAGCCAATACTCGCGTAACGAGCGCAACGCCAACTCCGGGATCGTGGTGGGTATCACCCCGGACGTTGATTACCCGGGTGGCCCACTGGCCGGCATCGAGTTGCAGGAGCGCCTGGAATCCCACGCGTTCATCCTCGGCGGCAGCAACTACGAAGCACCGGCGCAGTTGGTGGGTGATTTCATCGCCGGCAAGCCGTCCACCGCCACCGGCACTGTGGAACCGTCCTACAAACCCGGTGTGGCCTGGGGTGACCTGGCCCTGGCATTGCCGGACTTTGCCATCGAAGCCATCCGCGAAGCGCTGCCGGCGTTCGAGAAGCAGATCAAAGGCTACTCGCTGCACGACGCGGTGCTGACCGGGATCGAGACCCGCACTTCATCACCGCTGCGGATTACCCGTAACGAATCGATGCAGAGTCTCAACGTGAAAGGTCTGTTCCCGGCGGGCGAAGGTGCCGGTTATGCCGGCGGGATCTTGTCGGCGGGCGTCGACGGGATTCGGATTGCCGAAGCGCTGGCGCGGGACATGTTGGGTATCGAGGCCTGACCTAAAACCTTGTAGGAGCCGGCTTGCCGGCGATGGCATCCTCAAGATCGCCATCGCCGGCAAGCCGGCTCCTACAGTGGGTGTTTCAGATATTGGCGCGCAACACGCTGTCCGGCAGCGCCTCTCCCCGCTCGACACTCGCCGCAACGGCCGCAATCAAGCCGTCCAGCTCATACCCCTGCCCCGCCAGCCAGGCCGGATCGTAATAGGTCGTGGCATAGCGCTCACCACCGTCGCACAAGATCGCCACGATCGAGCCCGACTCCCCCGCCGCTTTCATCTGCTGCGCCGCTACCAACGCGCCAATCAGGTTGGTGCCGCTGGAACCGCCCACTCGCCGCCCCAAACGCTGGGCCAGGTAATGCATGGCCGCCAGGGACAGTGCATCCGGCACCTTGACCATCGCATCAATCACCTTGGGCAAGAACGACGCCTCAACCCGGGGCCGGCCAATACCCTCGATGCGCGAACCACAGTCCAGGCGCAGGCTGGCGTCGCCACTCAGGTAATAGTCGAAAAACACCGAACGCTCCGCGTCCGCGCACAACACCCGGGTGCAGTGCTGGCGATAACGCACATACCGTCCCAACGTCGCCGTGGTGCCGCCCGTGCCGGGACTGGAAATCAACCAGCTCGGTTCCGGGTAACGCTCAAAGCGCAGTTGCTGGAAGATCGATTCGGCAATGTTGTTGTTGGCGCGCCAGTCGGTGGCGCGTTCGGCGTAAGTGAACTGGTCCATGAAATGGCCACCGCTTTCCCGGGCCAGACGCTCGGATTCGGCGTAGATCTGCGTCGGGTCCTGTACCAGATGACTCTTGCCACCGTAGAAGGCGATCTGCGCAATTTTTTCCTGAGAAGTGGTGGCCGGCATCACCGCAATAAACGCCAAGCCCAGCAGCCGGGCGAAGTACGCCTCGGAAATCGCCGTGGAGCCACTGGATGCCTCGATCACCGGCGCACCGGGCTTGAGCCAGCCATTACACAACGCATAGAGGAACAACGAACGCGCCAACCGGTGTTTCAGGCTGCCGGTGGGATGGCTGGACTCGTCCTTGAAATACAGTTCGATGCCTGGCAAACCCGGTAACGGCAAGGGGATCAGATGGGTGTCGGCGCTGCGCTGGAAGTCCGCTTCAATAATACGGATGGCTTCGCGGGCCCATTGGCGGTTGTCGCTCATGATCGGTTTCTCTAAGGATTTCAGACTTGATCTTAGGATGTTTCCTACACTCCACACAGATACAGTCATGACTCAATTGGACACACAATTTTCCGGGTTTTGCGCGCAACTGATCGGACCGATTCCTTATAACAAATAAGAATATAACTTTTGTTTTAACAACTAACGGTACGGGTTAGGGTACCCACCTATTGAACCTTGATTGGAGAGCATCCCTTGCCTCTGCGTAGCACTTTCACCCGTTTCTTCCAGCTGGAAGCTGCCAGCGGTCTGCTGCTGATCGCTGCCGCCGCCTTGGCGCTGATCATCAACAACTCACCGTTGTCGCACTTGTACGCGAGCTTTCTCGACGTCCCGGTGGTCGCACAAATTGGCGCGCTGAAAATCGCCAAGCCAGCGCTGCTGTGGATCAATGATGGCCTTATGGCTCTGTTCTTCCTGCTGATCGGCCTTGAGGTCAAACGCGAGTTGCTCGATGGCCAACTGTCCAAGCCCTCGCAAGTGGTACTACCCGGCGCGGCAGCCATCGGCGGCATGGTGGTACCGGCGCTGATCTACTGGGCGCTGAACAAGGACAACCCGGCCGCCCTCGGTGGCTGGGCGATCCCCATGGCTACCGACATTGCCTTCGCACTGGGTGTACTGGCCCTGCTGGGCAAACGCGTGCCGGTGTCGCTGAAGTTGTTCCTGATGACATTGGCCATCATCGACGACCTTGGCGCGATCATCGTCATTGCCCTGTTCTACTCCGCCGACCTGTCTGGCGCTTCATTGGCCGGTGCAGCGGCATGCCTGATCGCCTTGATTGCGATGAACCGGCTGGGCGTGGTCAAGCTGGGTCCGTACATGATTGTGGGGCTGATCCTGTGGGTATGCGTGCTCAAGAGTGGTGTGCACGCGACCCTGGCGGGCGTGACGTTGGCATTCTGCATTCCCTTGCGCACCAAAAACGCCGAGCCTTCGCCGCTGCTGACCCTGGAACACGCGCTGCACCCTTGGGTGGCCTACGCGATCCTGCCGCTGTTTGCCTTCGCCAATGCCGGCGTCTCGCTGACGGGCGTCAACCTGGAGAGCTTCACCCACCACGTGCCGATGGGCATCGCCGCCGGCCTGCTCCTGGGCAAGACCGTTGGCGTACTGGGTTTCACCTGGGTCATGGTCAAAACCGGCCTTGCCGCGCTGCCCGCCGGCGCCAACTGGGGCCAGGTGCTGGGCGTGGCAATCCTGTGCGGCATCGGCTTCACCATGAGCCTGTTTGTCGGCTCCTTGGCGTTTTTGCCAGGCAGCAGTGATTACGCGGGCATGGACCGGATGGGCATCCTGACCGGCTCGATATTGGCGGCGTTGATCGGGTATGCGGTGACGGCGATCGCCAGCCGCAAGCAGGCACTCGTTCAGGCGTAATCGCTTCTGGAGCCGGCGTGCCGGCTCCAGCTTACTCTCGGCCCATTCGGCGCCATCTCACAGAACCGTCCTACAGCCACCCTCCGCTGCTTGCCATAACGTCGTGCTCCCGGCTCCAACGCCGGACGTCGTTAGACAACACGCCAGGAGGGCACGATGGCAAACAACAAGGATATACCACAAGTCTGGCGATGCTACGGGACCGGCACGGGCGGTTACCGACGGCTTGAGGACATGAACGGGCGCGAGCTGGCTGAACGTGACGCCAGGCAGCGAGCATATGAAGCCATGCTTGCCCGCCAGGAAGCCTACGAGGCCAGGCGTAAAGTGGAGCCGCCGCCAACGCCATTGCCCATGGTCGGCTGCGTATTCGCAAAGTCCTGCAATCTGCCGGACGCCCTCATCGACTACAACAATCCGTCCGGTTACATACCGCTTGATCGCATAGGGGACTATGGTGAGCACGTGCTGCTTGGTGGCCGTGAAACCGACAGTGAGGGGCTACTGCCACTCAAGAAGATCAGCGGCAGCGCCCTCCCGGCCGGGCTCGGAACATTGGCACTGGGCGGTTCAGCGGTCGGCGGGGCATCAAGCGTCGCAGCTGGTGCTGGAACAGTCGCCGCAGGCCTGATGCTTGGGATTGCAGCACTTATCTGGCCCTCCAATTTGGGCGACAGCGCGCTTTACAGCGACCGCCAACTGCGCTCAATGCCACGCGCGCGAACACGAGTTCGCCTGCAGGTCGAGCAACTTGGTGACGGCACTCTAAAGGGATACGCCTTTTACACAGGGAAAAATCGCGACTGGGAGATGGTTGATGTCGTGCAGTTTGGTCTGCGCGGCACACGGCAGGTAGCTGACTTGGGCGACGGCGTCGAGCTGATCTGGACGCCTGCCATCGATCCCGCTGGCACCCTCGGTATTCCTGCGCTGGAAGCTGCGCCGCAGGCACCGCAAATCTGGGTGTACCCACCGACCGAGAAGGCCGCCAACATCATCGTTGACCCGATTTACCCGCCGCAATACAGGGATTTCATTCTGGTATTTCCGGCGGATTCGGGGGTTCGGCCGCTCTACGTGGTGGTCAGCGTCAGACCAGGGGACCATGACTACTATGAGGCCCCTAAAACACTTCCAGCCTTTCCCGACGCAGTAAGGGTTAAACCTAAATCATCCGTTCAAGGTGGAGGAAAAAAGAGAGCAAGGTGGGTCGATAGGAAAGGGAAAATCTACGAATGGGACTATAAAAGCAACGCCGTGGAAAAATTTGACAGATTTGCGATTCACCTAGGAGAGTTCAACCATATAACGGGCGAGCAGACTGGCCCAGCAAAGCCAGGCAGAACGACTACTCGACAATAGCGAGAATACGACTCATGACCCATTTATCAATAACCGGCTTCTACCCTGACGAAAAACAAGATGATTCGTTGCAATTCGAATTCGATATAGAAGGAGCCGAACTCAATCAAGCTGCTGCCCAACTCACAGAGTCAAAGCCTCTGGAAAACCTGGCTCCAGGTGAGCTGGAGCTGACAAAAAATCAGATAACGCAATTGGCGGTGTTGCTTAACATCAACCTCCCCGATGACTTGGAATACTTCATCGGAATACGCGCATAACGGTATAATCAAAGGTATGCCTTGATTTATCACGAGCCGTCTTTGAGTCACGATGAAGCTATCAGCTTCCTCACCACCAAAGACCTAAGCAAGGTCACAGAAGCACTCATATCCATCGGCCTTAACGAGACAGACGCTACGTGGGCGCAAGAAACCTGCCTCCGGTAGGTGAGTAATGACGACGAGGACATCGCGTCAGCTGCCATCATTGCGATAGGCCACATCGCGAGGCGCTTCGGTCAGCTGGACATGGCGAAAATTTCGCCAGCACTGCAACAAGCAAAAACAAAATCACCGTTTCTGAGTGGTGCCGTGCAAGACACCCTTGACGATATCCAGATGTTCACCTGATCCCGCAAAACATACGCCCAACAAAAAACCCCAACCGGTCACCCGGTTGGGGTTTTTCTGTTCCTGCGACCTTACTCTTAACGAGTAACGCGGCTGGTCCCGTTCACGGTCATGATGCGAACGCGGTCGCCGATGCGGAAGACTTCGTTCGGGTCAACGGCCTGGACGTAGGCACGCATGCTGCCGTCGTCTTCACGAACAGTGACTTCGACGCCTTGAGTGCGGGTCAGGCCCTCTTCAGCGGCCGAACCGAGCAAGCCACCGGCAACGGCACCGATAACGCCTGTAACGATGCTGCCACGGCCACCGCCGATAGCGCTGCCGCCAACGCCGCCAACCACTGCGCCAGCAACGCCGCCGATTGGGGTCTTGGTGCCTTCGATTTTCACCGGACGCAGGGATTCGATGGTGCCCATGCGAACAGTCTGTACACGACGTGCTTCGTCACGGGAGTACGAGTCGCCGGTCAGACTCGAGGCGCAGCCACCCAGCAGCAGCGACAGGGTGGTAAAGCAGGCAACCAGTAAAACGGACTTACGCATAGCATCAACTCCAAAGGACAGGTATCCATTAAACCGCTGCGGCTTGCCGCCTGTCACGGCATGCCGGGCAGAAAATTGTTTTCATTCAGCCTTAGTACAGAGAACCTGTACCGAAAAACTCGACGAACGGTAGCAATCCACCGCCGCCGCAAGCTTCATGGGCTGTTTCATCAGTGTAGCCAATGGCTGTATGACGCGGCGCGGCGCTGCACACCGAAGCCTCTGACTAGAGACTTCCGCGGGCAGCGCAACATTCAGGCGAGGTGACGAAAGGTGGGCTCAAGGCGCTAGCCGCTCGCGGGCCCAGTCGGCACCCTGCAAGCGGTAGTTCAGGCGGTCGTGCAAACGACTCGCGCGGCCTTGCCAGAACTCGATGCGCTCCGGCAGCAGGCGATAACCGCCCCAGTGTTCGGGGCAGTCAGGCTGGGTATCGCTGAAGCGCTGTTCGGTAGCCTTGAGCAGGTCTTGCAACTCTTCGCGGTCCCGGATCACCCGGCTTTGCGGTGAGGCCCAGGCACCCAGGCGGCTGCCCAGGGGGCGCACCTGGAAGTAGGCATCCGACTCCTGCGGAGTAACCTTGACCACCCGACCTTCGATGCGCACCTGGCGCTCCAGGGTCGGCCAGAAGAAAGTCATGGCGGCAAACGGAAGCGCCGCGAGCTGTTCGCCCTTGGCGCTCTGATAATTGGTGAAGAAGGTAAAGCCCTGTGTGTCCAGGCCCTTGAGCAGCAGGATCCGGCAATGTGGGCGACCGTCCTGGTCGACCGTTGCCAGGGTCATGGCGTTGGCCTCTACCGGTGGCTGCTCGGTTTTCACCGCATCCGCAAACCACTGGTGGAACAAGGCAAACGGTTCACCCGGGGCCTGGGCCTCGCTCAAACCGTCCCGTGTGTAGTCACGGCGCATATCGGCCAGTGCCTGGGTCATGCGGCTTTATCCTTCTGGCTCAAAGAATCAGTTTTTTGCCTGGTCGTTGGTAGCAGCTGGAGCAGCGGCCTTGGCCGGAGCCGGTTTTTTCGCGGCGGGCTTGGCTGGGGCCTTTTTGGCAGCCGGCTTGGCAGCAGCTTTCTTGGCGACCGGCTTTTTCGCCGGGGCAGCTTTCTTGACTGGCGCGGCGGCTGGAGCAGGTACGTCCTGTACAGCAACCATTTCAGCCTTCGGCGGGTTGGCCGAGTTGTACTTGCTCAACAGTGCCAGCATGGTGGTGCGCTGGGTGAACATGATTTCCATGCGACGGTTCAGGGCACGGCCCTGGGTGCTGTCGTTGGCGGCACGTGGCATCAGGTCACCCATGCCACGCAGCATCAGGCGGTCCTGCTTCAGGCCACTGAGGCTGAAAATCGAGGCGATGGACTGCGCACGTTCCTTGGTCAGCGCCTGGCTCACTGGCTCGGCACCTGTGGTGTCGACATGGCCCAGGACCAGTACGGCGGTTTTCGGATCGCCTTCAACCGCCTTGGCAACGCGGGTGAAGGGGCCCAGGGTCACCGGCAGCAACATCGCCGGGCGTTTCGGGTTGTAGGAGCCGTCAACCGGGGCAATCACGACCAGTACGTTGTCGCGACGCTCCAGTTGCAGGTTGCTGTCCTTGATCGCGATGCGCAGGCGCGGCTCGTAGTCGTCAAGCCAGGCCTGGGTGATTTTTGGATCAGGCATAGGGATGTTGGCGACGTCGACCTTGGCCAATGGCTTTGGCTTGCTTTCGAACGGCCACCACCACTTGGTATCGGTATCAGTCTTGGCAACGGCCGGTGCGGCAGCCGGCGCGGCAGCTGGGGCGCCAGGGGCAGGCGTTGCGGCCTTGAGGTCGGCTTTCAGGTCTGCCTTGGCGTCGTCGGCTTTCGACGAGAACGGCCACCAGCTGGAACCGGTATCCGCCTTGGCAATCGGTGCAGCGGCTTGTGCAGGCGCCGCAGCGGCTGGTGCAACCGGCGCAGCCGCCTTGGCAGCAACGGCCGGCTTGGCATCCGGCTTGGCGTCGGCTTGGCTCACTGCGTCCTTGGTAGCAGCCTTGTCGGAGCCAAATGACCACCAATGCCCGCCTTCGGCATCATTTTGTGGGGTTTGTGCACAGCCAGTAATAGTGAGGCATAGCGCCAGTGCCAAGGACTTGTTCGATAACATGAGATATCCACAAAATGAGAAAAAATCAGGGGCCTGAATGACCCGTTAAACAGACGCTTCTGGAACATTAAAGTTACAACATTTTGCCTAGCGTCTTTTTGTATGTGCCTTTGTAACAAAAAAACGCCAGACAGCAAGCTATTTACAGACAACCGGCCAATATTCTTACCAACTTTTGTGCCCGCGGGTCCATAAGTACATAAGGGCCCAATGTATTGGTCACAAAACCAAAGGCTACATCATGTTCCGGGTCGGCAAACCCCACCGAACCCCCGGCCCCTGGATGCCCAAAGGCCCGCGGGCCTAGGCCGAACGTGGCGTTTGGCACCTGCGGTTGATCCAACATGCAGCCCAGGCCAAACCGGGTTTGTGTCAATAAGGTTTTATCCGGGCCAATACTGTGTTCGCGGGTCAACTCTTCGAGCATATCGGCTTCCAGCAAACTACCGTCGAGGAGCCCACTATAAAAACCCGCCAGACTTCGCGCATTACCGTGACCATTTGCCGCTGGCTGCTGCATACGCCGCCATTCGGGTTTATTAGTGCTGGTCAGAATAGACGGTGGGTTGGTAAATGCACGAGTAGTCATCGCCATCGGCTCGCGCATCGTTACTTGAAGTAAACGTTGTGCCGCCGCATCGCCTACATTGCCCTTGCCTCGGGCTATATGGGCAACTCGATAAAACTCTTCGTCTGCCAGCCCCACATGAAAGTCCAGGCCCAAAGGACGTGCGACCCGGGCCACGATGCTCTCGCCCGGCCCGCGACCGTCGGCGCGACGCAATAATTCGCCCACCAGCCAACCATAAGTAATCGCCGCGTAGCCATGGCCTTCCCCGAGCTTCCACCACGGCGCTTCGGCCGCGAGGGCGTCGACCATCATTTGCCAGTCGTACAGCGCTTCGGCGGGCAGCGTCTCACGCAGGGCCGGCAACCCGGCCTGGTGGCAGAGCAAGTGGCGCAGGGTGATGGCTTCCTTTCCGGCTGCGGCGAACTCCGGCCAGTATCTGGCGACCGGCGCATCAAGCTGCAACTTGCCTTCGGCCACCAGTTGCAGCGCCGTGACGGCGGTAAAGGTCTTGGTGCAGGAAAACAGGTTGGCGATAGTGTCGCTGTGCCAGGCCTCGGCACCGTCCTTGTCGGCGGTACCGGCCCACAGGTCAACGACGGTTTCGCCACCGATCTGGATGCAAAGCGCCGCGCCACGCTCCTGAGGGTCGTCGAACAGTGCGGCAAACGCTTCACGCACCGCTTCGAACTGAAGCTCGTAATGACCCTGAATCTGCACCTAAGCCCCCTCGGAAACGTACCGCAAAAAGTGGCCGACATTGTTCCAGCCATTGAGTGATTTGTGAACCCGCACTTGTCGATCGGGGCCCATCAATGGCCTTTGCCGGAATGCCCGCCGGAATGCCCTGCACCCGGCCCCTCAGCATTGCCGCCATGCCCGGGTTTGCCGCCTTCGCCGGTGTGGACTGCTGCTGCAGCCTTGGCCTTTTCGGCCTCCTTGCCCAGTTGTTCAACGGCTGCCAGGTTACTTTTACGCACACTGTCAACAAACCCCTGGAAGGGCACATCGGTGATGCCTACCAGGCCGAAGTGGCCGTTTTCGCCGTCCAGCAGCCGACCGGTGACCGGCTGGTCCAGGTACTGGAACCAATGCACGCCGACAATCGATGGCTCGGCCATGGCCTGCTTGAGGAAGTTGGCGTAGGCAACCCCGCGATCGTCCTCCTTGGCCAACTGCGTCACGCCGCCCCAGAAGGGGCCACGGTCCGCCGAACCGAAGTTGAATTCGGTGATCAGCACTGGCTTGTCCAGCGCCCGCAATGCGGCGAAGTCGTAACCGTCCTGGGGCTTGAGGGTGTACATGTTGAAACTCAGCACGTCGCAATATTGCGCACAGGACGCCACCGCTTCCGGAGTGCTGACCGCGTATCGGCCGCCCAGCAACAGTTGGTTCGGCGCGTGCCATTTCAATGCATCCGAGATGGTCTTGAAGTAGGCATCGGCAAAGGTCTTCTGAAAATATTTGAAGTCTGCTTCGATTTCCGGGTGCTCGGGGTTAGGCATCGGCGGCACGAAGCCTGGGTCTTCCATCAGTTCCCAGGCGGGCAATTCGATACCCCAGGCCTTCGACAGGCCGTCCTGGTTGCGGTACTTGTCGCGCAATTGCTTGAGAAATGCGCGCTTGGCCGGCACATCGGTGGTCATGCGCAACGTGCCGTAGGCCAGGGCGTAGCGAGACTTCGGATCATCACCGGGGCCGGCCCAGGCCAGTTCGTTGTCGGCAAAGAAACCGATCAACCACGGGTCATCGCGATGGTCCCGGGCCGCAATCGCCACCGCACGTTCGGTGGCCATGGCAAAGCGCGGGTCGAACGGGTCGGGCATGCCGCCCCACCAATCGGTGCCGGTACTGATGCTCGCGTAATCGCCGACGATCGACAGTGGCAAGGTGTAAGGCACGCGATCAGCGGTTGCCAACTGTGGCGCACTCCAATTGCCAACGGTGTTGAAACCCCAGGCTTGCAGGCGATCGAGGGTGTGGCCGACCCAGCGCTTCTGGTCAAAACCTTGCTGCACGCAAGGAGCCGGCGGCACACACGGCTGGCCATAGGTGCGCTGCAGGTTGGCGCCATAGAAGTCGTACCAGCGGCCGACATTGAAACTGCGCCCCTGATCGGCACCATTGCCACTGCGGCTGTCACCGCTGCCGTAGTATTTGTCGAAGGGCTCGCCGGCCTTGGGCAGTGCGGCAAACATCCATTCGCGGCCTGCTACATAGGTCTGGCTGTTGTCGGGAGCCACGGTGTTGACGCCCAAGGAATAGAACGGATGGCCTTGCGGCGTCACCAAAAACCAGCGCCCGTCGCGCTTCTCGGTGCGGAAGAAGCCGCTGGCGTCAAAGGCCGGGCCCTTGTTCCAGCCGCCGAATTTGTCCAGGGAGGCCTTGTCGCGCTCGGCCAGCCAGCCCTTGAGCTGTTGCTGTTCCTTGACCGCGGAAGCCTTCAACTGCTCGTCACTGCTGACTTTCTCCGGCCATTTGGCGCGGGTGGACTGCCCATAGGCGTCCACCAGGTCGCTGTAGGTGGCCTTGAGCACCGGCGCGATGTCCTGCACGCCAAAGCGCTCCAGCAGGATGCTTTGGGCAACATTGGGCTTGATCATCGACAGGGTCACCGACACGATCTGGCTGCGGTCGATCTCCCCTTCGCTGCTGGCCAGCAATACGCGCTGGCCATCGACGGTGATCGGCATCGGCGGCCCGGCCTTCATGCCCTGGCTCAACGGCGAGTTGGCTTGCAGCGGGATCAGCAGGGTCTGCGCCGGGCCTGCGGGCAGGTCAATACGGCTGACCAAAGCCCTGCCGTCATTGCTCTGCACCTTGACGTACAGGGTCAGCGCCCAATCCATTGCACTTTGAATGCGCAGGCTCATGGCGCCGGACTGTGACCAGTCCCAGGCACCGGTTTGCGGACTGAGCACCAGGCTCGGTTCGGCGGCCGGGTTGAAGGTGATACGGCGCAGCACTTCGCCTTCAGGGGTTTGTTCGGCGTTGTATTGCGGCAGGCTGGCGTCCTGGGTCGCCACCTTGACCACATCGGCGGGCCGTACAAAGTTGAACAACGTTTGTTGCCCGGCAGGCGCAGCCAGCAATGGCGCGGCAAACAACAAGGCAAAAACAGCGGGCAGCGTGCGAATCATGTGAACAAGGTTCTCCCAAACGGCCGATGACTGGCCTGATGACGTGATGCGATGGTGAGATAGACCACAAAGTGGGCGAATTCGCCCACCGGGTCTTAAGAAATTTCCCGCCGAAACGGCGGCAAAGCATTCAGGATAGCTTTCCCGTAGCGCTGGGTGACCAAGCGCCGGTCAAGCAAGGTGATGGTGCCGCGATCTTCTTCGGTACGCAGCAGGCGCCCGCAGGCCTGGACCAGCTTCAGGGAAGCGTCCGGCACCGAGATTTCCATGAACGGATTACCGCCCCGGGCCTCGATCCATTCGGCCAATGCGGCCTCCACCGGATCATCCGGCACCGAGAACGGGATTTTGGCGATCACCACGTGTTCGCAGTAGGCGCCGGGCAAATCCACACCCTCGGCAAAACTCGCCAGGCCGAACAGCACGCTGGAATCGCCGCCATCCACCCGCGCCTTGTGCTTGTTCAGGGTTTCCTGCTTTGACAGGTTGCCCTGGATAAACACCTGCTTGCGCCAGTCACGGTCGAGGCCGTCGAACACGTCCTGCATCTGTTTGCGCGACGAGAACAGCACCAGCGTGCCCCGGGAACCTTCTACCAGCGACGGCAGGTCACGAATGATTGCCGCCGTGTGGGCCGGCGCATCCCGTGGGTCGGCCTTGAGGTCCGGCACCCGCAACACACCCGCGTCGGCGTGATGGAACGGGCTTGGCACCACGGCGGTGACGGCCTTTTTCGGCAGCCCGGCGCGCATGCGGAAGCGGTCGAACGTGCCCAGCGCAGTCAGCGTAGCCGAGGTGACCAGGGTGCCGTAGGCCACGTTCCACAGGTTGCGTCGGAGCATTTCCGCCGCAAGGATCGGGCTGGCATTGACCTCGATATCAAACAGCGCACCGCTTTCCGACAAGGTCAGCCAACGGGCCATGGGCGGGTTGTCTTCCGGGTCTTCAACGGTAAAGGCGGTCCACAACTCCCAGTTACCCTGGGACCGGGACAGCAGGCTGCCAAACAATGGGTACCACTCTTCGGCCTGGTTGCTGGCGATGCCGATGTTGACCTCGCCGTCCATGCCTTCCTTGAGTAAATCGGTGAGCCGGGTGAACAGGTCGGTCAGGCGCGAAAAGCCCTTCTTCAGTTCGATGCCCATTTCGCGCATGTGCTCGGGGATCAGCCCGCCGACGAAGCGGTGACGCGGCCGTTCGCGGCCTTCCACGTCTTCGCCGGGCTTGAAGTCTGCTACCTGCTCGCAGGCGCTGAACATGAATTGCTGCTGGGTCTTGATCTCGCGCGCCAGCTCCGGAACCTGCTCGATCAGCTTGCCCAGGTCGCCGGGCAGCGGATGTTGCGCGAGCAACTTGGTGAGGTTCTTGGCGGTGGTTTCCAGCCAGTCGGCGGTGGACCGCAGGCGCGTGTAGTGGGCAAAGTGGCCGATGGCCTTGTCGGGCAGGTGATGGCCTTCGTCGAACACGTACAACGTATCGCGCGGGTCGGGCAATACGGCGCCGCCGCCCAGGGCCAGGTCGGCCAGGACCATGTCATGGTTGGTGACGATAACGTCGACCTTGCCCATGCCTTCGCGGGCCTTGTAGAAGGCGCATTGGCCAAAGTTGGGGCAATGACGGTTGGTGCACTGGCTGTGATCGGTGGTCAGGCGCGCCCAGTCGGCGTCTTCCAGGGCATTGGGCCAGCTGTCGCGGTCGCCGTCCCATTTATTGCCGGCCAGCTTCTCGATCATGCTGGTAAACAGCTTCTGACTGACCTCATCGACTTCGATCTTGAAGCCTTCTTCCTCGAACAGCGAGGCCGTCGCGGTTTGCGCATGGCCTTCCTGCAACAACACGTCGAGCTTGGACAGGCACATGTAGCGCCCACGACCCTTGGCCAGGGCGAAGGTGAAGTTCAGGCCACTGTTACGCATCAGGTCAGGCAGGTCTTTGTAGACGATCTGCTCTTGCAGGGCGACTGTGGCGGTAGCAATCACCAGGCGCTTGCCGGCAGCCTTGGCGGTGGGAATCGCCGCAATGCAATAGGCCACGGTTTTGCCGGTACCGGTACCGGCTTCGACGGCCACCACGGCGGGGTCGCCACTGCGCCGGCCTTCGTCGTCGGTGTCGATATCCCCGAGGACCTTGGCAACTTCGGCGATCATCAGGCGCTGGCCGTACCGCGGTTTCAAGCTCTTGGCTTCGAGAAAACGCGAGTAGGCGCCCTGGATCGTGGTTTTGAGTTCAGTGCTGATCATGAATAGTCGGGCGCAAAAAACGCTGGATAAATTTTCAGTGGTTCGGATCGGCCGCTATCATACCCCGCTAATTAATCCCGCGCAGAACGGAGTACCTCAATGACCGTGTTTAGCCTTGCTTATACCCTGCATGTACTGGCGGCCCTGATCTGGGTCGGCGGTATGTTTTTCGCCTGGATGATCCTGCGCCCCGCCGCCATGGCTGCGCTGGACGGGCCTGCCCGGCTTAAACTCTGGGTAAATGTGTTTCAACGTTTTTTCGTGTGGGTTTGGGTCGCGGTGCTGGTTTTGCCGATCAGCGGTGTTGGCCTGCTGCAACTGCGTTTCAGCGGGTTTGAGACTGCGCCGCGTTATGTGCAGGTCATGATGGGCTTGTATGTGGTGATGACGGCGCTGTTTATCCGGATTCAGGCACTGAAGTTGCCGGAGCTGCGCACGGCGGTGGCGGCTGAGGATTGGCCAGCCGGGGCTGCGGCGTTGGGGCAGATTCGTAAATTGGTGGGGATTAACTTGATTGTGGGGTTGGTGCTGGTGGCGATTGCTGCGGCTCGGCCGATGTTCTGAGGATGCCTGCGTAGCAGCTGTCGAGCCTTGGCGAGGCTGCGTACGCGGTGTGTCAGGTACACCGCCGACGCAGCCTCGCCAAGGCTCGACAGCTGCTACGCACACAGGCGTAGCGGTTTATAGCCTTTGGACGGTCACCGCACCCGCAGGCCCTGCTGGGCCCGCCTGCCCTTCCAGCCCGGCGCGGCCTTTCTCGCCGCCATCGGCGTGGTACACCACGCATCCCTTGGACTGCCCGCCTTTACCCGGCTTGCCCGCCGTACCCGCCAAACCACCGGCACCGCCGTCCACCCAGACCTTGATCTTTTCGCCCGGGAAGTCCTGCGGCAACTCTACCCGAACCTGCGCGCCCGCCGCGCCCGGCAACCCGTCGCCGCCGTTGTCGCCATTGGCACCGCGCCCGGCCGAACCCCAGGTGCAACCCGGGTCTTCACCGTTGGCGCCATCCAACCCGGCATAACCCTGGGCACCCGCACCGCCGCGGGCATCCACCGACAGCTCATCGGCCGTCAGCGAATTGATCCGCAAGACCAGGTCACGCCCCGCCTTGGCCGGGCGTTCATGGGTACCTGGCGCGCCGCGCGAAGTGATCTGGCTGCCATGCTCCAGTTGCGCCTGGCGCACCTGCAATTGCAGGGCGGTACTGCCGGGCACGATGGCGATACGCGCTTCGCGACCCAAGTGCAATTCATCCACCGTCACCTGGGTGATGTTGGCGGGAATCAGCAAAGTGCCGTAGTCCGCCACCTCCAGCCGCTCCAGCTGCAAGACGCCGCTGCTGTTGGGCAGGCGCATCAACGAATTGGTCTCGACGCTGACGCTTTGGGCCAGGGCAATGGGGCTGACCAGCAAGGCCAACAGAAAAACCTTACGCATGATTGGCCTCCTTGGTTACATCATTAGTCGGTGCCGGCGCCGAAAAGCTCTGCACATGGAACATACCCACCAGCAGGATCTGCAAGCGGTCACGCCAGGGGTGGGCACGGTTTTTCACACTGCCATTGAACAACAGCAGTTCCAGAATATGGGTCAACAACAATAGGCTGCCGGCCAGACTGACCAACAGGTGAAACGGGTTGATCAGCGGTGTGAACAGATTGACCACCACCAATACCCAGAACAGCAACGTCAATAACTTCCCCAGCCCCCAAAACACCTTCATCCCGCACGCTCCCCTTGCACGTTATTCTTTGGGCGCACAGTAACGACTTCTACAGGCGTTGTGCCAGTGAAGGATTAAAAAATTGATGAAGGGGCCCCTGTGGATCCCACAGGGGCCTTTAGGGTGGGTCAGCGGTTGATCTGGATTTCCACGCGGCGGTTTAGCGCGCGGCCGTCAGCGGTTTTGTTATCGGCTACCGGATGGCTTTCGCCGGCGCCGGTCACGGAGACAAAACTGCTGCGCGGGATTCCGGAACTGACCAGGTAGTCGGTAACCGAATGAGCGCGTCGTTCAGAGAGTTTCTGGTTGTAGGCGTCTTTACCAACGCTGTCGGTATGGCCGCTGACGCGCAGTTGCGCACTCGGGGCCTCTTTTTTCAGGCGGGTGGCGATGATGTCGAGTTTGGTTTTGTCGGCGGCCGTCAGCTTGGCGGAGTCGAACTCGAAGTGCACGTCACGAATCACGATGGTCTCTTCCTTGACCACCACCACTTCTTCTTGAACCACTGCAACCGGGACGGGTGGGCAGCCATTGGCATCCACCTGCACGCCTTTTGGCGTACCCGGGCACTTGTCGCGACTGTCTGGCACGCCGTCACCATCTTCATCACCGTCGCCATGCACCCAGCAATACGCACCGGCCATGCCGCCGATCAGCAGCGCACCATAGCCCGCATAGGAAGAGCTTTGGGTCGCGCCGATGGCCGCGCCGGTCACACCGCCGACCGCGGCGCAGGTGGGCCAGTCGGTTTTTTGCAAGCCTGCGCAACCTGTCAATACTCCGGTTAGCAGAACCAAGGGTAGAGCTGTCCGCATGATGCTCATCTGACTTTCTCCTGAGGGGATCGGCGGGGGCCGACGAATGGAGTAAAGACGGCTCTATTCATCTGCGCCAGCGTGTCACACCCCAGTATTCATTGGCCCGCACGGTTTATTCTCGCCGCCCGCTCTAGGCCCGCACGCTCAGGCAGGCTAGTCTCTACCGTCCTGATGTGAGGATCTTCGATGACTGCCGGTATTTCTTCCCGTACACCCCAGCAAGCGCTTGCCGCGTTGCTTGAGCTACACGCGCCCAAACGCCTGCTGTTATTGGGTGCCAGCCAGTTCCCGGCGCTGGATGCGTTCAAGCAAGCACATGCGGATACACGGGTGTCTTTCGCCGAGCCCGGCCCCTTGCCCGCCGACCTCGCGGCCCAGCGTTTTGACCTGGCGCTGGTCGTCGACTGCCTGGAACACCTGTCAAAACCTGCGGGCCTGACCCTGCTGGGGGGCATTCGCAACCTGAATGCCAGCCGCATTGCGGTGCTGGTAGACCTGGACGCCTGCGCCTGGAAAGACACCGACCTCTTCTCCCTGGCCCTGCAAGCCAGCGAACGTTTCCAGCGCGACGATCAGGTTTTGACGCTGTTTACCTACGATCTGCTTGACTATAAACAGGTGCCGGATTGGCTGAACGCCCGCTTTTGGGCCAACCCGCAAAACTTTGGAAAGTATTGGTGGTAACCCGATGAGTACATCCATTTGCCCCTGCGGCAGCGGCAACCTGCTGGATGCCTGCTGCGGCCATTATCACGCCGGCCACCCCGCGCCCTGCGCCGAAGCGTTGATGCGCTCGCGCTACAGCGCCTATGTGCTGGGCCTGGTGGACTACCTGGTGGCAACCACCTTGCCAGCGCAACAACCCGGGCTGGACACCGCTGCCATTGGTGCCTGGAGCACCCAAAGCACCTGGCTGGGCCTGGCCGTGGAAAGCTCCGAGGTGTTCGGTGGCCAGCCGGAACATGCCTTCGTGACCTTTACCGCCCGCTGGCATGACAGCACAGGCGAACACAGCCACCGCGAGCGCTCCTCATTCGTGCAGAACAACGAACACTGGTACTTCATCGACCCGACCGTTGCCGTGAAAGTCGAGCGCAATGACGCGTGCCTGTGTGGCAGCGGGCAGAAATTCAAGAAGTGCTGTTCTGGCTACCTCTGACATTCGTTGATACCCGGCCGGCTCGCGCTTGCTATGCTGACTCTTCAGACGGAGTAACGGCATGGTTTCTCAGGCGCGGGTATTCAGGACTTACAGCCTTCTGCTGGCATTGATGCTGGGCCTCTCCGGCTGCGCGTCGTGGTTCGCCGACGATACGCCCGCCCCCGAGGTTCGGCTGGTGAAGGTCGACCCGGTGCGGGTCAAACTGCTGGAGCAGAAGTTCAAGCTGTATTTTCGCGTGGACAACCGCGACGACAGCGACTTGACCGTGCGCGGCCTGGTTTACAAGGTCAGCCTGGGGCCGCTGCTGCTGACCGAGGGCGAGTCCAACGAATGGCTAACCGTGCCGCCCCACAGCCACGCGTTCTTCCGGGTATCGGTACGCACTAACCTGTGGCCGCAAATCCGCGATGTGGTCGACATGCTGAAAAATCGGCGCGCGCCCGTGCCCTACCGCCTTGAAGGCGAGTTGAAAACCGGTTTATTTATCGGGAACGACGTGCAGGTGATGCGCAATGGCGAGATAATCCCCGGCGATTTTATTCCGGAGCGACATCGATGACTCAGCAACCCCATGTCCATGGTCCTGACTGCAACCACGATCATGATCAGCATGATCACGACCATGGCCATGTCCACGGCCCGAACTGCGGCCACGCTCACCAGGAGCCGGCGCGCAACACCCTGAAGGACGTAGGTCGTAACGACCCTTGCCCGTGCGGCAGCGAGAAGAAATTCAAGAAGTGCCACGGGGCTTGATGCCCTGAACACAGGTCATTGTGGGAGCTGGCTTGCCTGCGATAGCAATCTTTAAGGCAACAATGATGTGACTGAAACACCGCTATCGCAGGCAAGCCAGCTCCCACATTTTGACCGTATTTCAACCTAGAGTTTTGCGCTGAAACTGCAACATCACCTCCAATCCTCCACCTTCGCGATTGCTCAAGCTCAAACGCCCGTCATGGGCACTGGCAATCGTATGCGCGATGCTCAACCCCAGCCCGTACCCGCCGGTTTCCACATTGCGCGAGCCTTCCACCCGGTAAAACGGCTCCATCACCTGATCCAGCTGTTCCTGGGGAATCCCCGGCCCACGGTCGCTGATGACAATTTTCAAGCTGTCCGCCTTGTCCTCCACCCGCACCACCACCTCGCGGCCATAACGCACCGCGTTCTCCAGCAGGTTCTGCACGCAACGCTTGAGACTGCGGGCATACCCCGGCAGCGGCTGTTTGGCCCGCCCTTCTATCGTGACGGTTTCACCCACATCCTGCAGATCCGCCTGCAAGCTTTGCAGCAAGGCGTTGATGTCGATGTTCTGGCGCTTTTCGTTGATTTCGCCGCTGCTGACAAAATCCAGGGTGCTGGAAACCATGTGTTCCATTTCTTCCAGATCGCTGCGAAAGCGCTCCTTGGTGCGGTTGTCTTCGAGCATTTCCGTACGTAACCGCAGGCGTGTGATGGGTGAACGCAGGTCGTGGGACACCGCCGCAAGGAAACGCGTGCGTTCGGCGATGTTGGCGATCAGCCGCTGTTGCATGGCGTTGAATGCCTGGGCGGCGCGGCGTACTTCGGTGGGCCCATCAACTGAAAGCGGTGGCCGTTGAATATCCCGGCCCAACGCTTCGGCCGCCTTGGCCAGGGCGTTGAGCGGGCGAATGGCCAGGCGCACCGCCACCAAAGCAATGATCACCAACACCAACACCCGCAGCAGATAAATACGCATCACGTAGTCGAACAGCAGGTCCATCGGCGAGGTGCTGGTCCAGCCCTGTTCCTCGGTGGCCTGTACCTGCAACCAGCGCCCGTCCGGCAAACGCAGGTCAATCAGGAACTGCCCCACCACCGGCCTGGAGCCGAGCAAGGTCGACAGCCCGGCATGCTGGCCCTCGGCATCCAGCAACTTGAGACTCAACAGATGCAGGTTCTGCGTGTAGCCAGTTTTTTGCGACAGCACTTTATTCAGCAGACGCTCGGTGGCTCGGTCGCTGTCGCTGATGCTGCTCGGCACATCACTGGCCTGGTCACTGAGCATCAGATGAAAGCGCGGCGTATCAAGCAGCTTGATCAACACATCAGCCTGCGCCGGATCGCTGTGCACCAGCCGCACCACGTCCGCCAGCCGCGTGGCGATCAGCCGGCTGGGAATTTCCAGCACCTGGCCGTGGCGCATGTCGTACCAGATGCTGCTGGTCAGGGCCTGGGCCGCGAGCATGCCGCTGACCAAAATCAGCACCAACCGGCCAAACAACGAACGCGGCAGCAGTTTCACGATTGCAGCGCCACGTCATCGGCGGTGAGCATGTAGCCCTCGTTGCGCACGGTCTTGATCAGCCCGGCCGGCAACTGCGAGCGCAGGCGGCTGACGCACACATCAATCGAGCGGTCGAACGGTGTGCTGTCCTTGTCGAACACGTGATTGAGTAAAAAGTCGCGGCTCAACGGCCGGTTGGGGTGTTGCAACAACAGGCGCAGCACCCGGTAGTCGGAGTTGCCGAGGCTGACCACCACGCCCTGCGGCGAAAGCAATTGTCGCGCCCGGGTGTCCAGTTGCCAGCCGGCAAAGCTGATGCCTGGCGCTTCGTCCAGCCGCGCCCGGTCCGGGAAACTCTGCACCCGGCGCAACACCACCTTGATCCGCACCAGCAACTCGCGCGGGTCGAACGGCTTGGGCAAGTAATCGTCGGCGCCGATTTCCAGGCCCACGATCCGGTCGATCAACGTGCCCTTGGCGGTCAGCATGATCACCGGCGTATTGGAGCTGACCCGCAATTCGCGGCACAAACTCAGGCCGTCTTCGCCCGGCAGCATCAGGTCGAGCACGATCAGGTCGATGACATTCAGCGCCAGGCGGCGGCGCATTTCCTTGCCGTCGCCGGCGGTAGATACCTGAAAACCGGCGTCACTCAGGTAGTCGCACAGCAACTGGCGGATTTGCGGGTCGTCATCGACGATCAGCAGGTGGTCTTGCTTGGCCATGGGGCAACTCGTCCGAAACTCAAAAGGCAGGAGATAGCCGAAACGTCAGCCAGGAGTACGCGCAAATGTAATGGAATGTTGTGGGAAGCGATAATCACGCATCCACATTACAAAGCCACGGCGTGGCGGCCGGTATCGGTCTTTAGACTACCGAATCTAAATGAGATTAATTGTAATTTAGCCTAGGTCACTCCGAATGCCATTGCCTACCCCACGCGCCTTGTCGCTGCAAACTACCCTTGCGCCGATGTTCGGCCTGCTTGCCGCCGGCAGCCTTTCTCCCTCTGCCTGGGCCGATGCGCCGGTGGCGGCGTCCAATGATTCAGTGGTCAGCCTGCCAGAAATCAAGGTCGACGGCGAA
This sequence comes from Pseudomonas sp. A125, assembly GCF_055409485.1. Classification (NCBI taxonomy): domain Bacteria; kingdom Pseudomonadati; phylum Pseudomonadota; class Gammaproteobacteria; order Pseudomonadales; family Pseudomonadaceae; genus Pseudomonas; species Pseudomonas sp. A125. The sequence goes on from NZ_JBUZVP010000006.1 coordinate 75,170, forward strand.
GCCACCTCCACCTTCAAGGTCGACCGGGTGACCTCGGCGAAAATCAGCCAGCCGCTGCTGGACGCGCCGCAAAGTGTGACCATCGTCCCGCAGCAAGTGCTCAAGGAGCAGAACGCGCAAACCCTGCAGGAAGTATTGCGCAACGTGCCGGGCATCACCTTCATGTCTGGCGAAGGCAACCTGGGCTGGGGCGACCTGTTTTCGATTCGCGGCTTTTCCTCGGAGCAGAGCCTGACCGTCGACGGCGTGCGCGATGCCGGCCAATCGACCCGCACCGACACTTTCAACCTGCAACAGGCGGAAGTGTTCAAGGGCACCGGTTCGATCGAATCCGGCGTTTCCGCGGTAGGCGGCAGCGTCAATCTGGTGAGTAAAGAAGCGCACCTGGGCGACGCCAACAAACTCTCGGCCGGCATCGGCACCGACAGCTACCGCCGCCTTACCGGCGATTTCAACAAACAACTCAACGACACCACGGCCCTGCGCATCAACCTGATGAAGCACTACAACCAGGTGGCCGAGCGCGACGACGTGGACTACGACCGCTGGGGCATCGCGACCTCCCTCGGCTTCGGCCTGGGCACCGACACCCGCCTGTTTATCGACACCTTCTACCAGAAGGACGACAACACCCCGGACGGCGGCGTACCGATCCAGCGCGGCACCGACGGCGACCGCATGCCGGGCGTGAAGCGTTCGAACTGGTACGGCGATTCGCACCTGTACACCCAGCAGACCAAAACCACCTCGCTCACCGCCCGCTTCGAGCATGATTTTGACTGGAACCAAGCGACCCTGAAAAACCAGACCAAGTGGGAACGCACCGACAACTTCGCCGTGCTTTCACCCGCGCGCTTCTTTGCCGCCAATGCCAGTGGCCAGAAAACCTGCACCGGTACGCGCTGTGCGACCTTGGGCTACACCGGCGTAGGACCGGTAAGCCAGGTGCCCGGCAGCACGGTGAATGCCTACCCGGGATATGCCAACAGCGGCAGCACCGCCTACGGCATTCTACGGGGCAGCGACTTCGGCTTGTCCAAGCGCTACACCATCCTCGACAACCAGACCGACTTCGCCTTCACACTCAATACCGGCGGCCTGGAGCACGCAGTCGTCAGCGGGCTGGAGTTCTACCACGAGACCTACGGCGGCCTGAAACGCAACGCCGAAGTGCCGGCGGGCGACCTGTTCTTCGACATGAATGACCCCAACCACAGCTTCGCCAGCACCACCACCGTCAAGGGCGAGGGCGACCCGCGCTCGGTGATCGACAACGCCGGTCTCTACCTCGGTGACACGATTACCCTGAACGAGCAATGGCAAGTCCTCGGTTCGCTGCGCTATGACCACTGGCAGGCCGAGACCAGCCAGCGCGGCCAAGCCACCATCAACAGCACCGACGGTGCCGTGAGCGGCCGCGTCGGCGCGGTGTACAAGCCTTTGCCTAACGGCAGCATCTATGTGTCCTACAGCGAAGCGGCACAACCGTCAGCCCTCGGCGCGTCGACCAACAACCAGATCTACGGCGCAGCCAGCACCAGCAACTACACCCCGGCCAAGTCGAAAACCTACGAAATCGGCACCAAGTGGGACATTGCCCACGACCTGCTGAACGTCACCGCCGCGGTCTTCCGCACCGAGCTGGACAACTCCTGGGAATACCAGGACGGCGAAACCGCCCCGGTACGCGCCCTCCCCGCCAAGCGTGTCGACGGCGTAGAACTTGGGCTGCAAGGCAATATCAACCCGCGCTGGACGGTATACAGCGGGTTCTCGGCGCTCAAGAGCACCCAGACCAAGGGCGCCAACAAAGGCGAAGAAGCCAAGAACGTCCCGGACCTGACCGCCAACCTGTGGACCACCTACGCCCTCACCGACGACCTGAGCCTGAGCTACGGCGCGCAATACGTAGGACGCCGGCGCTACAGCGACAACAAATACGTCGGTGGCCTGAACAACAACAGCAGCTACGCCACCGGCCCCTCCGGCGTGTACGCGATCTACACCCGCGACCACGAAAAGGCCCCCGGCTACTGGCTCAACAACGTGGCCGCGCAATACAAAGTGAACAAGCAAACCACGGTCAACCTCAACCTCAACAACGTGTTTAACAAGTTCTACTACAGCCAGATCGGCTCGTCCCTGGACGGCTTCCAGCTCTACGGCATTCCGGGCGCCGGGCGCACGCTCACCGCCAGCGTCGACTATGAGTTTTAAGCCGTGCTGATCGAAATCCCGGCCCTGCTGAAAGCCGAAGAAGTCGAAGTGGCCGTCGCCACCTTGCTCGATCAACCGTGGGTCGACGGCAAGGTCACCGCCGGGCAGCGCTCGGCCATGGCGAAAAATAACCGGCAGCTGTCGGAAGACGCCCCGGTAGCGATTTGCCTGGGTGAGCAGATTCTGTCGCGGTTGTCGGACAACGCACTGTTCATGTCTGCCGCCCTGCCAAAGAAAATCTACCCGCCGCTGTTCAACCGCTACAGCGGCGGCGAGGCCTTCGACTGGCATATCGACAATGCAATTCGCGGCCTCAAGGGCGTGCGCGAGCGGGTACGCACCGACATCTCCGCCACCTTGTTCCTGGCTGACCCGGCCAGTTACGACGGCGGCGAACTGGTGATTCGCGACACCTTTGGCGAACACGCGGTGAAGCTGCCGGCCGGGCACTTGCTGATTTATCCCGCCAGCAGCCTGCACAAGATCAACCCGGTGACCCGGGGCGAGCGCATCGCCAGTTTCTTCTGGATCGAAAGCCTGGTGCGCGAAGACAGCCAGCGCCAACTGCTGCTGGACATGGACGTGGCGATTCAACGCCTCAGCGCGCAACACGCCGACGACCACGCACTGCTGCAACTGAGCGGCGCCTATCACAACCTTTTGCGGCGCTGGAGCGATGTCTGATGCGCCGCCTTCACCTGGAGTTCTCGCCATGCTGAAACCCCGCAACTTCCTCAAGCTGGGCGCGCTGTTTGCCGTGCTCGTTCTTGGCCACGCCGAAACCGCTGCGGCCCATGAAGTCACCGACGTGCTGGGCCGCAAGGTCGAGGTGCCAGACCACGTGCAGCGTGTGGTGCTCGGTGAAGGCCGGCTGATTTCGGCGTTTGCCTTGCTGGACAAGGACGCACCGTTCCAGCGGATTGTTGGCTGGCAGAATGACTTGAAACTGCTGGACGCCCACACCTACAACGCCTACGTGGCGAAATTTCCGACGGTAAAAGACATCCCGCTGATTGGCCAGGCGTCGGAGCAAAGCGTCAGCGCCGAGGAAATTCTTTCGCTGAAACCGGACCTGGCGGTGTTCAGCATTTCCGGCCACGGCCCGACCGAACACAGCTCGGTGGCCGATGTGCTGGCCAAGGCGGGCATCGCGGTATTGTTCGTCGACTTCCGCATCAACCCGGTGCAAGGCACCCATACCAGCATGACCGCCCTGGGCCAGGCCCTTGGCCGGGAAACCCAGGCCAAGGCGTTCCTCGACTTTTATGACCAGCACATCAAGGTGATCACCGACGCCGTCGCCACCTTGCCGGCCGGTCCGCGCCCGAGCGTGTTCCTGGAATTGCTGGCCGGCGCCTGGCAGGCACCGGGGCACACCACCGGCAAGAGCGGCATGGGTGAAGTGATCAAACTGGTGGGCGGGCGCAACATCGCCGCCGACGTGGTGCCGGGAGCGCTGGGAGATATCAGTGTCGAGTACGCGCTGAAGGCTGACCCGGATGTATATGTGGCCACCGGCAATCACAAGCCCGGGTTGATTCTGGGTGCTGGCGTGAGCAACGAAGACGCGCGTGCCGCGTTTGATACCGTGCTGGCACGCCCTGAGTTTGTGAACCTTCGGGCGATTCGTGACGGCAATTCCCACGGTCTGTGGCATGACTTCTACAACTCGCCGTACAACCTGCTGGCGATTGAAGCGCTGTCCAAGTGGGTGCATCCGCAATTGTTCGCCAAGCTGGACCCGAGCGCGACCATGGACGCGATGAACCAACAGTTCCTCGGCATGCCGCTGCAGGGTGCTTACTGGATTGATGGCAAGGCCAAGTAACTAAGGCTCACAACCCATTCCCTGCCTGGACACGGTTCCTGTGGGAGCTGGCTTGCCTGCGATAGCGGTGTTGGATTCACCATCGCCATCGCAGGCAAGCCAGCTCCCACACTGACCGCGTACCGGCAGGGATTTTCGTCGTTTTCAAGGCTGCGAATCCAATGACCACTCAAACCCTCGACCTCGCCAGCGCCAGCCAGGGCTACCGCCGCCTGCTGGCCCGGCGCTGCTGGCTGCTGGCCCTGCTGGGTGGCGCGCTGATGTGCGCGATCCTGGTGGACTTGGCCAGCGGCCCGTCGGGCATGGGCCTTGGCGCCCTGCTCGATGGTTTGCTGCACCCCGCCCACCTGAGCCCCACCGACCAGGTGATTATCTGGAACGTGCGCCTGCCCTACGCGTTGATGGCTGTATTAGTGGGCTGCGCGCTGTCGCTGGCGGGCGCCGAGATGCAGGCGATCCTTAACAACCCGCTGGCCAGTCCGTTCACGCTGGGGGTTTCCTCGGCGGCGGCGTTGGGCGCCTCCTTGGTGATTGTGTTTCCGGTGACCACGCTGTGGGTGTCGGCCAATACGGCGATTTCCATTTCGGCGTTTGTGTTTGCCGCCGCCTCGGTATTTTTGCTGCAAGCCATGTCGCGCCTGCGCGGAGCCGGGGTCGAAAGCCTGGTGCTGTTCGGGATTGCCCTGGTGTTCAGTTGCAACGCGGTGGTCGCCCTGTTGCAACTGGTCGCCACCGAAGATGTGCTGCAACAACTGGTGTTCTGGACCTTGGGCAGCGTGACCCGGGCCAACTGGGACAAGCTTGGCATCCTCGCGTTTGTGGTGGCGGTGGTCATGCCTTTCTCCTTCGCTGCCGCCCCACGCCTGACCTTGCTGCGCATGGGCGAAGACCGTGCGCAAAGCTTTGGGGTCGACGTGAAGCGCCTGCGGTTTTTCTCGTTGTTGCGCATCAGCCTGCTGTCGGCCACCGCCGTGGCGTTTGTGGGAACCATCGGATTTATCGGCCTGGTAGGTCCGCATATCGCGCGGATTCTGGTAGGCGAAGACCAGCGCTTCCTGCTCCCGGCCAGCGCGCTTGTAGGTGCGTTGCTGCTGTCGCTGTCATCCATCGCCAGCAAGCTGATCATGCCCGGCGTCATTGTGCCGGTGGGTATCGTCACCGCACTGGTGGGCGTGCCGATTTTTGTGTTGCTGGTGTTCAAGCGTGGGAGGCAGTTATGAGTAGCGGGTTGTCGATTCAGAATGCCCATGTCAGTTATGGACGGCGGCAGATTGTGCATAACCTGAGTCTGCCGACCTTGGCCCATGGCAGCTTGACCGCGTTGATCGGGCCAAACGGTGCGGGTAAGTCGACGTTGTTGCGGGCGGTGGCCGGGCTGGAAAAAATGCAGGGCGTCGTAAGCCTGGGTGACCTGGACCTGACGAAAATGTCTGTTGGCGAGCGGGCTCGTCGTGTGACCTATATGCCGCAGAACCTGCCGCCGGGGTTGAGCCTGAGCGTGATGGAAAGCGTGATCGCAGCGTTACGCGTGGCGAATGTCGATGGCATCGCGCTGTCCAGTGACGCGTGCTTGCGCGAGGCGTTTGATGCGTTGCAGCGCATTGGCATCGCTCATCTGGCGGATCAGCTGTTAAGCACGCTATCCGGCGGCCAGCGGCAACTGGTCAGCCTGGCGCAACTGATTGCACGCCGGCCACAGGTGATGCTGCTGGATGAACCCACCAGTGCGCTGGACTTGAACTACCAGTTGAAGGTCATGGATTGCGTGCGCGACCTGGTACGGGAACACAACCTGATCGCCGTGGTGGTGCTGCACGACATCAACCTCGCAGCCCGTTATGCCGACCGCATTGCCGTGCTGCGCCAAGGCCGGTTGCATGCCTGTGGCCCGGCGGACAATGTGCTCGATGCGGCACTGTTTGCCGAAGTCTATGGTGTGCGGGTACGCATCGAGCGATGCTCACAACAAACGTTGCAGGTGTTGGTGGACGGCGCCGTAACCTGACCCCCCGTAGCAGCTGTCGAGCCTTAGCGAGGCTGCGTTGGCCGCACCGCAACTATCAGGCCAGGCACCGCACCGAGTCGCACCCGACGCAGCCTCGCTAAAGCTCGACAGCTGCTACGGGAGGAGGGTTTCTGAAGAAATGACGGTGGCGTACTCGCCGTGCAGGTTGCCCAACGACATGGCATGTACCGCCTGCGCCGAATGCATCTGCCCGAAAAAGTCCGCCTTGTCGAAGGTGTAGCAGGCATCTTCGATAACCCACGTCTCAAACCCCAGGTTGCCGGCACTGCGGGCCGTGGCCTCCACCGAGTTATGGGTGGCCACGCCCACCAGCACCACTTGCCGAAGCCCGGCCTCACGCAAACTCGCTTCCAACCCTGTCCCACAAAATGCGTCCGGCACCCGTTTCTGGATCAACTGCTCACCCGCCTGCGGAATAAACGCGTCCTGAAACTCCACCCCCGACTGCTCCGGCCAGAACACCGATTCCGGCGAATGGGACAGATGCTGCACATGAATCACCGGCCAACCTTCGCGCCGCCAATGCCCCAGCAACGCCAGCATGCGCTCCTGCGCGTGCGGATTATTACGTCGCCCCAGCCTGGGATGATGAATGCCTTTTTGCTGGTCAATCAGAATCAACGCTGCGCCCGCACGAATATCCATATCGATAGACCCAAATGTTTCATTGAATTTTCGTCAGCCTAACATTACCTATACCTACAGGCATTCGCTCAAGCGTCACCACCCTTGGAGAGCTTCATGATCGACCTGTATTACTGGACCACCCCCAACGGTCACAAAGTGTCGTTGTTCCTGGAAGAAGCCGGCCTACCTTACGAGGTGCACCCGATCAACATCGGCCAGGGCGATCAGTTCAAGCCCGATTTCCTGAAAATCGCTCCCAATAACCGCATCCCGGCCATCGTCGATCAGAACCCGACCGATGGCGGCGCGCCGATTTCCCTGTTTGAATCCGGCGCCATCTTGCTGTACCTCGCGGAAAAAACCGGCCAGTTCATCCCCAAGGACCTGCGCGGTCGTCAGGAAGCACTGCAATGGTTGTTCTGGCAAATGGGCGGCCTGGGACCGATGGCCGGGCAAAATCACCACTTCAGCCAATTCGCCCCGGAGAAGATTCCCTACGCGATCAAACGCTATGTGGATGAGACCGCCCGCCTGTATGGCGTGCTGGACCGACGCCTGGCCGACCGCACGTTTGTGGCGGGCGAGGAATACAGCATTGCCGACATGGCGATCTACCCGTGGATCGTTTCCCACAAGTGGCAGAGCCAGAAGCTCGAAGACTTCCCCCATGTAGAACGCTGGTTCAACCACATCAAACAACGCCCGGCGACGGTACGTGCGTATGAGCTGGTGCAGAAGGTCAACCCGCCGAAATCCTGACCCACAGGCGCATTTCACTCCTTGTGGGAGCTGGGTTGCCTGCGATTGCATCCCTATGGTGAACCAGACACGCCGAGGTGCCTGCATCGCAGGCAAGCCAGCTCCCACAGGATTTTGTGCTGATCCATAAATCTATCTACAAATAAGCATCGCCTCCCGCTTGCGTCGTTTCGCCGCGCTCACTAACGTAGCGCCTTTACTGACGCTACCCCCCGCAGGAGCTTTGCCATGGCCTCGCCAGCCCTCTCACATTTTCTTCCCCGGTTCGGCGTTGCCGCGGCCATTGCCAGTGCCCTGGGCCTGGCCGGTTGCCAGTTACAAAGCACCCAGGACACCCTGCCCCCGGTTTCCGGCGTGCAGCCCATCAAGGGCCTGGCGCAGAACGTTTCCGTGCGCCGCAATAACCAAGGCATCCCGCTGATTGAAAGCAGCACCTTCCATGACGCGCTGTTCACGCTGGGCTATGTGCACGCCAGCGACCGCATCACCCAGATGGTCACCCTGCGCCTGCTGGCCCAGGGCCGTCTGGCGGAAATGTCCGGGCCGCAAGTGCTGGATGTCGACCGGTTCATGCGGGCGGTCAACCTGCGCAAAAGCGCCGGCGAGCTGTATAACGCCTCGTCGCCGCGCCTCAAGCGCTTCTTTGAAGTGTATGCCCGCGGGGTCAACGCCTACCTGTTCCGCTACCGCGACAAGCTGCCGCCAGACCTGGCCCAGACTGGCTACAAGCCTGAATACTGGAAGCCGGAAGATTCGGCGCTGTTGTTCTGCCTGCTGAATTTCAGTGAATCCACAAACCTGCAGGAAGAATTGTCCTCGTTGGTGCTTGCGCAAAAAGTCGGCGCCGACAAACTCGCCTGGCTGACCCCAAGCTACCCGGATGAACCGTTGCCGGTGGCCGAGTCCGACAAGCTCAAGGGCATCAACCTGGGCCAGGTCCCGGGCCTCGCCGCCTTGACCAGCCTCAGCGAACACCTCGGCAGCCTGAACACGTTGGGCACTTCCAGCTCCAGCAACTGGGCGATCGGCCCGCAGCGCAGCCGCAGCAACAAGAGCCTGCTGGCCAACGACCTGTCGACCTCGATGCAGGCGCCGTCGCTGTGGAACTACGTACAGATCCGCTCGCCGAAATACCAGGCCGCCGGTGTGTCGATCGCCGGTTTGCCCACCCTGCTTTCAGGCTTCAACGGCAAGGTGGCATGGAGCATGAGCCAGGTTGCGGGCGACACCCAGGATGTGTTCCTGGAGAAGGTCAAGCGCCAGGGCAACGCGCTGTACTACGAGAACAACGGTAAATGGCTGCCGGCCATCGTGCGTAACGAAACCTACTTCGCCAAGGGCCAGCGGCCGATTCGCGAAGCGGTATACGAAACGCGCCACGGGCCATTGCTTAATAGTGCCCAGGCGCTAAACGGCGGCTACGGCCTGGCGTTGCAGACCGCCGACTTCAAGGACGATAAGAGCCTGGACGCGTTCTTCGACCTGTCCCGTGCACAAAACGCCGGCAAAGCGTCTGACGCAACCCGGGAAATTCGCGCGATTGCCTTGAACATGGTCTTCGCCGACGCCAGCAGCATCGGCTGGCAGGTGACCGGACGCTTCCCCAATCGCCGTGAAGGCGAAGGCCTGGTGCCGTCGCCGGGCTGGGACGGGCGCTACGACTGGGATGGCTACGCCGATGCGATGCTGCACCCTTATGATCAAGACCCGACCCAAGGCTGGATCGGCACTGCCAACCAACGCACCATTCCCCGTGGCTACGGCATGCAACTGTCCAACTCGTGGGCTGCGCCGGAACGCGCCGAACGTATCGCGCAACTGGCCGGCAGCGGCAAGCACGACAGCCGCAGCATGATCGCCATGCAGTACGACCAGACCACCACGTTCGCCGCCAAGCTCAAGCGCATGTTCCAGGCACCGGGCATGGCCCAGCCGTTGAAACAGGCGATTGATGGATTGCCGGTGGCAGACCAGGCCAAGGCGCACGAAGCGCTGGGCCGCCTGATGGCCTTCGATGGTCGGCTGGCCGCCACCTCGGCAGACGCGGCGATTTATGAACTGTTCCTGCAGGAAAGCGCCAAGCAGATTTTCCTCGACGAACTCGGCCCCGAAAACAGCGCCACCTGGAAAGCCTTTATCGGCAACGCCAACCTGTCGTACTCGGCGGTGGCCGACCACCTGCTGGGCCGCGAAGACAGCCCGTTCTGGAATGACGCCCGCACCGGGCAGAAAACCGACAAGCCGACCATCCTCGCCCGCAGCCTGGCCGCGGCGATCAGCGCCGGCGACAGCGCGTTGGGCGCCGATCACAAGGCCTGGCAATGGGGCAAACTGCACAGCTACACCTGGAAGAACACCAGCGGCCAGGCCATTCGCGGCCCACTGGCAGCGGGCGGCGATCACAACACGCTGAACAGTGCACCGTATAGCTGGGGCCAGAGTTTCGACACAACCCAGGTGCCGGCGCTGCGGATGATCGTCGACTTCGGCCAGGTGGAACCGATGATGGGCCAGAGCGGTATTGGCCAATCCGGCAACCCGGCCAGCCCGAACTATGCCAATGGCATCGACCCGTGGCTGAAGGCGCAATACCTGAGCTTCCCGATGCAGCCGCAGAACTTCGACGCCGTGTATGGGAAGACGCGGTTGACGTTGGTGCCAGGAAAATAACCGGGTTTCCCTGACTCAACCGGATCAACATGTGGAAGCGAGCTTGCTGTGGTGAGTGGGCTTGCTGTGGTGAGCGAGCTTGCTGTGGTGAGCGGGCTTGCCCCGCGTTGGGCTGCGAAGCAGCCCCATCAATCTGTGGTGAACTCACGGGGGACAAGCCCCCTCACCACAGCAAGCCCGCTCCCACAGTTGATCGCATCCATTTCCGATAGAACTTCTCCACCCGCCCCCGCCTCATAACTAACAAGCCCACCTCCACGGCATGCCCATGGACCTTGTTATCGCACGGCCCGAAGGCCTCTACTGCCCCGCCGGGGATTTCTACATCGACCCCTGGCGCCCGGTGGAACGCTCGGTGATCACCCACGCCCACGGCGATCACGCCCGCACCGGCAACCAACACTATCTGGCCGCCGCCCCCGGCGAAGGCATCCTGCGCTCACGCCTGGGCCAGGACATCAACCTGCAAACCCTGGCCTACGGCGAAACCCTGCGCCATCACGGCGTCAATTTGAGCTTCCATCCCGCCGGCCATGTGCTCGGTTCAGCCCAGGTGCGCCTCGAATACCAGGGCGAAGTGTGGGTTGCCTCCGGTGACTACAAAGTCGAACCCGACGGCACCTGCGCACCGTTCGAACCCGTGCGCTGCCATACCTTCATCACCGAGTCGACCTTCGGCCTGCCGATCTACCGTTGGCAGCCCCAGGCGCAGATTTTTGCCGGGATCAACGACTGGTGGCAGGCGAATAGTGCCGCCGGCAAGGCCAGCGTGTTGTTTTGCTATTCCTTCGGCAAGGCCCAGCGGATTCTCCATGGCATCGACGCCAGCATCGGCCCGATCCTCAGCCATGGCGCGGTCGAACCGCTGAACCGGGTGTACCGCGAAGCCGGCGTCTATATCCCCGAAACCCTCTACGCCGGTGACTTCAAAAAAACCGACCCTTTGTTGCGCCAAGCCCTGATCATCGCCCCGCCCTCGGCCGGCGGCAGCACCTGGATGCGCCGTTTCGGCGATTACAGCGACGCCTTCGCCAGCGGCTGGATGCGCCTGCGCGGCACCCGGCGGCGGCGCGGGGTGGACCGCGGTTTCGTGCTTTCAGACCACGCCGACTGGCCCGGGCTGTTGTGGGCCATCGAGCAAACCGGCGCCGAGCGGGTGATGGTCACCCACGGTTCTGTGGGCGTATTGGTCCGCCACCTGCGGGAAAAGGGCCTGGACGCCCAGGGGTTCACCACCGAATACGGCGATGACGAAGAGGAAGCTACGTCATGAAAGCCTTCGCCGAGCTGTACGCCAATCTCGACGCCACAACCTCCAGCAACGCCAAACTCGCTGCCTTGCAGGCCTATTTCCTCCAGGCGCCAGCGCAAGATGCCGCGTGGGCGGTGTACTTTTTATCCGGCGGGCGGCCACGGCAACTGGTGCCCACACGCTTGCTGCGGGACATGGCCACCGAAGCCGCCGGCATTGAGCCGTGGTTGTTCGAAGAAAGTTATCAGTCGGTAGGCGACCTGGCAGAAACCATTTCCCTGCTGTTACCGGAATCGCCCCACACCTCGGACGACGGTTTGGCGATATGGCTGGAAGAGAAACTCTTGCCGTTGCGCGGCCTGCCGCCAGAAGAATTGAGTGAACGCCTGCCCGCCTTGTGGGCACAACTGGATCAACCCAGCCTGATGCTATGCATCAAGCTGATCACCGGCAGCTTTCGCGTGGGCGTGTCGAAGTTGCTGGTTACCCGCGCCCTCGCGGCCATGGCCGGGCTGGAAAGCAAACGTGTGGCCCAACGCCTGGTGGGCTACACCGACCTGTCCAACCGTCCGACCGCCGAAGGCTATTTGAAGCTGATTGCCGCCGAATCATTGGACGAACACGCACAACGTGGCGGGCAGCCTTATCCGTTTTTTCTTGCCCATGCCTTGGCCCAACCCGTGGAGCAATTCGATGCTTTGCTTGGCGCCCCCGATGACTGGCAAGTGGAATGGAAGTGGGACGGCATTCGCGCGCAACTGGTCAAGCGTGAAGGCCGTTTGTGGGTCTGGTCCCGGGGCGAGGAGCTGGTGACCGACCGCTTCCCGGAGCTTCATGACCTGGCGCACAGCCTGCCCGATGGCACGGTGATCGACGGTGAAATCGTGGTGTGGAAGGCCTCGGTACAGCCCTTTGCCCTGCTGCAACAGCGCATCGGCCGCAAAACCCTGAGCAAGAAAATCCTCGAAGACGCCCCCGTCGCGGTGCTGGCCTATGACCTGCTGGAACACCACGGTGAAGACTGGCGCAACCACACCCAGGCCGAGCGCCGGGCGCAACTGGAGCAAGTGATCAGCGACTGCAACCGGCCGACGTTGCAGGCGTCTCCATTGCTGACCGGCGACAGCTGGCAGGCATTGGCCGAACAACGTGAAGCCTCCCGCAGCCTGGGCGTGGAAGGCATGATGCTCAAGGCCCGCGACGGCCTCTATGGCGTGGGGCGTACCAAGGACATGGGCGTGTGGTGGAAGTGGAAGGTCGACCCGTTCAGTGTCGACGCGGTGTTGATCTATGCCCAGCGCGGCCATGGCCGGCGCGCCAGCCTGTACAGCGACTACACCTTTGCGGTGTGGGACGGCCCGCCCGGTACTGAGCGTACGTTGGTGCCGTTCGCCAAGGCGTATTCGGGCCTGACCGATGAAGAAATGCGTAAGGTCGACGCCATCGTGCGCAAGACCACCGCGGAGAAATTCGGCCCGGTGAGCAGCGTAAAGCCCAGCCTGGTGTTTGAATTGGGTTTTGAAGGGATTGCCCTGTCCAAGCGGCACAAGAGCGGCATTGCCGTGCGGTTCCCGAGGATGTTGCGTTGGCGCCAGGATAAATCCGTGGATGAGGCAGACAACCTGGCCACACTGCAAAATCTGCTGGCCTGACCCAAGCCCCTGTAGGAGCTGGCTTGCCAGCGATAGCGTCCTCAAGATCACCGTCACATTCAAGAAACAATCGCCGGCAAGCCGGCTCCTACAGGATGATGCTGTGCTTCAGGTTGGTGCGGTCAATTTTCCATGCCCGTTTTCGGGCATTTCCTATTGGCACAACTCCTTAATCTCACCTTTTAAAACGACCATTCGGAACTATGGTGCAGAAATTGCTACTTGAGTTCGGTCTGACACCGTTCAGTAACAGTCCTAACCGCGCCACAAGCGCTTATCTTGGTTTCCAGGGATTACATAATGAAAAAAGCATTGCTGACCCTTTCTGCACTGGCTCTGTGCATGGCCGCAGGTTCTGCGCTGGCCAAGGAATACAAGGAATTGCGTTTTGGTGTCGATCCGTCCTACGCGCCGTTTGAGTCAAAAGCCGCTGACGGTAGCCTGGTGGGCTTCGATATCGACCTGGGCAATGCCATCTGTGCCGAGCTGAAGGTCAAGTGCAAGTGGGTCGAAAGTGATTTCGACGGCATGATTCCAGGCCTCAACGCCAACAAGTTTGATGGCGTGATTTCCTCGATGACCGTGACCGAAGCCCGTGAAAAGGCGATCGACTTCTCCAGCGAGCTGTTCTCCGGCCCGACTTCCCTGGTATTCAAAAAAGGCGCGAACTACTCCACGCCTGAGTCCCTCAAGGGTAAAACCGTGGGCTACGAGCAAGGCACCATCCAGGAAGCCTACGCCAAGGCCGTACTGGACAAAGCCGGTGTGACTACCAAGGCCTACGCCAACCAGGACCAGGTGTATGCCGACCTGACTTCCGGCCGCCTGGACGCTTCCGTGCAGGACATGCTGCAAGCCGAACTGGGCTTTTTGAAGTCGCCAGCCGGCGCTGACTACGAAGTCAGCAAGGCCATCGACGATCCACTGCTGCCATCGAAAACTGCGGTCGGTATCAAAAAAGGTAACAAAGACCTGAAGGCCTTGTTGGATAAAGGTATCAAAGCGTTACACGATGATGGCACCTACGCCACCATCCAGAAGAAACACTTTGGCGATCTGAACCTGTACAGCGGCAAATAATGCCTGGGGCGCCCTTCCTCTGGAGGGGCGCTTTTTTATCGCCATAGGTCCTGATTTATGTTCGAAGATCTTTTGCAAACCCTGGGGCTCAGTGCCTTCAGCTTGAAGGGTTTCGGCCCGCTGTTGCTGCAAGGCACCTGGATGACCGTCAAGTTGTCGGTGTTCTCCCTGGCCGTCAGCGTGTTGCTGGGCTTGCTCGGCGCCACCGCCAAACTCTCCAGCCTGGCATTCGTGCGGATTCCCGCGCAGATCTACACCACCTTGATTCGCGGCGTGCCTGACCTGGTGCTGATGCTGCTGATTTTCTACAGCCTGCAAATCTGGCTGACCGGCTTTACCGACTTTATGGAATGGGACTACATCGAGATCGACCCATTCAGCGCCGGGGTGATCACCCTGGGCTTTATCTACGGTGCGTATTTCACCGAGACCTTTCGCGGCGCGATCCTCGCCGTGCCCCGTGGCCAACTGGAGGCCGCCACGGCCTACGGGCTCACGCGTGGCCAGCGGTTTCGCTTTGTGACCTTCCCGCAAATGATGCGCTTCGCCCTGCCGGGCATTAACAACAACTGGTGCGTGATGCTCAAGGCCACGGCCCTGGTGTCGATCATCGGCCTGGCGGACCTGGTCAAGGCCGCGCAGGATGCCGGCAAGAGCACGTATCAGTTGTTCTATTTCCTGGTGATCGCGGCGTTTATCTACCTATTGATCACCAGCGCATCCAACGTTGTCCTGCGCTACCTGGAACGGCGCTACTCCGCAGGCTCCCGGGAGGCAGTGCGATGATCGAGCTTATTCAACAATACTGGCGGCCCTTCCTTTATAGCGATGGCCAGCACATCACCGGCCTGGCCATGACGATGTGGCTGCTCAGTGCCTCGATCCTCATCGGCTTCGTGGTTTCGATCCCGCTCTCCATCGCCCGAGTGTCGCGCAATCGCTGGGTACGCTGGCCGGTGCAGTTCTACACCTACCTGTTTCGCGGCACGCCGCTGTATATCCAATTGCTGATTTGCTACACCGGGATCTACAGCATTGCGGCGGTTCGCGCCCAACCCGTGCTGGACGCGTTCTTTCGCGACGCGATGAACTGCACCATTCTCGCCTTCGCCCTCAACACCTGCGCCTACACCACGGAGATTTTTGCCGGGGCAATCCGCAGCATGGCCCACGGCGAAGTCGAAGCAGCAAAAGCCTATGGCCTGAGCGGCTGGAAGTTGTATGCCTATGTGATCATGCCGTCGGCCCTGCGCCGCTCGCTGCCGTATTACAGTAATGAAGTGATCCTGATGCTGCACTCGACGACAGTGGCCTTCACGGCGACAATCCCGGACATCTTGAAAGTCGCCCGGGACGCCAACTCTGCCACTTACATGACCTTCCAATCATTTGGTATCGCTGCGCTGATCTACCTGACCGTGACCTTTGCCCTGGTCGGTCTGTTTCGTCTGGCGGAGCGCCGCTGGCTGGCCTTTCTCGGCCCCAGCCACTAAGGAGCCTGCATGCGTCATCAGACTCATCCACTCGTGGCGCCGGTGCCGGGCACGGCGCGGCAGATCCACAGCTTCCACTTCGGGCCCGAGCAGGCCGAAGGCAAGGTGTACATCCAGTCGTCGCTGCACGCCGACGAGCTGCCGGGCATGCTGGTAGCCTGGCACCTGAAGGCGCGCCTGGCACAACTGGCCACCGCCGGGCGCCTGCGCAGCGAAATCGTGCTGGTGCCCATCGCCAACCCGACGGGCCTGGAACAGGTGTTGATGGACATCCCGCTGGGCCGCTATGAACTGGAAAGCGGGCAGAACTTCAATCGCCTGTTTGTCGACCTGAGCGACGAAGTCGGCAATCAGGTCGAAGGTTTGCTGGGGGATGACCCTACGCACAACGTCGAGCTGATCCGCGACGCCCTGGTCATGGCCCTGGCGGCGCAAACGCCCGTCACGCAACTGGAGTCCCAGCGCCTGGTGCTGCAACGCCTGGCCTGCGATGCCGACATGGTGCTGGACCTGCACTGCGACTTCGAAGCCGTGGCGCACCTGTACACCACCCCCGAGGCGTGGCCGAAGGTGGAGCCGTTGGCGCGCTATATCGGTTCGCAGGCCAGCCTGTTGGCCACCGACTCCGGCGGGCAGTCGTTCGATGAGTGTTTCACGCTGGTGTGGTGGCAATTGCAACAACGCTTTGGCGAGCGCTTCCCGATTCCGATGGGCAGTTTTTCGGTGACCGTCGAGTTGCGCGGCCAGGGTGATGTAAACCACGGCCTGGCCAGCCTCGACTGCCAGGCGATCATTGATTACCTGATTCACTTCGGCGCGATCAGCGGCGAGCCTGCACCGTTGCCGGCATTGCCCTACCCCGCCACACCGCTGGCAGGCGTCGAACCGGTGGCCACGCCCGTCGGCGGCTTGCTGGTGTTCAGCGCCCTGCCTGGGGAATACGTGGAGGCCGGACAACTGATCGCCGAAATCATCGACCCCATTTCTGACCGCGTAACGCCGGTGCATTGCCGCAATGCCGGCCTGCTTTACGCCCGTTCGCTGCGGCGCATGGCCACTGCCGGGATGGTTATCGCCCATGTCGCGGGCACTGAAGCCTATCGCAGCGGCTACCTACTTTCGCCTTGAGGATGCACGCCCCATGTACAAATTGACCGTTGAAGGCCTGCATAAAAGCTATGGCGACAATGAGGTGCTCAAAGGTGTCTCGCTCAAGGCCAAGACCGGTGATGTGATCAGCTTGATCGGCGCCAGCGGCTCGGGCAAAAGCACCTTTTTGCGCTGCATCAACTTTCTTGAACAGCCCAATGATGGCGCCATGACGTTGGACGGCCAGCAGATCCGCATGGTCAGCGACCGCCATGGGATGCGCGTGGCGGATGACGCTGAGTTGCAGCGCCTGCGCACGCGGTTGGCGATGGTGTTTCAGCATTTCAATTTGTGGAGCCACATGAGTGTGCTGGAGAACATCACCATGGCGCCGCGCCGGGTGCTGGGTTGCAGCAAGAAAGACGCCGAGGACCGTGCCCGCCGGTACCTGGACAAGGTTGGCTTGCCGGCGCGGGTGGCGGATCAATATCCGGCGTTTTTGTCGGGTGGGCAGCAACAGCGGGTGGCGATTGCCCGGGCGTTGGCGATGGAGCCGGAGGTGATGCTGTTTGACGAGCCGACTTCGGCGCTGGATCCGGAATTGGTGGGTGAGGTGTTGAAGGTGATCCAGGGTTTGGCTGAGGAAGGCCGGACGATGATCATGGTGACCCATGAGATGAGCTTTGCCCGGAAGGTATCGAGCCAGGTGCTGTTTTTGCACAAGGGGTTGGTGGAGGAACAAGGTGCGCCGGAGGATGTGCTGGGTAGCCCGAAGAGCGAGCGGTTGCAGCAGTTTTTGAGTGGGAATTTGAAGTAGCCGGTCGGGGTGGGGTGTATATCCGTTATTTAGGTAACGGCCGCCTAGGGTCCGCTCTTACAGCGGCTCACTTTTGAACAGCGCAAAAGTAAGCAAAACGCTCTTGCCCCACCGCTCCGTACTGCCTGCGTTCGGCCAGCGTGGTTTAACGGGGCGCCTAAGATCAAGATCAACGGCAGATCAACAGCACAGCGGCCTGAAAGCCGACTTGAGTGTTAAAAGCAAAATCAAAAGCTAAAGCGGGGACGGTCCACTGTAGGAGCTGGCTTGCCGGCGATGGCATCGCCTCGGTGTGTCTGGAAGACCGAGGTGTTTGCATCGCAGGCAAGCCAGCTCCCACAGAAAAGCAGAGCCACCCCGCCCGTAGCAGCTGTCGAGCGCCAGCGAGGCTGCGTGCTTTTGATCTTGATCTGCTCTTGATTTTGATCTGCGGGCCCCGTCAACCACGATGGCCTTCGTTCCGGCATGCCGAGCCTAGGCGAGGCACCGAGTGGTGGGGCAAAGCGTTTTTTGGTTACTTTTTTAGGCGTTTGTAAAAAAGTGACCCGCTGTAAGAGCTGAACCCTAAGTTGCCGTTACCTAAATAACGGATATACACCCCACCCCCCAGCAATCGCAGTTAAACCTTTCCCCCACCGCACGGGTCTCTGAAATACACCCCCAGAGCCCCAAGCATGGCCAAATCCCCCAACTTCGCCAAAGACTGGTTCACCGCCAAGGGCTGGAAACCGTTCGCCTTCCAAAAAGACGTATGGCAGGCAGTCAAGGAAGGCCAATCGGGACTGCTCCACGCCAGCACCGGCGCCGGGAAAACCTACGCACTGTGGTTCGCCGCCCTCAACCGCTTCGCCATCACCGAAGACACTCCCCGCAAACGCAAAACACCCGCCGAACCGCTGACAGTCCTGTGGATCACCCCCATGCGTGCCCTGGCCGCAGACACCGCCCGGGCCCTTGAAGCACCGCTGCAATCACTGAACATCCCCTGGAGCGTGGGCCTGCGCACCGGCGATACCAGCAGCAGCGAGCGCGCCCGCCAGAGCCGTCGCCTGCCCACCACCCTGATCACCACCCCGGAAAGCCTGACGCTGATGCTCGCCCGCGCCGACAGCCAGGTCAGCCTGTCGCGACTGCGCATGGTGGTCGTGGATGAATGGCACGAATTGATCGGCAACAAACGCGGCGTACAACTGCAATTGGCCCTCGCCCGCCTGCGGCAATGGCATCCTGAGCTGATTGTGTGGGGTATATCCGCGACATTGGGTAATCAAGCCCACGCGTTGGAGGTGTTGATCCCACAAGGCGGTGGGATCAACGTGAAGGGCCAGACGACCAAGAAACTGCGGGTGGACACCCTGCTGCCCCCGGTTATCGAGCGTTTCCCGTGGGCCGGCCACATCGGCCTGAAAATGCTCCCGCAGGTGGTGGCCGAGGTCGACGCCAGCAGCAGTTGCCTGGTGTTTACCAACACACGGGCGCAATCGGAAATCTGGTACCAGGCCTTGCTCGATGCTCGTCCCGACTGGGCCGGGTTGATTGCCTTGCACCACGGCTCGCTGTCCCGGGAAACCCGTGATTGGGTGGAACGCGCCTTGAAGGAGGGGCAACTGAAGGCCGTGGTATGTACGTCGAGCCTGGACCTGGGGGTGGATTTCCTGCCGGTGGAACGGGTGCTGCAGATTGGCTCGGCCAAGGGTGTGGCGCGCCTGATGCAACGTGCCGGGCGTTCCGGCCACGCACCAGGCCGCCCGTCGCGCGTCACGCTGGTGCCGACCCACAGCCTGGAACTGGTGGAAGCCGCTGGCGCGCAGGACGCCATCGCTGAACGGCGCATCGAAGCCCGTCAGTCGCCCCACAAGCCGTTGGATGTGCTGGTGCAGCATTTGGTGAGCATGGCGCTGGGCGGCGGCTTTGTGCCGGATGCGCTGCTGGCAGAGGTGCGTACCGCCTGGGCCTATCGAGACCTGAGCGACGCGGATTGGGCCTGGGCATTGGGCTTCGTGCGCCATGGTGGCCTATCGCTGACTGCCTACCCGGATTACCGCAGGGTCGAGCCAGACGAACACGGCATCTGGCGCGTACCCGATGCCCGGCTGGCGCGGCGCCATCGGATGAGCGTGGGCACCATCGTCAGCGACGCCAGCATCCAGCTCAAATTCTGGAGCAAAGGCGGCGGTGGCAAGACCCTGGGCAGTGTCGAGGAAGGTTTTATTGCGCGGCTGAAGCCAGGGGATGGTTTTCTGTTTGCCGGGCGCCTGCTGGAATTGGTCCGGGTGGAGAACATGACTGCTTATGTACGGCGCAGTAACGTGAAAAAGGCCGCCGTACCGCGCTGGAACGGCGGGCGCATGCCACTTTCCAATGAACTGGCCCAGGCAGTGGTCAAGCGCTTCGATGCGGCCGCCCACGGTCAATTCATCGGGCCGGAGATGCAGGCGGTGCAACCGTTGCTGGAAACCCAGTTGCGCTGGTCCGGGCTGCCGACTCGCGAGCATCTGCTGGCCGAGGCGCTCAAGTCGCGGGAAGGCTGGCACCTGTTTTTGTATCCGTTCGCCGGGCGCCAGGTGCATCTTGGGCTGGCAAGCCTGTTGGCGTGGCGGGTCAGCCGGCAACAGGCGGTGACGTTTTCGATTGCGGTCAACGACTATGGGCTGGAGCTACTGAGCGCGACCGAAGTGAATTGGCCGGCCTTACTGGGGGGTGGGGCACTGTTCAGTCCGGATCATCTGCTGGACGACGTGGTAGCGAGCCTGAATGCCGGTGAACTGGCCCTGCGGCGCTTTCGCGAGATCGCGCGGATCGCCGGGCTGGTGTTCGCAGGCTACCCGGGCGCGCCGAAAAGTACGCGCCAGGTGCAGGCCTCCAGCGGTTTGTTCTTTGAAGTGTTCAAGCAATACGACCCACAGAACCTGCTGCTGACCCAGGCAGGGGAAGAAGTCCTGCGGGATGAGTTGGATATTCGTCGGCTGGAAGAAACGTTGCAGCACTTATCAGCATTAAAACTGGACCTGCATCTGGTCAAGCGGCCTACCCCGCTGGCCTTTCCGTTGCTGGTGGAGCGTTTCCGGGAAAGCCTGAGCTCGGAAAAACTTTCGGAGCGCATTGCACGGATGGTTCAGGACCTGGAAAAAATCGCCGATAACGGGAAAAACTGATGCCCTCTCATTGCCCGATACAACTGGCAGAAGAAGCCCTGTGGTTGCTGGCGGACAAGGCCGTGTATTGGCCTGCGAGAAAATGCCTGTTGATCGCCGACGCGCACTTTGGCAAGGCGTCGGCCTATCGCAGCCTCGGCCAGCCAGTGCCGCAGGGCACGACCACTGACAACCTGCAGCGCCTGGACCAACTGTTGGCCGCCTACCCGTGTGTGCAGGTGATCTTCCTCGGCGACTTCCTCCACGGGCCCGGCTCCCACGCCAGCGGCACCCTGAACGCATTGAGGGCCTGGCGAGAGCGTCATTCAACCGTGGCGCTCACGCTGATTCGCGGCAACCACGACAAGCGCGCAGGCGACCCACCTGCCGACCTGGCGATGGAGGTGGTAACCGAGCCCCTGCTGATGGGCCCGTTTGCGCTGCAGCACGAACCCGACGTCCATGCCAGCCACCATGTACTGGCCGGGCACGTGCATCCGGTGTATCGCCTGCGGGGCAAGGGTCGGCAAAGCTTGCGCCTGCCGTGCTTCCGGCTCGGCGCCCAAGTCAGCCTGTTGCCGGCGTTCGGTGCGTTTACAGGAGGTTATTCAGTGACTCATGACGAAGACAGCCAGATCTTTGTGATCGGCGACCATGAAGTATGGCCAGTGCGTTGAGCAACTGACCATTGGGCCACCGGTTTCAAAATCAAGCCACCGGGGCGGGAGGCGGTTCGTCAGGCAGGGTGGGCTCACCCGGCTCTTCAGGCTGGTTGGGCCAGGGATCATCGGGGCCAGGTTGGCCGGGAATGCCGCCTGCGGCGGGATCGGCCATCAAGGACCAGGCCATGACACCAATCTGATTGGGTTCAAGCCGGGCGAGTTCGGCGCTGATTCGCGGATCGAGCTTCATAGGGGACTCCTCAAGCGTGGCCCGGCGCGTTGTGCACGCGTCGGGGCAGTACACTCAATAGAGTGTCTGCCCGCTGACAAATTCCCTAAGCCTGTAAGACGATTCGATCAAGTGCGTGGGAGAGTAACGCCGCGCTGGCCCTGATACTTGCCGCCACGGTCTTTATAGGACACTTCACACTCTTCATCGGATTCAAAGAACAACATCTGGGCAACGCCTTCGTTGGCGTAGATTTTTGCCGGCAAGGTGGTGGTATTGGAGAACTCCAGGGTCACGTGCCCTTCCCATTCCGGTTCCAGCGGAGTGACGTTGACGATGATGCCGCAGCGCGCGTAGGTGCTTTTGCCCAGGCAAATGGTCAGGACGTTGCGCGGGATACGGAAGAACTCGACAGTGCGCGCCAGCGCAAAGGAGTTTGGCGGGATGATGCAGACGTCGCTCTTGACGTCGACGAAGCTTTTTTCGTCGAAGTTTTTCGGATCGACGGTCGCCGAGTTGATGTTGGTGAACACCTTGAACTCATCGGCGCAGCGTACATCGTAGCCGTAGCTGGAAACCCCGAACGAAATCAGTCGCTCAGTGCCTTCGCCACGCATCTGGCGCTCCACGAAGGGCTCGATCATGCCGTGCTCTTGCGCCATGCGGCGAATCCACTTGTCCGATTTGATGCTCATGGCGGGTGTCCTGAATAGCGAGGTGAAAAAATTCTGTTGGGCATCTTACCGGGGCTGGCCCCGTGGTTCAAAGGGGCGACTGTTTTTCTTGGCGCCGCGCAGCCCCTGCTGGGCGGGGCGCACCTTCAAATGTGGGGCGTTGATGCGGTATCGGGCTGCCGCCAGTCACGAAAATAGAGAAACCTTCGGAAATACCATTGGCACGTTCCTGAAAAAGGGTTAAGGTGGCGCCACTGTGCTGCTTGTGTCACTGAGAATCTCTACACGATATGTTGAATTTCGATCCAACCATCTCCAAGAATTTTTCCTGCTCTTTGCACTCAGTCTCGGCCAGGGCTTTTCCTGAGTCGCAGTTAACTTTGTCCAAGGAGATACACCATGTCTAATCGCCAAACTGGTACCGTTAAGTGGTTCAACGATGAAAAAGGCTTCGGCTTCATCACTCCACAATCCGGTGACGACCTGTTCGTTCACTTCAAAGCTATCCAATCCGACGGCTTCAAAAGCCTGAAAGAAGGCCAACAGGTTTCTTTCATCGCTACCCGCGGTCAGAAAGGCATGCAAGCTGAAGAAGTTCAAGTTATCTAACTTGTACTGATTTAGTCAAAAAGCCCCGCCCTCAAAAGCGGGGCTTTTTTGTGCCTGGGATTTGGCTATCGTAGCAGCTGTCGAGCGCCAGCGAGGCTGCGTAGGGTGCGACACCGAGTTGAGGCCGGACGCAGCCTCGCTGGCGCTCGACAGCTGCTACGCGCCCCCCAAAGCAAAACGCCCGGTGCATTCACATGCCCCGGGCGTTTTCATAGCTGCCTTACAGGCCGTTATTGGAACAACGACTCACTCGACAAGCCATTTTTCTCCAGGATCTCGCGCAAGCGCTTGAGACCCTCTACCTGGATCTGCCGCACCCGTTCCCGGGTCAAGCCAATCTCCAGGCCAACATCCTCCAGGGTGCTGCTTTCGTGGCCGCGCAGCCCGAAGCGGCGAATCACCACCTCACGTTGTTTGTCCGTGAGTTCGGAAAGCCACTGGTCGATGCTTTGCGACAGATCGTCGTCCTGCAGCAACTCACAAGGGTCCGTAGGACGATCATCAGTCAGGGTATCTAGCAGGGTTTTATCCGAATCCGGACCCAGCGAGACATCGACTGAAGACACCCGCTCATTGAGACCGAGCATGCGCTTGACCTCCCCCACCGGTTTCTCCAGCAGGTTGGCGATTTCTTCAGGCGAAGGTTCATGATCGAGTTTTTGGGTCAGCTCACGTGCCGCCCGCAGGTAGACGTTGAGCTCCTTGACCACATGGATCGGCAACCGGATTGTGCGGGTTTGATTCATGATCGCCCGTTCGATGGTCTGACGAATCCACCAGGTGGCATAGGTCGAAAAGCGGAAGCCCCGCTCAGGGTCGAACTTCTCCACCGCCCGGATCAGGCCGAGATTGCCTTCCTCGATCAAGTCCAACAGGGACAGCCCACGATTGACGTAGCGTCGGGCGATTTTCACCACCAGCCGCAGGTTGCTTTCAATCATGCGCTTGCGCCCAGCCGGATCGCCTTTTTGCGACAAGCGCGCAAAAAAGACTTCTTCTTCGGGAGTGAGCAGAGGGGAAAAGCCGATTTCATTGAGGTACAGCTGGGTCGCGTCGAGCGCCCGCGTGTAATCAATGTATTTGTGTTGCTTTAACGCGGTGGAGTTCTTGGATTTGGTGCGAACTGAAGGTACAGCAGGTCCCTCATTCGACATCGATTCCGTAGCAATGCCGGTCTCCATAAGGAGAACCTCATCGTCGATGTCAAACTCCGGCGCTTCTTTACTGAGAGCCATTGTTATAGTCCTTTGGTGAGTTCGACCTCAAGCTCAAGCGACGCCTTTATCCTTGGCAACGCTGGAGCCTGTTCCTTCTACGCGAGGGAACAGGCTGGTAACAACACATCAACGACGGGGAAGGAATTGCAGCGGATCAACAGGCTTCCCTTGGCGGCGAATCTCAAAGTGCAGTTTCACCCGGTCTGTACCAGTTGACCCCATTTCGGCAATTGTCTGTCCGACTTTGACCTGCTGCCCCTCCCGAACCAACAGCCTGCGGTTGTGACCGTAGGCACTGACGTAGGTATCGCTGTGTTTGATGATGACCAGCTCGCCGTAGCCCCGTAAACCACTCCCGGCGTACACCACTGTCCCATCAGACGCAGCTAAAACAGGCTGTCCCAAATCCCCGGCGATATCAATGCCTTTATTCAAACTACCGTTTGAAGAGAATTTTCCAATCAGGATGCCATTTGAGGGCCATCCCCAACCAGTCGGCGCCGGCCCTGCCGGAGGCAGTGGAGCAGGTGCAGGTTTGCTCGCAACGCTAGGCGCAGCGGTGCCTGCAGGGCGGGTAATGATTGTGGTTTTGCTCGAAGACGACGGCGAAGAGGCGGTATTTGTGACAACGGCGGTCGGTGCTGAACCGGTTCGCCCATCGAAACGGATAGTTTGTCCCGGATGTATCGTATACGGCACGGGAATGTTGTTACGGGCGGCCAGCGCCTTGTAATCCCACCCATACCGGAAGGCGATCGAGAACATCGTATCGCCCTTGCGCACGACATATTGCCCGGTGGTAACGGTTGGTTTTTGCGGTACCGCATTATTGCGGTCAACCACCCGCGCACCGGATGGCGTGCTTGAACAAGCCGCCAACAAGGAACTCAAGACAAGGCCAATCACCAGTCGCTGAAAGCTTGTTTGACTCATACGCTGTGCAATGACCGTGAGACTCACCCGCCGCTCCCTTTGTGGTGGCTGACTATGAACGCCTGTATCAGGCTTGAAATATGACGCAAGTATAACTGGCCGTTGGGTTTTTACTGGAAACACGATTCTAAAGAAATTTTCATCATGTTTAATTCCCACGAGCAATCATGTTGACTCAATAGACCCCGCTGTAAGACACATACCCGGCAATAGAATTCAGTAGGCAGGAATAATTGATCAGGCCAGCGGGCCATTAAGCAACGGGACGAAACGCACGGCGCCGAGCACGTGCCGGGAAAAGCCCTCTTCCTCGCGAACAATCAACATTAATTGTTGCACTTCGCCGGAGCCCACCGGGATCACCAGGCGCCCGCCGGGAGCCAGTTGATCGAGCAAAGCCTGGGGCACATCGGTTGCCACCGCAGTGACGATAATGCCGTTGTACGGCGCCAGCGCCGGCCAGCCTTCCCAACCATCGCCCCAGCGAAACACCACGTTGCGCAGGTTCAACTCCACCAGGCGCTCCTTGGCCCGGTCCTGCAGAACCTTGATGCGTTCGACCGAGAACACCCGCTCCACCAGCTGTGACAACACGGCCGTCTGGTAGCCGGAGCCGGTACCGATTTCCAGCACCTTGTCCAGCGGGCCCGCCGCCAGCAGCAGCTCACTCATCCGCGCCACCATATAAGGCTGGGAGATGGTCTGGTTGTGGCCGATTGGCAACGCAGTGTCTTCATAAGCGCGATGGGCCAGAGCCTCATCGACAAACAGATGCCGCGGGGTACGCCGGATGACTTCCAGCACCTGGGCGTTGGACAGCCCTTCTTCGTACAGGCGCTGGATCAATCGCTCGCGGGTGCGCTGGGAGGTCATCCCGATGCCCCGGCGCAGCAGGTCGTCTTGTTCACGAGCCATCAGCGCAGCCCCTCCAGCCAGCCATCGAGGCTACTGAAGGCATCACTGAAGGTGCGATCAAGTTGCAACGGGGTAATCGAGACATAACCTTGCATCACCGCATGAAAGTCCGTGCCCTCGCCACCGTCCTCGGCATCGCCGGCAGCGGCAATCCAGTACCCTTCCCTGCCACGTGGGTCGACCACCTTCAGCGGCGCTGCCGCACGGGCGCGATGGCCGAGGCGGGTCAGCTGGATGCCGCGAATATGATCCAGGGGCAGATTGGGAATATTGACGTTGAGCACCGTGCGCGGCGGCAAGACCAGGGTGTCATGGGCTTCCACCAGCTTGCGGGCGAAATACGCCGCGGTGGCCAGGTTGTCCAGTTGACGGGAAGCAAACGAGAAGGCAAACGAAGTCCGACCCAGGAAGCGCCCTTCAAGGGCTGCTGCCACGGTACCGGAATACAACACGTCGTCCCCCAGGTTGGCGCCCAGGTTGATCCCGGAAACTACCAGGTCCGGCTCGCGCTCCAGCAGGCTGTTGATCGCCAGGTGCACGCAGTCGGTCGGCGTGCCGTTCACGCTGATAAAGCCGTTGGGCAACGTCTGTACATGCAAAGGACGGTCGAGCGTCAGCGAGCTGCTGGCGCCGCTTTTGTCCTGGTCCGGGGCAACCACCACGCACTCGGCGTAATCCGCCAGCGCAGCATAAAGCGCGGCAAGGCCGGGTGCGGTGACCCCGTCGTCGTTAGATATCAGAATACGCATGGGCTGTCCGTCTGCCCCACCGGCACCAGATCTACAAGCTCGCGCACCAATACGGTGGCGAAGCATCCAGCCGGCAGGACGAATTCCAATTGCAGAATGTCAGGCTCGGGATAATGCCACGTCAACCCGCCAATGGGCAGTCGAAGAATGCGACGTTCCTGGCTCATGCCGGCATTCACCAGCCAATCGCGCAGGTCGGCTTCACCGTCGGCAATCGCTCGCTCCAACGCATGGGTAGCGCCAGTGGCAGGCGAATCGCCTTCGCCCCATTGCGGCCCGGTGGGATGCAGGTCGAGGATCGCCAGGCGTGGGTCGCTGCATTCAGCCTCCTCCGCCGGGAAAAAGCTGCGGCTGTCGGTAAACGCCAGCAAATCGCCGACCTGGGCGCGCTGCCAGGAACCGTCGGCTACCCGCGCCGCCAGCACTTTGTTGAACAGAAAGCTGCGTGCCGTCGACAGCAGGCGCGAACGCACGTTGCGCTGCTCCGGCAAGGCCTTGCGCGCAGCCCAGTCACGGGCATCGACGACGTTGCCGCCGTTATGACCGAAACGCTGGGTGCCGAAATAGTTGGGAATACCTTGTTTGGCGATCAGTTGCAGGCGCGCGTCGATGGCCGCGGCATCGCCGGCAAACTGGGTCAGGCGCAAGGTAAAGCCATTGGCCGAATGGGCACCGCGCTGCAGCTTGCGCTTGTGGCGGGCGATCTTGAGGATCTTGAGGGTGTCGTTTTCCGCCCCGCTCAGGTCCGGATCAGCCTTGCCCGGCAACTGCACGCTGAACCACTGGCGGGTCAGCGCCTGGCGGTCCTTGAGCCCGGCGTAGCTGACGGTGCGCAACGGCACGCCCGCCGCCTTGGCAATCCGTCGCGCGGCTTCTTCGGTATTCAGGCCGCGCTTTTCCACCCACAGCCACAGGTGTTCACCCTCGCCGGTCAGCGGGATATCCAGTACTTCATCTACCTGGAAATCTTCAGCGGTAGCCTTCAGAACAGCGCTGCCCAAGGCCTCGCCATAGGCACGCGGGCCCAGCAATTGCAGATCATTCATGCGCGCAGCAACAAGGCAACGGCGTGCACCGCAATGCCCTCTTCGCGGCCGGTAAACCCGAGCTTTTCGGTGGTGGTAGCTTTTACGTTCACTTGATCCAACTCAACTTGAAGATCTGCGGCAATCAGCGCGCGCATCGATTCGATATGCGGGGCCATCTTGGGCGCCTGGGCAACGATGGTGTTGTCGACATTGCCGACCTTCCAGCCCTTGGCGTGGATCAAACCGACCACGTGACGCAGCAGCACGCGGCTGTCCGCGCCCTTGAAGGTGGGGTCGGTGTCCGGAAAGTGCTTGCCGATGTCGCCCAACGCGGCGGCGCCGAGCAAGGCATCGCTCAAGGCATGCAGCACTACGTCGCCGTCGGAATGAGCCAGCAACCCATGGTGGTGCGCGATTCGCACACCGCCCAGGGTGATGAAATCGCCTTCGGCGAAACGGTGCACATCGTAGCCGTGGCCAATACGCATAAAAAAACGCCCCGATTTAATTCAGGGCGTGATTCTACCTACTTTTGCCTCACATTAACCGAGCAAAGCGCGTGCGTGATGGCGTAAGTGGTCTTCGATGAAGCTGGCAATAAAGAAGTAGCTGTGGTCATAGCCCGGTTGCAGTCGCAGCTTGAGCGGGTGGTTGGCCGCCTTGGCCGCTTGTTGCAAGGCCTCAGGCTTGAGCTGCACCGCGAGGAAATCGTCGCGATCGCCCTGGTCCACCAGCAGTGGCAGCTTTTCCGAGGCTTCGCTGATCAACACGCAGGCATCCCATTCGCGCCATTTGGAGCGCTCTTCCCCGAGGTAACGGGAGAACGCCTTCTGGCCCCACGGGCAATCCATCGGGTTGTTGATCGGCGAGAACGCCGACACCGACTGATAGCGCCCGGGGTTGCGCAAGGCGCACACCAGCGCCCCATGACCGCCCATGGAGTGGCCGCTGATGCCGCGCTTGGCCGATGCCGGGAAATGCGCCTCGACCAATGCCGGCAATTCCTGCACCACGTAGTCATGCATCCGATAGTGCTGGGCCCAGGGTTCCTGGGTGGCATTCAGATAAAAACCGGCACCGAGGCCGAAATCCCAGGCATTGTCCGGGTCGCCCGGCACACCCGGCCCACGAGGGCTGGTGTCCGGGGCGACGATGATCAACCCCAGCTCGGCGGCCATGCGCTGGGCGCCGGCCTTCTGCATGAAGTTCTCGTCGGTGCAGGTCAGCCCCGACAGCCAGTACAGCACCGGCAACGTGCCGCCCTGCTCCGCTTGTGGCGGCAGGTAAACGGCAAAGGTCATGTCGCAACCGAGCACATCGGAATGATGCTTGTAGCGTTTATGCCAGCCACCGAAGCTCTTCTGGCACGACAGGTTTTCCAGACTCATGGCCGACCTCAGAAGTGGATGACGGTACGAATGCTCTTGCCTTCATGCATCAGTTCAAACGCTTTGTTGATGTCTTCCAGGCCCATGGTGTGGGTGATGAACGTGTCCAGCGGGATTTCGCCGGTCTGGGCCATTTCCACGTAGCTTGGCAATTCGCTGCGGCCACGCACGCCACCAAACGCCGAACCGCGCCAGACGCGGCCGGTCACCAGTTGGAACGGACGGGTGGCAATTTCCTGGCCGGCACCCGCCACGCCGATGATCACCGACTCGCCCCACCCCTTGTGGCAGCACTCCAGCGCGGCACGCATCAGTTGCACATTGCCGATGCACTCGAAGGAAAAGTCGACACCACCATCGGTCAAATCGACGATCACGTCCTGGATCGGGCGGTCGTAATCTTTCGGGTTGATGCAGTCGGTGGCGCCCAATTGCTTGGCGATTTCAAACTTGGCCGGGTTGATGTCGATGGCAATGATGCGGCCGGCCTTGGCTTTTACCGCGCCGATCACCGCTGACAGGCCGATGCCGCCCAGGCCGAAGATGGCCACGGTGTCGCCTGGCTTGACCTTGGCCGTGTTGATCACCGCACCGATACCGGTGGTGACGCCACAGCCCAGCAGGCAGACCTTTTTCAGCGGCGCGTCCTTAGGAATTTTGGCAACGGAGATTTCCGGCAGCACGGTGTACTCGGAGAAAGTCGAGGTGCCCATGTAGTGGAAAATCGGCTGGCCTTTGTAGGAGAAGCGCGAGGTACCGTCGGGCATCAAGCCTTTGCCCTGAGTGGCGCGAATGGCCTGACACAGGTTGGTCTTGCCCGACAGGCAGAATTTGCACTTGCCGCATTCCGGGGTGTACAGCGGGATCACGTGGTCGCCCACCGCCACCGAGGTCACGCCCTCGCCGATGGCTTCTACCACCGCGCCGCCTTCGTGGCCCAGGATCGACGGAAAGATGCCTTCCGGGTCCGCGCCCGACAAGGTGTAGGCGTCGGTATGGCACACACCGGACGCCACCACCCGCAGCAACACCTCGCCCGCCTTGGGCATGGCCACATCCACTTCAACGATCTCGAGGGGTTTCTTGGCTTCGAAGGCTACGGCCGCGCGGGACTTGATCATCCGGTTTCTCCATCGGGTTAAAAACGTAAGACCGGCAGTGTAAAACATGGCCACCTGATTAATAATCCAGGTGAAAGCAAAACATTATTGCTGTACAGGGATAATCACCATGTTGGAAAACCGCTGGGAAGGCATCGACGAGTTTGTCGCCGTGGCCGAGTGCAGCCAATTCACTGCAGCCGCAGAGCGCCTGGGGGTGTCGTCCTCTCATATCAGCCGCCAGGTCGCCCGGCTGGAAGAACGACTGCAAACGCGCCTGCTGTATCGCAGCACCCGGCGCGTGACGCTCACCGAGGCCGGCCAGACGTTTCTGCAACACTGCCAACGCTTGCAGGACGGCCGCGAGGAAGCCCTGCGCGCCGTGGGCGACCTCGCCAGCGAGCCCAAGGGCATGCTGCGCATGACCTGCGCGGTGGCCTATGGTGAGCGCTTTATCGCCCCATTGGTCACGCGATTCATGGGCTTGTACCCACAACTGCGCGTGGACATCGAGCTGACCAACCGCCCACTCGACCTGGTCCACGAAGGCCTGGACCTGGCCATTCGCCTGGGGCGCCTTGCCGACTCGCGGATGGTTGCCAGCCGACTGGCGCCCAGGCGCATGTACCTGTGCGCCTCGCCCGCCTACCTTGAGCGGTATGGCCGCCCCCACAGCTTGTCGGAACTCAGCCGGCATAACTGCCTGATTGGCAGCTCGGATATCTGGCAACTCAAACAGGACGGGCGGGAGTTCTCCCAGCGCGTGCAGGGAAACTGGCGCTGCAACAGTGGGCAAGCCGTACTGGATGCAGCGTTGCAGGGCACCGGGCTCTGCCAGTTGCCCGACTATTACGTGCTGGAATCCTTGCACAGTGGCGCCCTGGTCTCGCTGCTCGAGGCTCACCAGCCGCCGAATACAGCGGTGTGGGCGCTGTATCCGCAGCAACGCCATCTGTCACCGAAAGTGCGCAAGCTGGTGGATTTCCTCAAGGAAGGCCTGGGCAAAAACCCGGTCTATCTGTAAATGCCGGCCTCAATAAGTAACGCCTGCCCGGTACGGTATTGCCTGCAAATACGCGCTGCTCCCAGCGCCAGAAGGCATACCGATGATCCCCAACGCGGCACAGCTTCAACGTATCAACCACTTTATCCGCAAGGTCCTGAATGATTTCCCGGTGCCAGCCGAAGTGGCCGCCCGGTTAATTCGCGACAGTGCCCAACCCCTCAGCCAGGAAACCCTGGAACCCGACGCACTGCTGCTGACCACCCTTGAGTACAACACCGACGATCCGCACGCGCCCTTTACCGCAGCGGTCGTCCAATCCATGAGCCTGACCGAAGCGATGATCTGCAGCGCACCCATCGCCGCCGGCGGGATAATCAATACCACCGGGTTTTCCACCACCGCACCGTACTTCAACGTGGTCAAAGAGCTGCCGCGCCTGATGGATAACCGCATCCCGGCCATGTTCAACGAAGAATTCATCGCCGCGGGCTGGATCCCGCCGATGCGCTATGAGGCGATTTACCACAAGAGCCATCCCCAGGTGTACGACCGCCGTACTCAATCAGACATCGTGCCCGCCACCTTTCGCGACTTTGTCCGCAACAGCCATTTCGATACAGCCTACGACGAGGCGTTACAGGCTTTCTGGGGCATGCACCTGGAAAACTACAAGACGCTGATGCGAACGGCGTTCATCGAGGCATACCTGAGCCAGGCCGTAGAACTGACACTGACCCAGGACGAGGTGCAACTGGCGGCCAGGGCGGCAGGCATGCCCGCCAACAAGGACCTGAGCAGCCTGACCCTTGAGGACTTGCAGGCACCCTACCGCCCTGACACCCACCTTGATCTACGGCTGCTACGCATCCATAACGCTGAAGCAACCTCCCTCCTTACCATCACGGATAAGCAGAGCCAGATCACCTTGCTCTACATTCCGGGTAACTCTTCGCCTTTCCATGGTTTCAATAACCCGGCGTCAATGAGGAAATGGCTGGCGGGCGCGGCCAAAGACCCTACGCTTCGTAAAGCCTTGGTGGCCTATTTCGACCCGGACACCGTCGATTCCGGGTATATCTACAGCGGCGTGGAGGAGGCCCTGATAGGCATCAGCCTGTTTCCTGACAGCGCCCCGGCAGCCGGTTTGTTCAACCGCTTGCTGCACAACAACTATTGGGACCCCGAGCAATACATAAACAACCCCGGTTACCCGGCGCTGGGCGGCAACCCCTTCGACTATATGGCCCGGCAAATACGCGCACGTATTTCAAAGATGGCGGCAAACACCATCACCTCGCCCCTGGATATTCGCAAGGCGCAGACCATCGACGCCCTGGAAAAGGCTTGCTTGCTGGCGATCCCCATCGCCCTGGCGATGGGCACGGCATTGTTGGCAGAATTTTGCTTTATCACCGCAGGTTCAGTTGAAATGGCCATAGGCGCCGACGACGTGATCAAAGGCAAGCCGCAGGCCAGCGAACGTATTACGTTCGGCGCCCTGAATGCTTCGCCGGTGGTATTGCACGGCATCGGCACCGCCATCACCACACTGAACAAGATTCGGGTCGGCCTGGGCAAAGCCGTACGGGAAACCGATGGCCAGATCAGTGCGAGTGCACTGCCAGCCGCGGCCACCACAGGCGAATCGCCGGGCCGCACGCTGGTGCCGGCTCACCACCCCAGTGGGTTGCAGATCGTGAAGATCGACGGCGATGCCTTCATGACCTACACCGCGCCAAATGACGGTGGCCTTTTCGAACTGTTCATCAGTGACCCGGTAGACCCGCGACGTGTCCAGTCGACCGGGCTGTATGCCATCCAAGGCCCGGACCTCAAATGGCGCCGGGCAGGGTTGAGTGGCGGCGCGCCGTTTCGTAATGCCTGGCAAAAAATCTACCGGGTGCTGGGTGGCACAACCGACACGACCTTTTTCAGCGGCTACGAAATGCCGGCCTCGATGCGCGATACGCTTGCCGGGATGTTGCATGACAGCAGTAAATTTAACGAAGAATACGAACCCTTTGGCGCAGGCCTGCAATTGCTTAGAGACGCCCGCAAGCTGTTCTTCGAAAAGAGAAACAAACTGGCGCAAGACGCCGCAATATTCTTCGATTCGCCGTCTTTGCCGCTGGTAAGGCCGCCGCTGCCGAGCTTCACCCTGAGCGAATCGCAATCCGGCATCATCTCAAAACTGTTCGGCGTCAGTGATGGCGTGGTCCTGGGCGAAAGTCATGGTGACCTGTCGAGCAAGGCGATCCTGATCGATAATATGCACATGCTCGCCCGCATTGGCGTCAAGCGCCTCTACTTCGAGCATTTACTGACAGATGTGCATTTACCTTTGTTGAAGGCGTTCTACAGGTCCAAGGGCACGCCAATGTCCGACGAGCTCAAAAACTACCTCAAGGCTATCTACCCGCCACTCACAGATACGTATTACTCGTTTCAAAACGTCATCATTAAGGCCCGGGACGCCGGTATCAAAATCCAACCCATCGACTGCACCGCCAGTTACATGGTCAAGGGCATGGCCGACGCCGACGGTACCCTGCGCCAGCAATTGATGAATTTTTATGCCACCGAGGTAATTCAATGGGTCCAGACGACTAAACGTCGCCCGGGGAAATGGATTGCACTGGTAGGCAACAGTCATACCAATACTTTCCGGGGAACGCCGGGGCTTGCCGAGCTGACTGGCAGCATCGGGCTGCGCGTTAAAGATGCCAGGGCTGGGCAACGCCTGGGGATTGAGGTAGATCCGGGAGATACGTTGGGCCTGGGTATTGGCAAAGGCGAGGCGACCGTCAAAGCCGATCTCGTGTTGCGGGTAGACCCCACTACGCTGCAACGAATTGCGGCGGGACAACCCGGCCCCTCACACCGCCAAGTAGCAACGACCCCGGAAACCCGGCTGACCCGACCAGGACAATTCCTGCTGTCGGCTGCCAGCGAGGGCATGCCGGCGCGGGTCCATTACCGGGCACGCCGAGGAGACCTCCAGACCTTCACGGTCAATCAGTTGGGATCGATGGTCTCCATTACATCGCCGGGCTGGGCGGTCGATAAACAACCGTTCGCGAACGTGCCAGCCCTGGTAGAGGCGCTGAAAGCCCAGCCGGGGTTAGAGGAGGTCAGCGACTGAGGCCTGCAATCAGGCTTGAAAAGCCCGACGCTGTCGCAGCCATTCGAGGTCTTCGGGGCGGGTGACCTTGAGATTGTCGCTGCGGCCTTCGATCAGGCGCGGCGCGTGCCCGGCCCACTCCATGGCCGACGCTTCGTCGGTGATCACCACGTCCGAGACCAGGCTGTCGGCCAATGCGCGGTGCAAGGCGCCCAGGCGGAACATCTGTGGGGTATAGGCCTGCCAGATCGGAGCACGATCGACAGTTTCCAGCACGCGCCCGTGTTTGTCGGCACGCTTGAGGGTGTCCCGCGCCGGCACTGCCAGCAGGCCACCCACGGCGTCGTCGGCCAGTTCAAAGAGCAGCTTGTCGAGGTCCGCGCGGCTGAGGTTTGGGCGGGCTGCATCGTGCACCAGCACCCAGTCGTCGTCGCTGGCGCCCTGGCCGTGCAGGTAAAGCAAGGCATTGAGTACCGAGCCGGATCGCTCATCGCCGCCGTCCACGCGCACAATACGCGGGTCGGTTGCACAAGCCAGGGCCGGCCAGTAAGGGTCATCAATCGCAACGCTGACCACCAGTCCCTTGAGACCTGGATGGTCGAGGAAACAGCCAAGGCTGTGTTCGAGAATAGTGCGCCCGCCCAGTTGCAAGTATTGCTTGGGACGGTCCGCGGCCATACGGGCACCCACGCCCGCGGCAGGAATCACGGCCCAGAAGGCCGGTGAGGAAATGCTCATTGGGCCAACTGGTAGAGGGTCTCGCCCTCCTTGACCATGCCCAACTCATGGCGAGCCCGTTCTTCAACGGTCTCCATGCCTTTTTTCAGTTCAAGCACTTCAGCGTCGAGCACACGGTTGCGCTCCAGCAACACCTCGTTTTCGGCGTGCTGTGCGGCAATTTGCTGGGTCAGTTCGGTGACCTGCGCCAAGCTGCCATTCCCCACCCATAGGCGGTACTGCAGGCCAGCCAGCAGCAAGAGCAAGACGAGGAACAACCAATTGGGACTGCGCATCGAATATCGGGTATCCAGTGAAAAAAGACAGCCATGCAAAACTTTTGAAGCAACTGATAGCACGAAGCCTGGATTAACCAGGCTTGTGCTTGTTAGTCATGAGATTAGCGTCGAAATTCACGTTGTCGTGATTTTTCCGACGTAATCCGCTGACCTTTTACCATTTAACAATCAGCCGCGAAACTCGCTGCGACCGTTGTATTTGGCTTTGGCGCCCAGTTGCTCTTCGATACGCAACAATTGGTTGTACTTGGAAACGCGATCGGAGCGGCACAGGGAACCGGTCTTGATCTGCCCAGCCGAAGTGCCCACGGCCAGGTCGGCAATGGTCGAATCTTCGGTTTCGCCGGAGCGGTGGGAGATCACGGCAGTGTAGCCCGCAGCCTTGGCCATCTGGATGGCTTCCAGGGTTTCGGTCAGGGTGCCGATCTGGTTGAACTTGATCAGGATCGAGTTGGCGATCTTCTTGTCGATGCCTTCTTTCAGGATCTTGGTGTTGGTCACGAACAGGTCGTCGCCAACCAGTTGGATTTTCTCGCCGATCTTGTCGGTGAGGATTTTCCAGCCCGCCCAGTCGGACTCGTCCAGGCCATCTTCAACGGAGATGATCGGGTAGCGCTCGGTCAGGCCCTTGAGGTAGTCGGCAAAACCTTCAGAGGTGAATACGTGGCCTTCACCGGACAGGTTGTACTTGCCGTCTTCGTAGAATTCGCTGGCCGCGCAGTCCAGGGCCAGGGTCACGTCGGTGCCCAGCTTGTAGCCAGCGTTGGCCACGGCTTCGGAGATGACTTTCAGTGCATCCTCGTTGGACGCCAGGTTCGGCGCGAAACCACCTTCGTCACCCACTGCTGTGCTCAGGCCACGGGCCTTCAGTACAGCCTTGAGGTGATGGAAAATCTCGGTGCCCATGCGCAGGCCTTCGGAGAAGGTCTTGGCGCCAACCGGCTGCACCATGAATTCCTGGATGTCGACGTTGTTGTCCGCGTGCTCGCCGCCGTTGATGATGTTCATCATCGGCACCGGCATCGAGTACACACCCGGGGTGCCGTTCAGGTTGGCGATGTGGGCGTACAGCGGCAGGTCCTGGTCCTGTGCAGCGGCCTTGGCAGCAGCCAGCGACACGGCGAGGATAGCGTTGGCGCCCAGGCTGCCTTTGTTTTCGGTACCGTCGAGCTTGATCATCGCGTGATCAAGGGCTTTCTGGTCAACAGGGTCCTTGCCCAGCAGCAGGTCACGGATCGGGCCATTGATGTTGGCTACCGCCTTGAGTACACCCTTGCCCAGGTAACGGCTCTTGTCGCCATCGCGCAGTTCCAGCGCTTCGCGGGAACCTGTGGAAGCACCGGACGGCGCGCAGGCGCTACCGATGATGCCGTTATCGAGAAGCACGTCGGCTTCGACGGTAGGGTTGCCACGGGAGTCGAGAACTTCACGACCTTTGATGTCGACGATTTTTGCCATTGTTGTAAACACTCCAAAGTTGACGAAAACGCTCTATACCGCTCGATATAACTTGTGGGTCACATTGCTTTTTGTAGGAGTCGGCTTGCCGGCGATGAGGCCGGCTGCATCGCCGCAAGGCTTGAGGGCGCCATCGCCGGCAAGCCGGCTCCTACAGAAATTGGTTCGCCGATATTACGCGGTTTCGACGCCAGGAAAACTCTTGACCAGTTCGTCCAACTGCTTCAACTGGGCCAAAAATGGCTCCAGCTTGTCCAGGCGCAGGGCGCACGGGCCGTCGCACTTGGCGTTGTCCGGGTCTGGGTGGGCTTCCAGGAACAGGCCTGCCAGTGACTGGCTGATACCGGCCTTGGCCAGGTCCAGTACCTGGGCACGGCGCCCGCCAGCGGAGTCGGCGCGACCACCGGGCATTTGCAGCGCGTGGGTCACGTCGAAGAACACCGGGTATTCGAACTGTTTCATGATGCCGAAACCGAGCATGTCCACCACGAGGTTGTTGTAGCCGAAGCTCGAACCACGCTCGCAAAGGATCAACTGGTCGTTACCCGCCTCCACACACTTGCTCAGGATGTGTTTCATTTCCTGGGGCGCGAGGAACTGGGCTTTCTTGATATTGATCACAGCGCCGGTCTTGGCCATGGCGACCACAAGGTCGGTCTGGCGCGACAGGAAGGCCGGCAACTGGATGATGTCGCACACCTCGGCGACCACGGCCGCTTGTTCCGGCTCGTGGACGTCGGTGATGATCGGCACGCCGAAGGCTTGCTTGATGTCCTGGAAGATCCGCATGCCTTCTTCAAGGCCCGGGCCGCGATAAGAGGTCACGGACGAACGGTTGGCCTTGTCGAAGCTGGCCTTGAACACGTAGGGGATACCGAGCTTTTCGGTCACCTTCACGTACTCTTCACAGACCTGCATCGCCATGTCGCGGCTTTCCAGCACGTTCATGCCGCCGAACAGCACCATGGGCTTGTCGTTGGCAATCTCGATGTCGCCTACGCGAATGATCTTCTGGGCCATCAGGTTTACGCCTTCTTCTGATGTTGCGTCAGTGCTGCTTTAACGAAGCCGCTGAACAACGGGTGACCGTCGCGCGGGGTCGAGGTGAACTCCGGGTGGAACTGGCAAGCCACGAACCATGGATGATCCGCTGCTTCAACCACTTCAACCAGCGCGCCATCACCGGAACGACCGGAGATTTTCAGGCCGGCTTCGATGATTTTCGGCAGCAGGTTGTTGTTCACTTCGTAGCGGTGACGGTGACGCTCGACGATCACGTCCTTGCCGTAGCAATCGTGAACCAGGGAACCCGGCTCCAGCAGGCAATCCTGCGCGCCGAGGCGCATGGTGCCGCCCAGGTCGGAGGTTTCGGTACGGGTTTCGACGGCGCCGGTGGCATCTTCCCATTCGGTGATCAGGCCCACGACCGGGTGGCCGCTGGTGCGATCGAACTCGGTGGAGTTGGCATCCTTCCAGCCCATCACGTTACGGGCGAACTCGATGACCGCCACTTGCATGCCCAGGCAGATACCCAGGTAGGGCACCTTGTTCTCACGAGCGTACTGGACGGCCGTGATCTTGCCTTCCACGCCACGCAGACCGAAGCCGCCTGGAACCAGGATGGCGTCAACGCCTTCCAGCAGCGCAGTGCCCTGGTTCTCGATGTCTTCGGAGTCGATATAACGCAGGTTGACCTTGGTACGGTTGCTGATGCCCGCGTGGCTCATCGCTTCGATCAGCGACTTGTAGGCGTCCAGCAGTTCCATGTACTTGCCGACCATGGCGATGGTGACTTCATGCTCAGGGTTGAGCTTGGCGTCGACCACAGCTTCCCACTCGGACAGATCGGCGCCGCCACACTGCAGGCCGAAACGCTCGACGACAAAATCATCCAGCCCCTGGGAATGCAGGATGCCCGGGATCTTGTAGATGGTGTCGGCGTCTTCCAGGGCGATTACCGCACGTTCTTCAACGTTGGTGAACTGGGCGATCTTGCGACGCGACGCGATGTCGATCGCGTGGTCGGAGCGGCAAACCAGCACGTCCGGCTGCAGGCCGATGGAACGCAGTTCCTTGACCGAGTGCTGGGTAGGCTTGGTTTTGGTTTCGCCGGCGGTGGCGATGTACGGCACCAGAGTCAGGTGCATCAGCATCGCGCGCTTGGCGCCGACTTCGAAACGCAACTGGCGAATGGCTTCGAGGAACGGCTGGGATTCGATGTCACCTACGGTGCCACCGATCTCGACCATTGCCACGTCGGCATCGCCTGCACCCTTGATGATGCGGCGCTTGATTTCGTCGGTGATGTGCGGGATCACCTGGATGGTTGCACCCAGGTAGTCACCACGGCGCTCCTTGCGCAGCACGTGCTCGTAGACACGGCCGGTGGTGAAGTTGTTGTTCTGGGTCATGGTCGTGCGGATGAACCGCTCGTAGTGGCCCAGGTCCAGGTCAGTCTCGGCGCCGTCGTGGGTGACGAACACTTCACCGTGCTGGAACGGGCTCATGGTGCCCGGGTCAACGTTGATGTACGGGTCCAGCTTGAGCATGGTGACCTTAAGTCCCCGCGCCTCCAGGATGGCCGCCAATGAAGCGGAGGCAATGCCTTTCCCCAATGAAGAAACAACACCGCCCGTGACGAATATGTAGCGCGTCATGAAAAACCCTAGAAGTCTGCGTTAAAGCGGTCCGAGCCGCCGGGGAAAGCGAAGGAAGGCCGAAGCCCCCGATCACCTGCATTAATCACAGTGCACCTTTCAAAAAAACCGCCGCGTTGTGACAGACCAGCAATGAAACACCGGTACGTTGATCGCTACACATTTTTTGGAATCGCCCAGCAAAGACTGCTTGGTAATCGGCAACTGCTGCGATTCAGGCGAATCCACAGAAGTTGTATCAAGAAGGGAGCGTAGTCTACCGGAAAGGCTCTATCAGCTCAAACCTTGATCGCAGGTTGGTGGCATCCAATGTAATTGCCAGCCGTTATGGCGACCTGCCGAAAGCCCCGGCAGGTTGGCCACAGCCAGCAATTGTTGGCCCTGATACAGCAGCGGCAATCTGCCACGGATGAAGCCTGGCACCGCACTTTCGTTAAGCAACCGCTTCAGGTCGCGCCGGCCCCGGCCTGGCAATTCGATGATTTCGCCGCCCTGGCGATAACGGATGCTCAAGGTCCCTTCGGGCGCGCTGCCGCTGAAATGCAGTTGGCCGTTACCGGATAACTGTAGTGGGTTTTGCGGGTGTGGCCAGCTCACCGGCGCGTCTGAAAATTCCGACCAACTGGCGGGTAACCACCAGATATGCCCAGCGCAACGGTGTAACTGGCCATCGGCCAGGCACCACAGCGGCTGTGCGTCTTCCTTGGCATCGCGCAAGGCCTGCCAACCGGCCCAGTGCTCGCTGTCGGGCAAGCGGGTCAGCGGTGCCAGCCAATGCCTCAGCGCATTGCGCTGGCGGGCCTCAGAGAGCGCGCAAAGCGGTTCAAGGGCCAGCGACGGCAACGCCAACCAGGGAAACGCCGAAGCCTGGCTGGCGGCCAGCAGGTCCATTTGTGCCAGTTCGTCGAGCAGGCCATGGGCTTCGCTCAAGTGTTCGGCGCTACGGGCCATGGTGCTGACAGCCTGGGGCCAGCGCTCGGTCAACTGCGCAAAAACATGGTGGCGCAAGTAATTGCGGGAAAAACGCGGATCAGCGTTGGAAGGGTCTTCGATCCAGCTCAATTGTTGCTCGCGGGCGTAGGCCTCCAGGTCGGCGCGAGATACATCCAGCAAGGGTCGCACCAAAAAACCCGCGCCCACTGGGCGCTGCGCAGGCATTGCCGCCAACCCACGCACACCCGCGCCACGCAACAAGCGAAACAGCAAGGTTTCGGCCTGGTCGTCGCGGTGCTGGGCCGTGACCAGCACCTCCCCTGCCCCGATCGCCTCGGCAAACGCCTGATACCGCGCCTCACGGGCGGCGCGCTCAAGACTTGCGCCGGGCTGTACCTGCACGTGGATAATCCGCAGTGACACGCCCAAGGCATCGCATACGGTCTGACAATGATCCGGCCACGCATCAGCCGCAGCTTGCAACCCATGGTGGATATGGAGCGCGCTGAGTGGTGGGAGTTTTTCGGTTTTGGCCAGAGTGGCCAAAAGGTGTAGCAGGACAGTGGAGTCGAGGCCGCCAGAAAAGGCGATATGCCAAGTCGGGGCTTTGCGCCAGGGCGCGAGGGCTTGCAGAAGTTTTAGGGACAGGCTCGGCTTGAAGGGTTTCATCGAAGAGTACCGTGCGAACGAAATCGCAACTGTAGGAGCCGGCTTGCCGGCGATGAAGCCCGCGAGGACATCGCACAACTCAAGGCCGCCATCGCTGGCAAGCCAGCTCCTACAGGTTGGTATTACGTCGGCTTAGAGGCCGTAGCTCATCAGTCGCTCGTAACGACGGGCCAGCAGTGCCTCGTTGTCGAACTTCTTGAGCATCGCCAGCTGCGAGCTGAGTTCGGCACGAATGGTCGCGGCAGCGGCAGCCGGGTCGCGGTGAGCGCCGCCCAATGGCTCGCCGATCACTTTGTCCACGATACCCAGGCCTTTGAGGCGATCAGCGGTGATGCCCATGGCTTCGGCAGCGTCTGGCGCTTTCTCGGCGGTTTTCCACAGGATCGAGGCGCAGCCTTCCGGCGAGATCACCGCGTAGGTCGAATATTGCAGCATGTTCAGTTGGTCGCAGACGCCAATGGCCAATGCGCCGCCGGAACCGCCTTCACCAATCACGGTAGCGATGATCGGCGTCTTCAGGCGCGCCATCACGCGCAGGTTCCAGGCAATGGCTTCGCTTTGGTTGCGCTCTTCAGCGTCGATGCCAGGGTAAGCGCCCGGTGTGTCGATGAAGGTCAGGATCGGCATCTTGAAGCGCTCGGCCATTTCCATCAGGCGACAAGCCTTGCGGTAACCTTCGGGGCGCGGCATGCCGAAGTTGCGGCGAACTTTTTCGCGCACTTCGCGGCCTTTCTGGTGACCGATCACCATCACAGGCTGGTCGTCCAGGCGGGCAATACCGCCCACGATGGCCGCGTCGTCGGAGAAGTGACGGTCGCCGTGCAGTTCATCGAACTCGGTGAAGATGTGCTCGATATAGTCCAGGGTGTACGGACGGCGCGGGTGGCGGGCCAGGCGCGCGATCTGCCAGCTGGTCAGCTTGCCGAAGATGTCTTCGGTGAGCGTGCTGCTCTTGTCTTGCAGGCGAGAGATCTCATCGCCGATGTTCAGCGAATTGTCATTGCCGACCAGGCGCAGTTCTTCGATCTTGGCTTGCAGGTCAGCGATCGGCTGTTCGAAATCAAGAAAATTCGGGTTCATAAGCGTCCGTCTTGGGTCGACGGCCAAGGAGTGCCTGGCCAGCCGGTTGTCTATTCGCGCCCTACCTTAAGGGAGAGGCGCGTTCAGGTCGAGATTAAATGTTCGGTCGAGATCTGGCGATTTGATATCGCCGACACATCAACGGTATTGGAGGAAGACGTTGTCACGCCCGAACTGGTCACGCAATGCTTGAATCAAGCCATCTGCCGG
Organism: Pseudomonas sp. A125; assembly: GCF_055409485.1. Classification (NCBI taxonomy): domain Bacteria; kingdom Pseudomonadati; phylum Pseudomonadota; class Gammaproteobacteria; order Pseudomonadales; family Pseudomonadaceae; genus Pseudomonas; species Pseudomonas sp. A125. The sequence continues at coordinate 117,468 of NZ_JBUZVP010000006.1, forward strand.
GTCGATTCTCCAGGTCTCGCCGAACTGCAGCATGGCCTTGGCATCGTTGCCGGTGTACTCCATGGTGACCGGGCACGCGCCGCGATGACGCTTGAGCAGGTCACCCAGCCAGCGTAGCTGATCACCTTTGAGCGCATCGGTGCGCACTTTCAGGCGTAGGCTTTCGGCCAGGTTGGTGCGGGCATCTTCCATGCTCATCACGCGCTTGATCCGCAGGCGCAGGCCGCCGGAGAAGTCGTCGTTGCTGACTTCCCCTTCCACCACCACCATCGCGTCGGTCTGCAACAGCGACTGGGCGGAATGAAATGCATCGGCAAACAGCGACGCTTCGATCCGGCCCGAGCGATCATCGAGGGTGATGAAGCCCATCTTGTCGCCCTTTTTGTTCTTCATCACCCGCAGGGCGATGATCATGCCCGCGACGGTCTGTGTGTCTCGCGCCGGCTTGAGGTCGATGATGCGCTGGCGGGCGAAGCGCCGGATTTCACCTTCGTATTCGTCAATCGGGTGCCCAGTGAGGTACAGCCCCAGGGTGTCCTTCTCGCCCTTGAGGCGTTCCTTGAGGGTCAGGTCCTTCGCCTTGCGGTGGTTGGCGTAGACGTCGGCGTCTGCTTCGACGAACAGCCCGCCAAACAGGTCGGCGTGGCCGCTGTCGTGGGTGCGCGCGGTCTGCTCGGCGGCCTTGATCGCTTCTTCCATGGCGGTCAGCAACACCGCGCGATTGCGGTCAATGTTGGCCTGGTAGGCCTTCGGCTCATCATGGAAGTACGGGCCCAGACGATCCAGGGCGCCGCTGCGGATCAAGCCATCAAGGGTACGTTTGTTGATGCGCTTGAGGTCGACCCGCGCGCAGAAGTCGAACAGGTCCTTGAATGGCCCGTCCTGGCGCGCTTCGGTAATCGCTTCCACCGGGCCTTCGCCCACGCCTTTGATCGCGCCAAGGCCATAAATGATGCGGCCTTCGTCGTTCACCGTGAACTTGAACTCGGAAGCGTTCACGTCTGGCGCGTCAAGGCGCAGCTTCATGGTGCGCACTTCTTCGATCAAGGTCACGACCTTGTCGGTGTTGTGCATATCCGCAGACAGTACCGCGGCCATGAACGGCGCCGGGTAATGGGCCTTCAGCCAGGCAGTCTGGTAAGACACCAGGCCGTAGGCGGCGGAGTGGGATTTGTTGAAGCCGTAACCGGCGAACTTCTCCACCAGGTCGAAAATGTTACCGGCCAGGTCGGCGTCGATGTTGTTGCTCGCGCAACCTTCAATGAAGCCGCCGCGCTGCTTGGCCATCTCCTCGGGTTTTTTCTTACCCATGGCTCGACGCAGCATGTCCGCGCCGCCAAGGGTGTAGCCGGCCATCACCTGGGCAATCTGCATGACCTGTTCTTGGTACAGGATGATGCCGTAGGTCGGTGCCAATACGGGCTTGAGACCTTCGTACTGGTAGTCGGAGTGCGGGTAAGCCAGCTCGGCACGCCCGTGCTTACGGTTGATGAAGTCGTCCACCATGCCCGATTGCAGCGGGCCCGGACGGAACAGCGCCACCAGTGCGATCAAGTCTTCCAGGCAGTCGGGCTTGAGCTTTTTGATCAGCTCTTTCATGCCGCGCGACTCAAGCTGGAACACCGCCGTGGTCTCGGCTTTTTGCAGCAATTGGTACGTCGGTTTGTCGTCCAGCGGGATAAAGGCGATGTCCAGCGGCGGCTCGTCGATCTTCGCGCGCTCGCGGTTGATGGTCTTCAGCGCCCAGTCGATGATCGTCAACGTACGCAGGCCGAGGAAGTCGAACTTCACCAGGCCGGCCGCCTCCACGTCGTCCTTGTCGAACTGGGTTACCAGGCCATCGCCTTCTTCGTCGCAATAGATCGGCGAAAAGTCAGTCAGCTTGGTCGGAGCAATTACCACACCACCGGCGTGTTTACCGACGTTACGCACCACGCCTTCGAGCTTGCGCGCCATGTCCCAGATTTCGGCTGCTTCTTCATCGACCTTGATGAAGTCCCGCAGGATTTCTTCCTGCTCGTAGGCTTTTTCCAGGGTCATGCCGACTTCGAACGGAATCATTTTCGACAGGCGGTCAGCCAGGCCGTAGGACTTGCCCTGCACCCGGGCCACGTCACGGATTACCGCTTTCGCCGCCATGGAACCAAAGGTGATGATCTGGCTTACGGCGTTGCGGCCGTACTTCTCGGCCACATATTCAATGACCCGGTCGCGACCATCCATGCAGAAGTCGACGTCGAAGTCGGGCATCGATACCCGTTCCGGGTTAAGGAACCGTTCGAACAGCAGGTCATATTCCAGCGGGTCGAGGTCGGTGATCTTCTGTACATAGGCCACCAGCGACCCGGCACCCGATCCACGGCCAGGACCTACCGGCACGCCGTTGCTTTTGGCCCACTGGATAAAGTCCATTACGATCAGGAAGTAACCGGGGAACCCCATCTGGATAATGATATCCAGCTCAAAATTCAGCCGGTCGACGTACACCTGGCGCTTGGCTTCGTAATCTTCAGTAGTGTCCTTGGGCAGCAGGACGCTCAGACGATCTTCAAGGCCGTCAAACGAGACCTTGCGGAAGTATTCATCGATGGTCATGCCATCGGGAATCGGGAAGTTGGGCAGGAAGTGCTTGCCCAGCTTCACTTCAATATTGCAGCGCTTGGCGATTTCGACGGAGTTTTCCAGCGCCTCTGGCAGGTCGCTGAACAGCTCGGCCATTTCATCGGCGCTTTTGAGGTACTGCTCTTCACTGTAGTTTTTCGAGCGGCGCGGATCGTCCAGCGCCCGGCCTTCACCGATGCACACGCGGGTTTCGTGGGCCTCGAAATCTTCCTTCTTGATAAACCGCACGTCGTTGGTCGCGACCAGCGGCGCGCCGAGCTTTTCAGCCAGGGCCACGGCGGCGTGCAACTGCTCTTCGTCGTTGGGGCGGTTGGTGCGCTGGATTTCCAGGTAGAAACGGTTGGGGAACACCTCCATCCACTCGCGCGCGAGGACCTCCGCCTCCTGAGGGTTGCCGCCCAACAGCGCGATGCCGATTTCACCCTCTTTAGCCGCCGAGAGCATGATCAGCCCTTCGCTGGCTTCGGCCACCCATTCGCGCTCGATGATGATCGAGCCGTTGCGCTGGCCATCGATAAAGCCACGGGAAATCAGTTCGGTGAGGTTTCGATAACCGACACCGTTCATCGCCAACAGGCTGATGCGGCTCAGTGGGTTATCCGGGTCCTTGTTCGACAGCCACAGGTCGGCGCCGCAGATCGGCTTGATGCCGGCGCCCATGGCGGCCTTGTAGAACTTGACCAGGGAACACATGTTGTTCTGGTCGGTTACCGCTACGGCAGGCATGTTCATGCCCACCAGGGTTTTGACCAGGGGTTTGATCCGTACCAGGCCGTCGACCAGGGAGTATTCAGTGTGCAGGCGCAGGTGAACGAATGAAGCCGGCATAGTGATCCTGTACAAAACGTGGAAACAACAAGGCCCGGATTGTACCGGGCCTTGGCAAAAACATCAGCCTTGCTGCTAAACCTCGATCAGGCTTTCCCGGGCCTCGTAAGCCTGGCGAACCGGGGCGAACGAGCGGCGATGGATCGGGGTTGGGCCCAGGCGAGCCAAAGCTTCCAGATGAACGGGCGTCGGATAGCCTTTGTGCCCGCCAATACCGTAGCCGGGATAGATCAATTCGAAAGCCGCCATTTCTCGGTCACGGCTGACCTTGGCCAGGATCGAGGCCGCGGCAATCGCCGGCACCTTGCTATCGCCCTTGACCACTGCCTCTGCCGGCATTGTCAGCTTGGGGCAGCGGTTGCCGTCGATCATCGCCATTTTTGGCGTGATGTGCAGGCCTTCAATGGCGCGCTGCATGGCCAGCATGGTGGCGTGCAGGATATTCAGTTTGTCGATTTCCTCGACCTCAGCCCGAGCAATGTGCCAGCTCAGGGCTTTCTCACAGATCTCGTCATAGAGTTTTTCGCGACGGGCTTCAGTGAGTTTTTTCGAATCGTTGAGGCCGAGGATCGGACGGTTCGGGTCGAGAATCACCGCAGCGGTGACGACTGCGCCGCACAGCGGGCCGCGGCCCACTTCATCAACGCCCGCCACCAGGTCCAGGGCATCGGCGACCAGGCTGAAATCCAGGCCCATTTGCGTCTTCATAGGGCTTCCTGTTTATGGCCGATCAAGGTCAGCACAGCCTCTGCCGCCTGGTTCGACGCATCACGGCGCAAGGTGCGGTGGATTTCGTCGAAACCACGGGTTTGTTCGTCGCCGCCATCGATCAACGGGAGCAGGGTTTGCGCCAGGGCTTCAGGCGTTGCATCGTCCTGCAACAATTCAGGCACCAGCAGGCGCTGGGCCAGCAAATTGGGCAGGGAGATGTAGGGGCTTTTGACCATACGCTTGAGAATCCAGTAGGTCAGCGGCGCCAAGCGATAGGCCACGACCATCGGGCGTTTGTAGAGCAAGGCTTCCAGGGTCGCAGTGCCGGAGGCGATCAACACCGCATCGCAGGCGGCCAACGCCAGGTGCGAGCCGCCGTCGAGCAGGGTCAACGGCAAGTTGCGCCCTACCAGCAATTCCTCAATCTGCACACGACGCTGAGGGCTGGCGCATGGCAATACGAAGCGCACACCCGGCTTCAGGGCTTGCAGCCGTTCGGCGGCATCAAAAAACAGTGCGCCGAGTCGCCCGACTTCGCCACCACGGCTGCCCGGCATCAAGGCCACCAGCGGCCCGTCAGGCAAGCCCAATTCGGCGCGAGCGCCAGCACGGTCCGCCTCGAGCGGGATAGTGTCAGCCAGGGTGTGGCCGACAAACCGCACCGGCACGCCCTTTTCTTCGTAGAACCGGGCCTCGAACGGCAGCAGGGTCAGCATCAGGTCGCAGCCTTCACGAATCTTCAGCACGCGCTTTTGCCGCCACGCCCACACGGACGGGCTGACGTAATGCACGGTCTTGATCCCGGCCCGACGCAACTTGAGTTCAATATTGAGTGTGAAGTCCGGCGCATCGATTCCGATAAAGACGTCGGGCTTTTCTTCGATCAGGGTCTGAATCAGCTTTTTGCGGCGGGCCAGCAGCTCGCGCAAACGACCCAGCACCTCCACCAGCCCCATGACCGACAGGCGCTCCATGGGAAAGTAAGACGTGAGGCCTTCAGCCTGCATCAGCGGACCGCCGACACCGATGAACTCAACCGCTGGATGCTGGACCTTAAGGGCTCGCATGAGGCCTGCACCGAGAATGTCGCCGGAAGCTTCTCCGGCCACCAACGCTATACGCAGCTTGGCCATGATCAGCGGGTGATGCCGCGAGTCGACGACTGGATCGAGTCACGGAAGATCGTGACTTCGGGAAACAATGCGGCGGGTTCGGTCAGTTCGCTCAAGGCCTGGTCGACCGTCAGCCCCTGGCGGTAAACCACCTTGTATGCGCGGCGCAAGGCATGGATCGCGTCTTCGCTGAAACCCCGACGGCGCATGCCTTCGAAGTTCATGCTGCGGGCCTCGGCCGGGTTGCCGAATACCGTGACGAATGCCGGAACGTCCTTGCCGATGGCGGTACCCATGCCGGAAAAGCTGTGGGCGCCAATATGGCAATACTGATGGACCAGGGTGAAGCCGGACAGGATCGCCCAGTCGTCAACGTGTACATGGCCCGCCAACGCGGTGTTGTTGACCAGGATGCAGTGGTTGCCGATCACACTGTCATGACCGATGTGGGCATAGGCCATAACCAGGTTGTGGTCACCCAGGGTGGTCTCTGCGCGGTCCTGAACGGTCCCGCGGTGAATCGTCACGCCTTCACGGATGATATTGTGGTCACCGATTACCAGGCGTGTTTCTTCACCCTTGTACTTCATGTCCGGGGTGTCTTCGCCTATCGAGGAAAACTGATAGATGCGATTGTGTTTGCCAATCCGCGTCGGGCCTTTGAGGATCACATGCGGCCCGATGACTGTACCCTCGCCGATTTCCACACCTGCGCCGATGATCGACCATGGGCCGACCTCAACGTCGGCGGCCAGCACGGCCGTCGGATCGATGATTGCGCGAGGGTCAATCAAACTCATAGTTTGCGTTCCGCACAGATGATTTCAGCCGAGCACACCGGCTTGCCGTCGACCGACGCCTGGCATTCGAACTTCCAGATCTGGCGCTTGCAGCTGATGAACTTGGCTTCCAGGATCAACTGGTCACCCGGAGTAACCGGGTTGCGAAAGCGCAGTTTGTCGGAGCCCACGAAATAGTAGAGCGTGCCATCGGCAGGCTTCAGGTCGAGCATTTTGAAACCAAGGATACCGGCAGCCTGGGCCATCGCTTCAATGATCAGTACGCCTGGCATGATGGGATGCGCAGGGAAGTGACCATTGAAGAACGGTTCGTTGATGCTGACATTCTTGTAGGCACGAATGCGCTTTTCCTCAACATTGAGGTCCGTAACCCGGTCCACCAGCAGGAACGGGTAACGGTGAGGCAGGTATTCGCGAATCTCGTTGATGTCCATCATTTCGGGGGGAAGCCTGTAATAAAGATTGGGAGCGCGCGGACTAAGGCACGCCCCTCTAGCAAATCAAGGAGGCAGTCTAGCGGCTGTGCACACTTGATATGGAAATGGTATCAGCCATCTGATGAAGCATTACCGCCAGGGGTCACGTCCCCAACACGCTTTTCCAGATGTTTCAGGCGCCGAGCGATATCGTCGAGCTGCCTCAGACGCGCCGCGCTCTTGCGCCATTCGGCCGCAGGCTGCATGGCCGTACCGGATGAATAGGACCCAGGCTCGGTAATCGAATGGGTCACCATGGTCATGCCGGTGATGAATACGTTGTCGCATACTTCGATATGGCCCACCAGGCCGACACCGCCGGCGAGCATGCAATGCTTGCCAATCTTGGTGCTACCGGAAATCCCCACACATGCCGCCATGGCGGTGTGATCGCCAATCTGCACGTTGTGGGCGATCTGAATCTGGTTGTCCAGTTTTACCCCGTTACCAATGACGGTATCGGCCAAGGCCCCGCGATCGACAGCGGTGTTGACGCCAATTTCAACGTCATCGCCGATCAACACGCCGCCTACCTGGGCAATCTTGTGCCAGACACCCTTCGAGTTGGCGAAGCCGAAGCCTTCACCGCCAATCACGGCGCCCGACTGAATGACCACACGCTCACCAATACGCACGTCGTGGTAAAGGGTCACGCGGGGCGCCAGCCAGCCACCGGCACCAATCTCACTGCGGGCACCAATGAAGCACTGGGCGCCTACCGTTACATCCGCGCCGATACGTGCGCCGCTTTCGATCACCACAAAGGCACCGATGCTCGCGGCAGGGTCAACCTGCGCGTCATCCGCGATAACCGCAGTGGGATGGATACCGGCAGCAGCCTTGGGTTTTGGATCGAACAGGTGCGACACCCGTGCGTACGCCAGGTAAGGGTCGGCAACGACCAGCGCATCCCCGGCAAACCCTTCGGCGTCAGCGGCCTTCAGCAACACGGCTGCGGCACGGCTGTCACCCAGGAATTTGCGGTATTGGGGGTTTGCCAGGAAGCTCAACTGAGCTGGGCCAGCCTCCTGCAAGGTGGCTAGCCCAGTGATTTCCTTCTCCGGGGAGCCACTCAAGGTAGCCCCCAGGAACTCGGCCAATTGGCCGAGCTTGATAGTCGCAGTCATGGCTTACTTCAGCTGGTTCATGCGCTCGATCACCTGACGGGTGATGTCGTACTGAGGTTTAACGTCGATTACCGCACCGCGTTCGAACACCAGGTCAAAGGCACCTTTCTTGATGACTTCTTCCACAGCGCTGTCGAGTTTCGGCTTGAGTTGCTTGAGCATTTCGCGGTCGGCAACAGCCTTGGCTTCGTTCAGCTCCTTGGACTGGAACTGGTAGTCACGGGCCTTTTGCTTGAATTCAAGCTCCAGACGCTCGCGCTCGCCTTGCTGCATCTTGTCGCCACCGGCTACCAGACGATCCTGGATACCCTTGGCGCTGCTTTCCAGTGTCTTGAGCTTGGTCAGTTGCGGACCGAATTTTTTCTCGGCATCCACGGCGTATTTCTTGGCCGCATCAGATTCCAGCAGGGCCATCTGATAGTTCAGCACGGCAATTTTCATTTCGGCAAAGGCCGGGGTCGCTACCAGGACAGTCGCCAGGAGAACCAATTGAGTCAACTTACGCACGATGCACTCCTACAAATCCGTTGTCGTTATCTTGGGTCAGACGCTTAGAACGTTTGGCCGAGGGAGAATTGGAAAATCTGGGTTTCAGCGTTATCCGGTTTCTTGATCGGCATGGCCAGAGCAAAGCTCAATGGGCCCAGCGCCGTCACCCAGGTCACGCCCACACCTACAGAGCTTGCCAGGTTGCTCAGACTAATATCGTTGCACTGTGTGCTGGACTTCGAGCCGTTCGGGTTGGTGACCTGTTCGCACTTGGAGTCGAACACGTTACCCACATCCCAGAAGACCGAAGTACGCAGGGAACGTTGGTCTTTCACGAATGGCAGCGGGAACAGAATCTCTGCACCACCCTGGATCAACACGTTACCACCGAATGGCAGCGGGTCGTTGTCCGAGTCAGGCAAAGTGCCCTGGTTACCGGTCACACCCTCGCCACGGCTTGGGGTACCACGAGGACCCAAGGTGCTGTCCTTGAAGCCACGTACCGAGTTGAAACCACCGGCGTAGTAGTTCTCATAGAACGGCAAGCCGCTGGTCGAACCGTAGCCATCGCCATAACCCAGTTCGGTGTGCAGGCGCATGGTGTAGTTTTCGCTCAATGGCTGGAACAGCTGGCCACGGTAGTCAAGCTTGAAGAACGACAGGTCGCTGCCCGGCGTGGTTGCTTCCAGAGTCAGGCTCTGGGAGTGGCCACGGGTCGCCAGTACACCTTTGTTCAGGGTCGATTCCGACCAGCCGGCCGAAGCCTTGAAGTTCAGGAACTGGTCGCCCTCTTTACGCACGAAGTTGAAGATCTCGTCCACGGTGTACACACCGGTCTTGATCTTGTCCTGTTGCGCGGTGAGGCCGAAGGTCAGACGCGAGGTCTCACTGATCGGGTAACCAATGTTGGCACCAACGCCCAGGCTGTCGATTGCATAGCTTGCAACGTCGACGTCGAGGTCTTTGTAGTCGGTTGTGCGGTAGAAGGCGTTGTAGCCAAGGCTCACACCGTCAGCAGTCCAGTAGGGGTCGACATAACCGAAGTTATAGCGGCTCTGGTATTCGCTTCGGGTCAGGCCGATGGAAACCTTGTTACCGGTACCGAGGAAGTTGTTCTGGGTGATCGAACCACCGAGGATCAGGCCGGCGCTCTGGGCGAAACCGACACTGGCGGTAATCGAACCGGAGGCTTGCTCTTCTACTGCGTAGTTCACGTCAACCTGGTCATCCACACCCGGGACTGCCGGGGTTTCGACGTTCACTTCTTTAAAGAAGCCCAGGCGCTCAAGGCGAACCTTGGACTGGTCGATCAGGTAAGTCGACGCCCAGCCACCTTCCATCTGACGCATTTCGCGACGCAGCACTTCGTCAGCAGACTTGGTGTTGCCACGGAAATTGATGCGGTTGACGTAGGCACGCTTGCCCGGGTCTACGACGAAAGTGATGTCCACGGTGTGGTCTTCGTCGTGCGGGGTGGGTACGCCGTTGACGTTGGCGAAGGTATAGCCCTCGTTACCCAGGCGGCGGGTGATCAGTTCGGACGTGGTGGTCATCAGCTTGCGCGAGAACACCTGGTCTTTCTGCACCAGCAACAGGGACTTGACCTGGTCTTCAGGCACTTTCAAGTCGCCGCTGAGCTTGACGTCACGAACCTTGTATTTCTCGCCTTCGTTGACGTTGACAGTGATGTAGACGTGCTTCTTGTCCGGGGTGATGGACACCTGGGTCGAAGCGATATCCATGTTGATATAGCCACGGTCCAGGTAGTAGGAACGCAGGCGCTCCAGGTCACCGGACAGTTTTTCGCGGGCATACTTGTCATCGTTCTTGAAGAACGACAACCAGTTGGTGGTCTTGAGTTCGAACAGGTCGATCAGGTCGTCATCAGAGAACTTGGTGTTACCCACCACGTTGATGTGCTGGATCGCGGCCACGGTGCCTTCGTTGATGTTGACCTTCAGGCCCACACGGTTACGCGGCTGCGGCACCACTTCGGTCTCGACGGTAGCCGAGTAGCGGCCCTGGGCAACGTATTGGCGTTGCAGTTCGTTACGCACGCCTTCGAGAGTGGCGCGCTGGAAGATCTCGCCCTCGGCAAGGCCCGATTGCTTGAGGCCTTTCATCAAGTCTTCAGTGGAGATCGCCTTGTTGCCCTCGATCTCGATACTGGCGACAGAAGGCCGCTCGACCACAGTGATGACAAGGACGTTGCCTTCACGACCCAGTTGGATATCTTGAAAGAACCCGGTTTTGAACAGCGCACGAGTGGATTCCACCAGGCGACGGTCATCAGCCTGTTCCCCGACGTTCAACGGCAAGGCACCAAAGACGCTACCCGCGGAAACCCGCTGGAGGCCGTTGACGCGAATATCGGAGATGGTGAAGGACTCGGCGTGAACTTCGGCGATCATCAATACGGTGAGAACCGCAGTTAGCAGCAGACGTTTCATGAAGTCCTTTCTTATTCCAACTGGCAATAAACAAACTGCCGCAAAATGCGGCAGATTCGCAATTCAGCGAAGCGTTACAGTCGTCCCAGATCGTTGACCAGGGCTAACAACATCACCCCAACCACCAAACTGATACCGATCTGTATCCCCCAACCCTGCACCCGATCCGACAAGGGGCGACCACGCGCCCACTCGACCAGATAAAACAACAGATGCCCCCCATCCAATACTGGAATGGGCAACAAATTCAGAACCCCAAGGCTAATACTCAGATAAGCCAGGAAATTCAGGAAATCTACAACGCCCGACTGGGCAGAAGCGCCCGCCACTTTAGCAATGGTTATCGGTCCACTCAAGTTTTTTACCGAGAGCTCGCCGAACAACATTTTCTTGAGGGAATCGAGGGTCAGCACACTCATGGTCCAGGTGCGTCTCGCGCCCTCGCCAATTGCCGCCAACGGCCCGAAACTGACCTCTCGCACCATCGAAGGTGGCCACTCGACACCTTTGACACCGGCGCCCAGGTAACCCCCGGCCGCCTTGGCTTCCCCGCGAACCGCCAGAGTCACAGGGACGTCGATTTGAGCACCATCGCGCTCAACTTTCAGCACAATTTTGGTATCAGGGCGTACACGTACCAGGTCGACCACTTGCTGCCAGTCGCCCAGTACCTGGCCATCGAGCGCCAGCAAGCGATCGCCGGTTTTCAAGCCTGCGGCCTGAGCCGGCCCCTTCGGATCCAGCTCTGCGAGCACCGGCGGCAAGGCCGGACGCCATGGGCGAATACCCAGTGACTTGATCGGATCAGGCTCATCAGAACCCTTCAGCCAGTGGTCCAGGGTCAGCTCGCGCGGCGTTTCAGCGGTAGAGTCCGGCTCACGCACCACCAGCTTCACGATGCCGCTTTCACCCAGGCGACGCACCAACTGCAAATTGACCGCACCCCAACCAGTGGTTGGTTCGCCATCAACTGCAACAATTTCCTGCCCGGCGGTCAGGCCCGCCTTGGCTGCCATACTGTCCGCCTCGACTGCACCGATGACCGGACGCACCTGCTGGCTGCCCAACATGGCCAAGACCCAGAAAAACACGATAGCCAACAGAAAGTTGGCGATCGGGCCTGCTGCGACGATGGCAATACGCTGACGAACGGTCTTGCGATTGAAGGACTGGTCCAGCTGGTCCGCCGGCACTTCGCCTTCGCGCTCGTCGAGCATCTTGACGTAGCCGCCCAACGGAATGGCCGCAATCACGAACTCGGTGCCGCGACGGTCGTGCCAGCGCAGCAATGGCATGCCGAAGCCTACGGAAAAGCGCAGCACCTTGACGCCGCAACGACGCGCGACCCAGAAATGGCCGAACTCGTGGAAGGTGACCAGCACACCCAGAGCAACCAGGGTGCCGACAATCATGTAGAGCGCACTCATCTAATTTCTCCGCATTCCAATCCAGTGCCTGAAGGCTCAAACACACCCAAAGGCTAACGCGTATTGCGGCCCAGCCATTGCTCGGTCAAGGCCCGGGCCTTTGTATCCGCCTCGAACACCGCGCCCAGATCACTCACGGCGACGACGGGCTCAAGGTTTAAAACGTCCTCGATGATACTCGCGATCTGCGGAAAGCGGATGCGCCGGTCAAGAAACGCTGCCACCGCCACTTCGTTGGCCGCATTCAGCATCGCTGGCGCGCTGTTACCCGCTTCCGCAGCTTGCCGCGCCAGACGCAGGCAAGGGAAGCGCTGCTCGTCAGGCGCTTCGAAATCCAGACGGGCAATGGCAAACAGGTCCAACGGCGCAACACCTGAGTCAATCCGCTCCGGCCATGCCAGGGCATTGGCGATCGGCGTGCGCATGTCCGGGTTGCCCAACTGGGCCAATACGGAGCCATCCACGTAATCCACCAGGGAATGAATCACACTTTGTGGGTGGATCACCACCTCGACCTGGTCCGGCCGGGCATCGAACAGCCAGCACGCCTCGATCAGCTCCAGCCCTTTGTTCATCATGCTCGCCGAATCCACCGAGATCTTGCGACCCATGGACCAGTTCGGATGAGCGCACGCCTGATCAGGGGAAACATGCTCCAGATCGGCCAGCGGAGTCTGCCGGAAGGGGCCGCCGGAGGCTGTCAGGAGAATCCGGCGCACGCCGACCTGGCTCAACCCGCGGGCGAAATCACCGGGCATGCACTGGAAAATCGCGTTGTGTTCGCTGTCCAGCGGCAACAACACGGCGCCGCTCTTGCGCACCGCCTGCATAAAGAGCGCGCCGGACATCACCAGGGCTTCTTTATTGGCCAGCAGAATCTTCTTGCCTGCATCAACGGCGGCCAGGGTCGGACGCAAGCCGGCAGCGCCGACAATCGCCGCGACTACGGTGTCGACATCAGGGTCAGCCGAAACCTGGCACAACCCCTCCTCCCCCACCAGCACCTGAGTCGCCAGGCCCGCAGCGCGCAGGTCATCCTGCAAACCACGGGCGGCGGCTGCTTCAGGCACCACCGCGTATTGCGGCACGTGCCGCACACACAGTGCCAGCAGTTCGCTCAGGCGACTGAAACCGGTCAATGCGAAGACTTGATAACGCTCGGGATGACGGGCAATCACATCCAGGGTACTCAGGCCCACCGAGCCAGTAGCGCCCAGCACGGTGACCTGTTGCAGACGGCTCACGAGGCAGCCATCCACAGCAGTACGGCAAAGATCGGGATCGCGGCCGTCAGGCTGTCGATACGGTCCAGCACACCACCGTGGCCCGGCAGCAGGTTACTGCTGTCCTTGATCCCGGCTTGACGCTTGAACATGCTTTCGGTCAGGTCACCGACTACCGAGATGAACACGACCACGGCCGCGCCCACCAGGGACAGGAGCATTTCCTTGACGGTCCAGCCACGCACCACACCGACCACCAGCGTAATCACCAGGGTCAGCGCCAGGCCGCCATACACGCCTTCCCAGCTCTTGCCCGGGCTGACAGCCGGTGCCAGCTTGCGCTTGCCGAAAGCACGACCGGAGAAGTAGGCACCGATATCGGCACCCCACACCAGCACCATCACCGCCATGATCAGCCAGTTCCCCAACTGCATGTGCTTGATGTAGACCAGGCCTTGCCAGGCGGGCAGCAGGATCAAAAGACCGATCACCAGCTTGCAGGCGACACTGGACCAATGGCTGCTGGTGCCTGGATAAGTCAGCACCAGATAGGTCGCCAGCGCCCACCACAACACCGCCGCACCCAGCACCCAAGGCGCCACGTCCGGCAGGACGTACATCAGGAACATCAACAACGCCACGACAGCGGCGTACACCACACGCGGCAACTGCGCGGTGAAGCCCGCCAGGCGCGCCCATTCCCAGGCACCCAGTGTCACAACCAGGCCAATGAACAGCGCGAAGTTTGCGCCCTCAAGCAGGAAAAACCCGCACAAGGCAATAGGCAGCAGGATCAGCGCCGTGATGATTCGTTGTTTAAGCATTAAACCCGGGCTCCAGCTTCGATCTGCTCGCTCGTTTTACCGAAGCGACGCTGACGGGAAGCGAAATCGGCCAGCGCATTGCGCATGGCATCGTGTTTGAAGTCCGGCCAGAACAGGTCGGAGAAGTACAGTTCGGTATAGGCCAACTGCCACAACAGGAAGTTGCTGATGCGGTGGTCGCCACCGGTACGAATGCACAGGTCGGGCAACGGCAGGTCGCCAGTCACCAGACAGGTTTGCAACAGTTCGGGGGTGATGTCTTCCGGTCGCAGATGACCGGCCTGCACTTCCCGCGCCAGGCGTTGCGCAGCCTGGGCGATGTCCCACTGGCCGCCGTAGTTGGCTGCAATTTGCAGCACAAAACGGTTGCTGCCGGCAGTGATCGCCTCGGCCTCGCGCATGGCCGCTTGCAACTCGGGATGGAACCGCGAGCGGTCGCCGATGATGCGCAGGCTGATGTTGTTCTCGTTCAGGCGCTTGGCCTCACGACGCAGGGCCTTGAAGAACAGGTCCATCAAGGCACTGACCTCCTCGGCCGGGCGCTGCCAGTTTTCACTGGAGAACGCGAACAGGGTCAACACTTCGACCTTGGCCTCAGCGCATACCTCGATCACGGCACGCACAGCATCGACACCCGCTTTATGCCCGGCGACACCCGGCATAAAGCGCTTCTTCGCCCAGCGATTATTCCCGTCCATGATGATCGCGACATGGCGCGGCACCACAGAGGGTACAGTCTGCTTGGTCTTTTCCATGAAGGCGTCCTGACCCCTTATACGGCCATCAGGTCCTTTTCTTTATCTTCCGTGGCCTTGGTGATCTGGGCCTCGGCGTCTTTAGTCAGCTTGTCGATATCGGCGACAGCACGACGCTCTTCGTCTTCGCTGATTTCCTTGTCCTTGACCAGCTTCTTCAGGTCACCCAAGGCATCACGACGAATGTTGCGCACGGCAACCCGTGCATCTTCAGCGGCGCTGCGGGCCTGCTTGGTGAAGCCCTTGCGGGTTTCTTCAGTCAGGGCCGGCATGGAGATCAGCAGCAGCTCACCCAGGTTGGTCGGGTTGAGGTTCAAGCCGGCGCTCTGGATCGCCTTGTCGACAGCGCCGAGCATGTTGCGCTCAAAAGCCACGACTTGCAGGGTGCGCGAATCTTTTACAGTGATGTTCGCCACTTGAGTGATCGAAGTATCAGTACCGTAGTACGGCACCATCACGCTGCCCAGGATGCTTGGGTGAGCCTTGCCGGTACGGATCTGACCAAATGCATGGTTCAGGGAGTCCAGGGATTTCTGCATGCGCTCTTGAGCGTCTTTTTTGATTTCGTTGATCATTGTTCGATTTCCTCGATCAGAGTCCCTTCCGCGCCGCCATGTACGATGTTCAGCAGGGCGCCGGGCTTGTTCATGTTAAATACGCGCAGCGGCATCTTGTGGTCGCGGCACAAGCAAATGGCCGTCAGGTCCATCACGCCCAGCTTGCGATCCAGCACTTCATCATAAGTCAGATGATCGAACTTCTCGGCATGCGGGTCTTTGAATGGGTCTGCGGTGTAGACACCGTCAACCTTGGTGGCCTTGAGCACCACGTCTGCGTTGATCTCGATACCACGCAGGCACGCTGCCGAATCGGTGGTGAAGAACGGGTTGCCGGTACCGGCAGCAAAAATCACTACCTCTTTGGCATCCAGGTGACGCATGGCTTTGCGACGATCATAGTGATCCGTTACGCCAACCATGGAAATAGCCGACATGACGATCGCGGTGATGTTGGCGCGCTCCAGGGCATCGCGCATCGCCAGGGCGTTCATCACAGTGGCCAGCATGCCCATGTGGTCGCCCGTCACCCGATCCATGCCGGCAGCGCTCAGTGCTGCACCGCGGAACAGGTTGCCGCCGCCGATCACCAGACCGACCTGAACACCGATACCGACCAGTTGGCCGACTTCCAGCGCCATGCGATCAAGTACCTTGGGATCGATCCCAAACTCTTCCGACCCCATCAGGGCCTCGCCGCTAAGCTTGAGTAGAATGCGTTTATAGCGAGCCTGATGACCACTGCCCTGCTGAGCCATTGCGAATCTCTCCTGCGGCGTATTTTTGAAAATTCTTGGCAAGCCGTTTACGGCCTGCGTTCACTCTAGCTTGACGCTGTCACAGCGCCATCGGAACACGGCTTTGTAAGCCAGTTCCAAAGGGAAACCAATAAAAATCGATCACCCCATTTGAAAAGAGGCTGCGCGCGTAAGCGGGCAGCCTCTTTTGGGCGACAGTTTAAAACTGTCTTACTGCTTGGCGGCAGCCAGCTGGGCAGCAACTTCTTCAGCGAAGTTGTCGACCGGCTTCTCGATGCCGTCGCCTACTTTGTAGTAGGTGAAGGAAACGATTTCAGCACCGGCTTTCTTGGCCAGTTCGCCAACCTTGATTTCAGGGTTCTTGACGAACGCCTGCTCAACCAGGGAAGCCTCAGCCAGGAACTTGCTGATACGGCCTTTGATCATGTTTTCAACGATGTTTTCCGGCTTGCCGGCGATTTTGTCAGCGTTGAGGCTCAGGAACACGGCTTTTTCGCGTTCGATTGCTTCAGCGGACACTTCCGATGGCAGCAGGAATTCAGGGTTGCTGGCCGCTACGTGCATAGCGATGTCTTTGGCCAGTTCAACGCTGCCGCCTTTAAGGGCAACCACAACGCCGATCTTGTTACCGTGCAGGTAACCACCGACAACATCACCTTCAACGCGAGCCAGGCGACGGATGTTGACGTTTTCGCCAACCTTGCCGACCAGTACCAGGCGAGCAGCTTCTTGAGCTTCGATCAGCGGCGCGACGTCAGTCAGCTTGTCAGCGAACGCTTTTTCAACGCTTGCAGCAACAAATGCCTTGAAGTCGTCCTGCAGAGCCAGGAAGTCGGTCTGCGAGTTCACTTCCAGCAGAACGGCGGTTTTACCGTCTTCTTTAAGAGCGATAGCGCCTTCAGCAGCCACGTTGCCTGCTTTCTTGGCAGCCTTGATGGCGCCCGAAGCACGCATGTCATCAATGGCTTTTTCGATGTCGCCGCCGGCCTTGGTCAAGGCCTTTTTGCAATCCATCATGCCTTCGCCAGTACGCTCACGCAGTTCTTTAACCAACGCTGCAGTAATCTCTGCCATTTTCAAAATCCTCTTGGATAGGTTTTCAACCATTCCACCCGATTGAACGGGCGATCAATTCTTCCCGAACCACCCTTGTAGGCCGCTGCACGTTACAAGTGTTGTAGCTGCGCTGCCGACAAGTGGTTTTCGAGGTGGCAAAAAGGGGGCCAAGCCCCCTTTTTGCTTACTGAGTAAACGCCAAGGCGTCAGTTACTCAGCTGCTGCTACCGGAGCTTCTTCAACGAACTGCTCGGTGCCGCCAGCAACGTGGTTGCGACCACGGATTACAGCGTCAGCCATCGAACCCATGTACAGCTGGATAGCGCGGATTGCGTCATCGTTGCCTGGGATGATGTAGTCAACGCCTTCCGGGCTGCTGTTGGTATCGACTACGCCGATAACCGGGATGCCCAGCTTGTTGGCTTCGGTGATCGCGATGCGCTCGTGATCAACGTCGATAACGAACAGTGCGTCAGGCAGGCCGCCCATGTCCTTGATACCACCCAGGGAACGATCGAGCTTTTCCAGGTCGCGAGTGCGCATCAGCGCCTCTTTCTTGGTCAGCTTGGCGAAAGTACCGTCTTCGGCTTGCACTTCAAGGTCACGCAGACGCTTGATGGAAGCACGGATGGTTTTGAAGTTGGTCAGCATGCCGCCCAACCAGCGGTGATCGACGTACGGCGAACCGCAACGTGCTGCTTCTTCAGCAACGATCTTGCCAGCGGAACGCTTGGTGCCGACGAACAGAATCTTGTTTTTGCCCTGGGCCAGGCGCTCTACGAAAGTCAGAGCTTCGTTGAACATTGGCAGGGTTTTTTCAAGGTTGATGATGTGGATCTTGTTACGCGCGCCGAAAATGTATTTACCCATTTTCGGGTTCCAGTAACGGGTCTGGTGACCGAAGTGCACACCGGCCTTCAGCATATCGCGCATGTTGACTTGGGACATGATAGTTCCTTAATAAGTCGGGTTTGGCCTCCACGTATCCCAATGACCAACCAGCGGCATTCGCCTCCGGCACCCAGGTCATCGTGTCGACACGTGTGTGGATTTAAGCTTTGCGGGGTATCCCCGGAAAGCGGCGCATTTTATACCACAGGGCTGGCAAAAACGGAACCCGAAATCACATTTGCCGTCAGTCGCTTTTGCCTAACCCTTTGAATAGAGCCAGAATGCCCCCATCCTTATAGACAGAAGCGATCGCCAGACGCTCATGGTTTGCCCCCAGCGTCTGCTAGAATCGCGTTTTTTGGGCTTGTGCGAATTCTGCAACCTTTTGTCGCACACCCGTAAACCGTATTGATTTCAGCGCGTCGCGCTAGAGAGAGCCTGTATGACCGTCACCCTCAAAACCGCCGAAGACATCGCTGGCATGCGTGTTGCCGGCAAACTGGCTGCCGACGTGCTGGAAATGATTGCCGAACACGTCAAGCCCGGCGTCACCACCGAAGCGCTGGATCGCATCTGCCACGACTATATCGTCGACGTGCAAAAAGCCATCCCGGCGCCGCTGAACTACAAGGGCTTCCCCAAGTCGATCTGCACCTCGATCAACCACGTGGTATGCCACGGGATTCCGGGCGACAAGCCACTGAAAGACGGCGACACCCTGAACATCGACGTCACCGTGATCAAGGACGGCTACCACGGTGACACCAGCCGCATGTTCCACGTCGGCAGCGTGCCAGTGTGGGCCGAGCGCCTGTCGCAAGTGACCCAGGAATGCATGTACAAGGCCATCGAGATCGTCAAGCCCGGCTGCCGCCTGGGCGACATCGGTGAAGTGATCCAGAAGCACGCTGAAAAGAACGGTTTCTCGGTGGTGCGCGAATTCTGCGGCCACGGCATCGGCAAGGTATTCCACGAAGAGCCGCAGATCCTGCACTACGGCCGCGCCGGCACCGGCATGGAGCTCAAGGCAGGCATGACCTTCACCATCGAGCCGATGATCAACCAGGGCAAGGCCGACACCAAGGTACTGGGCGACGGCTGGACCGCCATCACCAAGGACCGCAAGCTCTCGGCACAGTGGGAACACACCCTGCTGGTGACCGATACCGGCTACGAGATCTTCACCCTGCGCGCCGATGACACGATTCCTCGCGTTTCGGCGTAATGTTTGCACCGGTTTTCTAATAGCAACGCTGTGACCCCTAGATAGAAAGGAAAACCGATCGATGCCCCAGGTGGATCCCGAACTCTTCGACCGTGGCCAGTTCCAAGCGGAACTGGCGCTGAAGGCCAGCCCTATCGCCGCCTTCAAAAAGGCCATCCGTCAGGCCCGCGAGGTGCTCGACGCGCGTTTTCGTACGGGCCGGGACATCCGCCGGCTGATCGAGGACCGCGCCTGGTTCGTCGACAACATCCTGCAAAAGGCCTGGGAGCAGTTCAGCTGGAGTGAAGACGCCGATATCGCCCTGGTGGCGGTCGGCGGCTACGGCCGTGGCGAACTGCACCCCTACTCCGACATCGACCTGTTGATTTTGCTGGAGAGCGCCGACCACGAGATTTTTCGCGATTCCATCGAGCGTTTTCTGACGCTGCTGTGGGACATCGGCCTGGAAGTCGGCCAAAGCGTGCGCTCGGTAGACGAATGCGCCCAGGAAGCCCGCGCCGACCTGACGGTGATCACCAACCTGATGGAAAGCCGCACCATCGCCGGCCCCGAGCGACTGCGCCAGCGCATGCTGGAAGTCACCAGTACCGCACACATGTGGCCGAGCAAGGATTTCTTCCTGGCCAAGCGCGCCGAGCAGAAAGCCCGCCACCACAAGTACAACGACACCGAATACAACCTGGAGCCCAACGTCAAAGGCTCGCCGGGCGGGCTGCGGGATATCCAGACCATCCTGTGGGTTGCACGCCGCCAGTACGGCACCCTGAACCTGCGCGCCCTGGCCGGGGAAGGCTTTTTGGTGGAGAGCGAAAACGCCCTGCTGGCCTCCTCCCAGGAGTTCCTGTGGAAAGTGCGTTACGCCCTGCACATGCTGGCCGGGCGCTCCGAAGACCGCCTGCTGTTCGACCACCAGCGCTCCATCGCCACCCTGCTGGGGTTTGAAGGCGAAGACGCAAAGACCAGCATCGAAAGCTTCATGCAGCAGTACTACCGCGTGGTGATGAGCATCGCCCAGCTCAGCGACCTGATCATCCAGCACTTCGAAGAAGTGATCCTGGCCCCGGAAGACGAAGCACCGCCGCAGCCGATCAACGCGCGCTTCCAGCTGCACGATGGCTACATCGAGGCCCGCAACGACAACGTGTTCAAACGCACGCCGTTCGCCATGCTGGAAATCTTCGTGTTGATGGCCCAGCAGCCGGAAATCAAAGGCGTGCGCGCCGACACCATTCGCTTGCTGCGGGAAAACCGTCACCTGATCGACGACGAGTTCCGCCACGACATCCGCAACACCAGCCTGTTTATCGAGCTGTTCAAGTGCAAGATCGGCATCCACCGCAACCTGCGCCGGATGAACCGCTACGGAATCCTGGGGCGCTACCTGCCGGAGTTCGGCTTTATCGTCGGGCAGATGCAGCACGACCTGTTTCACATCTATACGGTGGACGCCCACACCCTGAACCTGATCAAACACCTGCGTAAGTTGCAGTACACCCAGGTGTCAGAGAAATTCCCGCTGGCCAGTAAGCTCATGGCGCGCCTGCCCAAGCCTGAGTTGATCTACCTGGCCGGCCTGTACCACGACATCGGCAAGGGCCGGCATGGCGATCACTCGGAAATTGGTGCGGTGGACGCCGAGGCGTTCTGCCAGCGTCACCAGTTGCCGCTGTGGGACAGCCGCCTGATCGTGTGGCTGGTGCAAAACCACCTGGTGATGTCCACCACCGCCCAGCGCAAGGATTTGTCCGACCCGCAGGTGATCCATGATTTCGCCCAGGCCGTCGGCGACGAGACCCGCCTCGACTACCTGTACGTGCTCACCGTGTCCGACATCAACGCCACCAACCCGACGCTGTGGAATTCCTGGCGCGCCAGCCTGTTGCGCCAGCTCTACACCGAGACCAAGCGCGCGCTGCGTCGCGGCCTGGAGAACCCGGTAGACCGCGAGGAACAGATCCGCCGCACCCAAAGCGCGGCACTGGATATTTTGGTGCGTGGCGGCAACGACCCGGACGACGTCGAGCAACTCTGGTCGCAACTGGGCGACGACTACTTCCTGCGCCACACTGCCGGTGACGTGGCCTGGCACAGCGACGCGATCCTGCAGCAGCCGGCCGACGGCGGGCCGTTGGTACTGATCAAGGAAACCACCCAGCGCGAGTTCGAGGGCGGCACGCAGATCTTCATCTACGCACCCGACCAGCACGACTTCTTCGCCGTGACCGTGGCCGCGATGGACCAGCTCAACCTGAACATTCACGACGCCCGGGTCATCACGTCCAGCAGCCAGTTCACCCTCGACACCTACATCGTGCTCGACACCGAAGGCGAGTCCATCGGCGACAACCCGGAGCGGGTGAAAAAGATCCGCAAGGGCCTCACCGACGCCCTGCGCAACCCGGACGACTACCCGACCATCATCCAGCGCCGGGTGCCGCGCCAGCTCAAGCATTTTGCGTTCGCCCCCGAAGTGACCATCCACAACGACGCCCAGCGCCCGGTGACCGTGCTGGAACTCAGCGCGCCGGACCGCCCGGGCCTGTTGGCGCGAATCGGCACGATCTTCCTGGAGTTCGACCTGTCGTTGCAGAACGCCAAGATTGCGACCCTGGGCGAACGGGTCGAAGACGTGTTCTTTATTACCGATGCCGACAACCAGCCGCTTTCCGACCCTGAACTGTGCCGACGCTTGCAGGAAGCCATCGTCCAGCAGTTGAGCGTCAACCAAGGGACCGGCGTCGAGATGTCCAGACTGACGATTTGATTTTTAACTGTATAAATGCGGTTCCTGTAGGAGCTGGCTTGCCTAGCGATGGCATCACCTCGGCGTACCTGATACACCGCGGTGCCTGCATCGCTGGCAAGCCAGCTCCTACAGGGAGCCCGTGATAGAGGCCCTCATGAACAACGCTCTGAACCAGTTGCAGCCCTACCCGTTCGAGAAACTGCGCCTCCTGCTGGGCAGCGTCACGCCGAACCCGGACAAACGCCCGATCGCCCTCTCCATCGGCGAACCGAAGCATAAATCCCCACAGTTTGTTGCCGATGCACTCGCCAACAGCCTGGACCAGATGGCCGTGTACCCCACCACGTTGGGCATACCGGCCCTGCGCGAGGCCATTGGCGCTTGGTGCGAACGCCGCTTCAGCGTGCCCAAGGGCTGGCTGGACCCGGCGCGCAATATCCTGCCGGTAAACGGCACCCGTGAAGCGCTGTTTGCCTTCACCCAGACCGTGGTCAACCGTGGCGATGACGCGCTGGTGGTCAGCCCGAACCCGTTCTATCAGATCTACGAAGGTGCTGCGTTCCTCGCCGGGGCCAAGCCGCATTACCTGCCCTGCCTGGATGAAAACGGCTTCAATCCGGATTTCGACGCAGTGTCGCCGGACATCTGGAAACGCTGCCAGATCCTGTTCCTGTGCTCGCCAGGTAACCCGACCGGTGCATTGATCCCGGTCGACACCCTGAAAAAACTGATCGCGCTGGCCGACGAATACGACTTCGTGATCGCCGCCGACGAGTGCTACAGCGAGCTGTACTTCGACGAGCAAACCCCGCCGCCAGGCCTGCTCAGTGCCTGTGTGGAACTGGGTCGCCAGGATTTCAAGCGCTGCGTGGTGTTCCACAGCCTGTCCAAGCGCTCCAACCTGCCGGGCCTGCGTTCGGGTTTTGTGGCCGGTGATGCCGAGATCCTCAAGGGCTTCCTGCTGTACCGCACCTACCACGGCTGCGCGATGCCGGTGCAAACCCAACTGGCGAGCATTGCTGCCTGGCAGGACGAAGCCCACGTGCAGGCCAACCGCGATCTGTACCGGGAAAAGTTCGATGCCGTGCTGGCGATTCTCAAACCCGTGCTGGACGTGCAAAACCCGGACGGTGGTTTTTACCTGTGGCCGAACGTGAAGGGCGACGATGCGGCGTTCTGCCGGGACTTGTTCGTGGAAGAGCACGTGACCGTGGTGCCGGGTTCGTACCTGTCGCGTGAAGTCGACGGTTTCAACCCGGGCGCCGGGCGTGTGCGCCTGGCGCTGGTTGCGCCGCTGGCAGAGTGCGTGGAAGCAGCAACGCGGATTCGCGACTTCATCACTCGCAATAAATAACTGCTCTGAATGTGGCGAGGGAGCTTTCTCCCGCTCGGCTGCGCAGCAGTCGTAAACCGGCTGATGCCGTTTTCCTGCATGAATGAAGTCGCCAGCGTTGGGGCGACTTCGTCACCTAGCGGGAGCAAGCTCCCTCGCCACAAGTAAGCACCGCGGTGTTATTTGATATGACCCAGATTCGCCTCGCTCATATCCAGATCCGCCAACACCTCCCGTAGCACATCATCACCAATCTGGTGGTGACGGCTCAGGCTATACAGTTCCAGACGCTGCGCCCGCAGGGCCTTGAGCCGCAACTTGCGCTCCAGTTGGTCCATCTGCAACGCCAGCGCCTGGGCTTCGGCCGAATCGTTGAACACTTCCAGTTGATGACGATACTCCGACATCAACCGCGCCTTGAGCTCGGTGGCCAAGGCTGCCTGGGCGGCATCCTGGGGTGCAGCTTCAGCGGGTTCTTCGGCTTCCAGGGCATGGATAGCAGCCACGGCGGTCTTCTTCCAGGCCTCGCGCACTTCATTGTGGCGTTTCTCATCCGGGCTCTTCTCGATGCCGCGTAACAGCAGCGGCAAAGCGATGCAGGCCGCGACCAACGACAGCAGGATCACACCGGCGGCGATGAAGATCAGCAGGTCGCGCTCGGGAAAATCCTGCCCCGGCGCAAGCAGCAACGGTACCGACATCACACCCGCCAGGGTCACGGCACCGCGTACGCCACCGACGGTCAGCAACCAGCAGGACCGCGCGGTGGGCACCAGCGTCAGCTCACTTTTCCCACGAATCCGGCGCAATAAGCCCGACAGTCGCCAGATGCTTTGCACCCAGATAAACCGCAATACCACCAGCACCAGGAAAATCGCGATCACGTCCAGGCAGCGATAGAGCAATGTCGGCCATAGCGTCGGTTCATGGCTGACCACCGCCTTGATGATGTCTGGCAATTGCAGACCCAGCAGCAAGAAGATCAAGCCGTTAAACGCAAACTCCAGCAGCGACCAGACGCTGCGATTGAGCAGCCGGGTGCTGGTCTGGCGCGGCAGCAGGTCGAGCCAGCTTTGCATCATGCCCGCCGCCACTGCTGATAGAATCCCCGATGCACCAAGGCGTTCCGCCAGCACGTACGCGGCGAACGGCAGCAGCAACATAAACACCACGTGAGTCGCCGGGTCGTCCCAGCCCCGGGCGATCATCCACGAGCGCAAGCGGCCCACCAGCCAACTCAGAGCCACGCCCACCGCCAGCCCGCCCACGGCCACCAAAACAAAGGTCAGGCTGGCATCGCCCAGGGAGAACACCCCGGTCAACGCCGCCGCCAGGGCAAACTTGAAGGTCACCAGGCCCGATGCATCGTTCATCAAGGCTTCGCCCTGGAGCATATGCATCAATGGCTGCGGCAGACGGTTCTGGGAAATCGCCGACACCGCCACCGCATCCGTCGGCGACAACACCGCCGCCAGGGCGAAGGCCACCGGCAACGGGATAGTGGGCAGCAGCCAATGAATGAAGTAACCGGCGCCCACCACCGTGAACAGCACCAAACCCACCGCCAGCGTCAAAATCGGCCCACGCAAGGCCCACAGCTCACGCTTGGGCATGCGCCAGCCATCAGAGAACAGCAGCGGCGGCAGAAACAGGAAAAGAAACAACTCAGGGTCCAGGGCCACATGCAGCCCCAGCGTCGGCCAGGCCAACAAAGCACCGGCGGCGATCTGCACCAACGGCAACGGCAGTGGGATAACACGCCCGACAAGGCGCGAAACGCTGACCAGCATCAGCAGGATAAGTACGGTGTAGGCAGTTTGCATAACGCGGGATTCCCAGACAATCAACTTGCAACAACACACATCAGGCAACAACTACCTGTTGAAGTGCCATATTAGCCGCCTATGCTGCGCGATGGCTTTTGCACAAAAGTCGCACACCAGTAAAACGCAATCGTGACGAGCGGCACCGAAAGCCGCTGGCCATGGCATAATCCGTGACCTTTCATCTGCGTCAGCCCAAAGGGGGGCAATTCCTTGACCGATTCAAGCAAAACGTTGCACCTTTTCGGCATCAAAGCCTGCGACACCATGAAAAAGGCGCGCACCTGGCTCGATGAACACGCTGTCAGCTATGAGTTTCATGACTACAAAACGGCCGGTATCGACCGCGAACACTTGACCCAATGGTGCAATGAGCACGGTTGGCAGGTGGTTTTGAACCGTGCGGGCACCACCTTTCGCAAACTCGAAGACGAACGCAAAGCCGATCTCGACCAAGCGAAAGCCATTGAATTGATGCTCGCGCAACCCTCGATGATCAAGCGACCGGTGCTTGATCTCGGTGACAAAACCCTGATTGGCTTCAAGCCAGATAGTTATTCGGCGGCCCTCAAGTAGGCCAGCCCACTCCATTTTTGTAGAGGTAACAGCATGTCCAATTCCCTGTTCAGCCTGGGCTTCGGCGTCGGCACTCAGAACCGCCAAGGTGCTTGGCTGGAAGTGTTTTACGCACAACCGCTGCTCAACCCTTCGGCTGAAATCATCCAAGCCATTGCACCAGTCCTCGGTTACAGCGAAGGCAACCAGGCCATCACGTTCACCGTGGCCCAGGCTTCGCAACTGGCTGACGCGCTCAAGGGCGTCGACGCTACCCAGGCCGCACTGCTCACCCGCCTGGCTGAAAGCCACAAGCCGCTGGTCGCCACGCTGCTGGCCGAAGACGCCGCGCTGACGTCCACGCCTGAGGCTTACCTCAAGCTGCACCTGCTGTCCCATCGCCTGGTCAAGCCACATGGCCTGAGCCTGGCCGGTGTGTTCCCGCAGCTGCCGAACGTGGCCTGGACCAGCCAGGGCGCAATCGACATCGCCGAGCTGGCCGAGCGCCAACTCGAAGCACGCCTGCGTGGCGAGCTGCTGGAAGTGTTCTCGGTGGACAAGTTCCCGAAAATGACCGACTACGTGGTGCCGAGCGGCGTGCGTATCGCTGATGCCGCACGCATCCGCCTGGGCGCCTACGTAGGCGAAGGCACCACCGTGATGCACGAAGGTTTCGTCAACTTCAACGCCGGTACCGAAGGCCCGGGCATGATCGAAGGCCGCGTGTCGGCTGGCGTGTTCGTCGGCAAGGGTTCGGACCTGGGCGGCGGTTGCTCCACCATGGGCACCCTGTCGGGCGGCGGCAACATCGTGATCAAGGTGGGCGAAGGCTGCCTGATCGGCGCAAACGCCGGTATCGGTATCCCGTTGGGCGACCGCAACACCGTGGAATCGGGCCTGTACGTCACCGCCGGGACCAAGGTTGCACTGCTGGACGAGGCCAACCAACTGGTCAAAGTGGTCAAGGCGCGTGAGCTGGCCGGCCAACCCGACCTGCTGTTCCGCCGCAACTCCGAGACCGGTGCCGTGGAGTGCAAAACCCACAAGTCGGCCATCGAACTGAACGCAGCGCTGCACGCTCACAACTAAGCAGCGACTCGATGCCACTAACGGCCCACACCTTCAGGGTGCGGGCCGTTTATACGAGCCTTGATCACCATGCTTGTGCCCTCTCCCTGGCGCGCCGATTTCCCGGCCATCGCCACTTTGCAACGGCAAGACCAGACCTATCTGGACAACGCCGCCACCACGCAAAAACCTCAAGCCCTGCTGGATGCCATCAGCCATTACTACGCCAATGGCGCAGCGAATGTGCACCGTGCCCAGCATCTGCCGGGCGCCCATGCGACCCAGGCGTTTGAGGACAGCCGCAGTAAAGTGGCGCAGTGGCTGAACGTCGGCGACCACGGGCAAATCATCTTCACCCACGGCGCAACTTCCGCGCTGAACCTCCTGGCTTATGGCCTGGAGCACCTATTCAACCCGGGCGACGAGATTGTCATCAGCGCCCTGGAACACCACGCCAACCTGCTGCCATGGCAGCAACTGGCTAAACGCCGCGAGCTGACGCTGGTGGTCTTGCCACTTGACGATGACGGCTTGATCGACCTGCAAACCGCCGCCCAATTGATTGGCCCGCGTACCCGCCTGCTGGCGGTCAGCCAACTGTCCAACGTGCTTGGCGCCTGGCAGCCGTTGCCACCGTTACTGGCGCTGGCCAAGGCGCATGACGCAGTGACCGTGGTCGATGGCGCCCAGGGCATCGTCCATGGTCGCCATGACATGCAGGCTCTGGGCTGCGACTTCTACGTGTTTTCCAGCCACAAACTCTACGGGCCGGATGGCGTCGGCGTGCTGTATGGCCGCACTGAAGCCCTGCATCACCTGCGCCACTGGCAGTTTGGTGGCGAGATGGTGCAGCACGCTGATTATCAAAGCGCCAGCTTCCGTCCCGCGCCCCTTGGCTTCGAAGCCGGAACACCGCCCATCGCCAGCGTGATTGGCCTGGGCGCAACCCTGGATTACCTGAGTTCCCTCGACCAGCAAGCGGTAATGGCACACGAAGCCGCGCTGCACGACTACCTGTTGCGTGGCTTGCAGGCGCGCAAGGGCTTGCGCCTGCTCGGTTCGCCGCACGTAGCCTTGGCCAGTTTCGTGGTGGACGGCGTGCACAACGCCGACCTCGCCCACTTGCTCACGGAACAAGGGATCGCCGTACGCGCAGGCCATCATTGTGCAATGCCGCTGCTCAAGCAGATGGGGCTCTCGGGTGCGATTCGGGTGTCGCTGGCGCTGTATAACGATTCCGATGACCTGGAGCGCTTTTTTGAAGCGCTGGACCAGGCACTGGATATGTTGCGATGAGCTTGCCGACCGAGGCAGTCGTCGCGCTGCAAGCGTTTCAGGCAGTCGGCAGTTGGGAGCAACGGGCCCGCCTGTTGATGCAATGGGGCGAGCGGTTGCCCGCCTTGCCGGGTGAAGACAAGGTCGAGGCCAACCTGGTGCAGGGCTGTGAAAGCCTGGTGTGGCTGGTGGGGCGATTGCAGGACGGCCATTGGCAGTTTGCCGCCAGCAGCGATGCACGGCTGATTCGCGGGTTGGTGGCGTTGTTGCTGGCGCGGGTTAACGGCTTGTCTGCGGCAGAGTTGCTGGCGGTTGATCTACCCGATTGGTTCAATCAGCTGGGGCTTTCCCGCCAGTTGTCGCCGTCGCGCAGCAATGGCTTGAATGCAGTACTGCAGCGGATGCGGGAATTGAGGTTCAACACATAACCCCTGTGGGAGCTGGCTTGCCTGCGATGGCGGTGTATCAGTAACAACTGCAGTAACTGACAGGCCGCTATCGCAGGCAAGCCAGCTCCCACATTTTGATCTTCATTCAGGGTTGAGAGCTAAGGCGCCTTGACTCGATCCGAAGGCCGGCGCACCCCGGCCACAATCTTGTCCACCGCCTTGGTCGCCGCCACCATGCCGAACGTCGCGGTGACCATCATCACCGCGCCAAACCCGCCGGCGCAGTCCAGCTTCACGCCATCACCGACAAAACTCTTCTGCAAACAGATGCTGCCGTCCGGCTTCGGATAACGCAGCTGTTCGGTGGAGAACACGCAGGGCACGCTGTAATGACGGGTCACGGTGCGCGAGAAGCCATAGTCACGGCGCAACGTGGAGCGCACTTTCGACGCCAGCGGGTCATTAAACGTACGGTTCAAATCACACACCTGGATCAACGTCGGATCAATCTGCCCACCCGCGCCGCCGGTGGTGATGATCTGGATCTTGCGCCGCTTGCACCAGGCGATCAGCGCAGCCTTGGCGTTCACGCTGTCGATGCAGTCGATCACGCAATCAATGTTCGGCGTGATGTACTCGGCCATGGTTTCGCGGGTGACGAAATCAGCCACCGCATGCACGGTGCAGTCCGGGTTGATGCCCTTCAGGCGCTCGGCCATCACCTCTACCTTGGCCTTGCCCACCGTGCTGTCCAGCGCATGCAACTGGCGGTTGCTGTTGCTCACGCAGACATCATCCAGGTCAAACAGCGAAATCTCGCCCACACCGCAGCGGGCGATCGCTTCCGCCGCCCACGAGCCCACACCGCCCACGCCGACGATGGCCACGTGGGCCGCCTTCAGGCGTTCCAGGCCTTCAATGCCATACAAGCGGGCGACGCCGGCAAACCGTGGATCTTCTGTACTCATGACCATTACCCCAAAAACCGGCGCGCATTATAGGGCGTTGCCGCGACAAGTTCGACGCATCCAGCTACAAGTAAAGAACTTAGGTGAACTTTCGCTGCCCAATGTCCGGTTTTTCTCGGCTTGCTGTACGGTCAGTGAAAGGCCGGTGTAGGATGCGCGCCGTTCGGCGCAGGCCGACACCTCTTTTCGTTCCACACCTTTTGGAACCCGAAATAGCCATGTCATCGCGTAAATTTGGACTCAACCTGGTGGTAGTGCTGGCAATTGCCGCGCTGTTCACCGGCTTCTGGGCGCTGATCAACCGCCCGGTCAACGCCCCTAACTGGCCCGAGCAGATCTCCGGTTTTTCCTACTCGCCGTTCCAGCAAGGCCAGTACCCACAGAAAGACCAGTATCCGACCGACGATCAGATGCGTCAGGACCTTGCGATCATGAGCAAGCTGACGGACAACATCCGTACCTACTCGGTCGACGGCACCCTGGGGGATATCCCCAAGCTGGCGGAAGAGTTCGGTTTGCGGGTGACGCTGGGGATCTGGATCAGCCCGGACCTTGAGCGCAACGAGCGCGAGATCCAGCGCGCCATCGAAATCGCCAACAGCTCGCGCAGCGTTGTGCGTGTGGTGGTGGGCAACGAAGCGCTGTTCCGTGAAGAAATCACCCCCGAAGCGCTGATCGTGCTGCTGGACCGGGTACGGGCCGCCGTCAAGGTGCCCGTGACCACCTCCGAGCAATGGCACATCTGGGAACACAACCCGCAACTGGCCAAGCACGTCGACCTGATCGCCGCGCACATCCTGCCGTACTGGGAACATATCCCGGTGGACAAGGCCGGCCAGTTCGTCCTCGACCGCGCCCGGGACCTGAAGAAGACCTTCCCGAAAAAGCCGCTGCTGCTGTCGGAAGTTGGCTGGCCGAGCAACGGCCGGATGCGTGGCGGTGCTGACGCCTCCCCCGCCGATCAGGCGATTTACCTGCGCACACTGGTTAACACGCTGAACCGCCAGGGCTACAACTACTTCGTGATCGAAGCGTTTGACCAGCCGTGGAAAGCCAGCGATGAAGGCTCTGTAGGCGCCTATTGGGGCGTGTTCAACGCCGCGCGCCAGCAGAAATTCAATTTTGATGGCCCAGTGGTGGCGATTCCGCAATGGCGCGTACTGGCGATCGGCTCGGTGGTGCTGGCGCTGCTGTCGCTGACCTTGCTGATGATCGACGGTTCGGCCCTGCGCCAGCGTGGCCGTACGTTCCTGACCTTTATCGCGTTCCTGTGCGGTTCGGTATTGGTGTGGATCGGCTACGACTACAGCCAGCAATACAGCACCTGGTTCAGTTTAACCGTGGGTTTCCTGCTGGCACTCGGCGCCCTGGGCGTGTTTATCGTGTTGCTGACCGAGGCCCACGAACTGGCGGAAGCGGTCTGGACCCACAAGCGCCGGCGTGAATTCCTGCCGGTTGAAGGGGATTCGGACTACCGCCCGAAAGTCTCGATCCACGTGCCGTGCTACAACGAGCCGCCGGAGATGGTCAAACAGACTCTCGATGCCCTGGCCGCCCTCGACTATCCGGACTACGAAGTCCTGATCATCGACAACAACACCCAGGACCCGGCCGTGTGGGAACCGGTGCGCGACTACTGCGAAACTCTGGGCCCGCGCTTCAAGTTCTTCCATGTCGCGCCCCTGGCCGGTTTCAAGGGCGGCGCGCTGAACTACCTGATCCCGCATACCGCCAAGGATGCCGAAGTGATCGCGGTGATCGACTCCGACTACTGCGTGTCGCCCAATTGGCTCAAACACATGGTGCCGCACTTCGCCGACCCGAAAATCGCCGTGGTGCAGTCGCCACAGGATTATCGCGACCAGAACGAAAGCACCTTCAAGAAGCTCTGCTACGCGGAATACAAAGGCTTCTTCCATATCGGCATGGTCACCCGCAACGACCGTGACGCGATCATCCAGCACGGCACCATGACCATGACCCGCCGCTCGGTCCTGGAGGAGTTGGGTTGGGCTGACTGGTGTATCTGTGAAGATGCCGAGCTGGGCCTGCGGGTATTCGAAAAAGGCCTGTCGGCGGCGTACTACCACGACAGCTACGGCAAGGGCCTGATGCCCGATACCTTTATCGACTTCAAGAAACAGCGTTTCCGCTGGGCCTATGGCGCGATTCAGATCATCAAGCGTCACACCGCAAGCCTGTTGCGCGGCAAGGACACCGAGCTGACCCGTGGCCAGCGCTACCACTTCCTGGCGGGCTGGTTGCCGTGGGTGGCGGATGGCATGAACATCTTCTTCACCGTGGGCGCCCTGTTGTGGTCGGCGGCGATGATTATCGTGCCGACGCGGGTTGACCCGCCGCTGCTGATTTTCGCGATCCCGCCCCTGGCGTTGTTCGTGTTCAAGGTCGGCAAGATCATCTTCCTCTACCGTCGTGCGGTAGGTGTGAACCTGAAAGATGCGTTCTGCGCGGCACTGGCCGGGCTGGCGTTGTCGCACACCATCGCCAAGGCGGTGCTGTACGGCTTCTTCACCACCAGCATTCCGTTCTTTCGTACACCGAAGAACGCCGATAACCACGGTTTCTGGGTGGCAATTTCCGAAGCCCGGGAAGAGATGTTCATCATGCTGCTGTTGTGGGGCGCGGCACTGGGGATTTACCTGGTGCAGGGCCTGCCGAGTAATGACATGCGCTTCTGGGTGGTGATGTTGCTGGTGCAGTCGCTGCCGTATGTGGCGGCGCTGATCATGGCGTTCCTGTCGTCGTTGCCGAAACCGGCCCCGGCGCAAGAGCCTGTGACCACCGCTTAAAATCCTGCGCAATGCACTAAACGGCGGCCTCTGGCCGCCGTTTTGCTATAAGATAACGGCCATTTTGCGCGCCCTGCACTGGAGTTTTTACATGACGGCCAACGCCGACCTTTCGCCGACCCTCCAACTCGCTATCGACCTGATCCGTCGCCCGTCGGTGACGCCAATCGACGCCGATTGCCAGAAGCTGATGATGCAGCGCCTGGGCGACGCCGGTTTTGCGCTTGAGCCGATGCGTATCGAGGATGTGGATAACTTCTGGGCCACCCACGGTAAACACGAAGGCCCGGTACTGTGCTTCGCCGGCCACACCGACGTGGTGCCGACCGGCCCGGTCAAGGCTTGGCAGAACGACCCGTTCGACGCGCTGATCGACGAAAACGGCATGCTCTGCGGCCGTGGCGCAGCAGACATGAAAGGCAGCCTGGCCGCTATGTTGGTCGCCTCCGAGCGCTTCGTGACCGACTACCCGGACCACAAGGGTTCGGTGGCCTTCCTGATCACCAGTGATGAAGAAGGCCCGGCGCACCACGGCACCAAGGCCGTGATCGAACGCCTGGCGGCCCGCAAGGAGCGCCTCGACTGGTGCATCGTCGGCGAACCGTCGAGCACCACGCTGGTGGGCGACGTGGTCAAGAACGGCCGTCGTGGCTCCCTCGGCGCCACCCTGACCGTGCGCGGCGTGCAAGGCCACGTGGCCTACCCGCACCTGGCGAAGAACCCGATCCACCTGGCCGCTCCGGCCCTGACGGAACTTGCCGCCGAGCATTGGGACGACGGCAACAGCTTCTTCCCGCCGACCAGCTTCCAGATCTCCAACCTCAATTCCGGCACCGGCGCCACCAACGTGATCCCGGGTGACCTGACGGCGGTGTTCAACTTCCGTTTCTCTACCGAGTCTACCGTCGAAGGCCTGCAGCAGCGGGTCGCGGCGATTCTCGACAAACATGGCTTGGACTGGCATGTGGAGTGGGCGCTGTCGGGCCTGCCGTTCCTCACCGAACCGGGTGCATTGCTTGATGCCGTCTCCGCCAGCATCATGGCCGTCACCGGCCGCCAGACCAAGGCATCCACCAGCGGCGGCACCTCTGACGGGCGCTTCATCGCCACCCTCGGCACCCAGGTGGTAGAGCTGGGCCCGGTCAACGCAACAATCCATCAGGTCAACGAGCGCATCCTCGCCAGCGACCTCGATGTGCTGACCGAAATCTACTACCAGACCCTGATCAAGTTGCTCGCCTGATGCTTGCTTGCCCCATTTGCAGCGCACCGCTACACGAGGTGGACAACGGCGTGGCCTGCCCGGTCGGGCATCGTTTCGATCGTGCACGCCAGGGTTACCTGAACCTGTTGCCGGTGCAGCACAAGAACAGCCGCGACCCGGGCGATAACCTGGCGATGGTGGAGGCGCGCCGCGACTTCCTCAACGCCGGGCATTACGCCCCAGTGGCCAAGCGCCTGGCCGAACTGGCCGCAGAGCGCAAACCCCAACGCTGGGTCGACATCGGTTGTGGCGAGGGTTACTACACCGCGCAGATCGCCGACGCCCTGCTGCGCGCCGATGGCTATGCGCTGGATATTTCCAAAGAAGCGGTCAAGCGCGCGTGCAAGCGCAACCCCACCGTGACCTGGTTGATCGCCAGTATGGCCCGGGTGCCATTGGCCGATGCCAGTTGCCAGTTCCTTGCCAGCGTCTTCAGCCCGCTCGACTGGCTGGAGGCCAAGCGCCTGCTCAACCCGGGCGGCGGCTTGATGAAGGTCGGCCCCACCCGCGGTCACCTGATGGAACTGCGCGAGCGCTTGTACGACGAAGTGCGCGAGTACACCGACGACAAGCACCTGGCGCTGGTGCCGGACGGCATGAGCCTGCAGCACAGCGAAACCCTGGAATTCAAACTCAGCCTGGCCGACCCAAAGGATCGCGCCAACCTGCTGGCGATGACACCCCACGGCTGGCGCGCCAGTGCCGAGCGCCGCGCGCAGGTGATCGAGGCCGCCGAACCGCTGCTGGTCACTGTGTCGATGCGCTACGACTATTTCGTGCTTCAATAACCTATTATTTTGCGGGCCTCTTGGGGCCTGCGCTGAACCCGCGAATGGATTTTCAAAATCCCGCAATGAGGAACATCCATGCGCCAACCTGATATCGAGATTTACCTCAAGGACGCCGACGTCGACCACAAGGCTATCGCCGCCTGGCTGGGCGCTGCCCTGGGCGCGTGCACCGATTGGGTCCAGCGCGGCCAGACCTACAAGTGCACCGCCGGCAGCGTGCCGGTTACCTGGTTGCCCAAAGCCGTAGGCAAATGGAACAGCCTGTACCTGGAAAGCGACCAGACCCCATGGGAAGACGACATCGCCTGCGCCCGCGCAGCCTTTGCCGCGCTGAACGTCGAAGTGCGTTGCGCGCCGGGTAGCTGGGTTGAGGAAGAAGGTGAAGAAAGCGCCGATACCTGGGTTCGTATCAGCGCAGACGGCGAAGAGCAGATCACCTGGAGAACCACATAAAGCCAGGCCAACAAGGCCTCAATGTGCACACCCAATCAAATGTGGGAGCTGGCTTGCCTGCGATGGGCGCACCTCGGTCATTCAGCCAAACCGCGGCGATGCTATCGCGGGCAAGCCCGGCTCCCACATTCGGCCGGGCTCCCACATTTAAAGGTGTGTTGTGCCTATCGGGTTACAGACCCACCACATCCTCAGCCTGCAAACCCTTCTCGCCCGTCACCACGGCGTATTCCACCTGCTGGCCTTCAGCCAACGAACGATGGCCGTCACCGCGAATGGCGCGGTAGTGCACAAACACGTCCTTGCCGTCTTCTCGCTGGATAAAGCCATAGCCCTTGGCGTCGTTGAACCACTTCACATTGCCGGTCTCGCGCGTTGCCATCTGTTTTGCTCCCACTTGCTTTTTATAAGTACGTTTATTGTTGAGTCGTCGCAGTTGAACTGCCGAGTATAAGACACGCTCCAAAAGCTTCAACTCAAGATTACTTCGCCGCTTTTTTGCCGATTTTCGACTAATACTGCACACTAGCGCCCCGAGCACCTGCCCGGCTTTTTTCCCAACTCAAAGCAGCAAGCCTATGACCCGTTCTCCCTTTCGCCGTCTGGTATTTGGCACCTTGCGCCGGCTGTTGTACCTCTGGGTTCGCTCAGAGACGATCAACCAGTCGTCCCTTACCCTGAACCTCGACCGCAGCCGTCCGGTGTTTTACGTCTTGCAATCCCCGTCCCTCACCGAATTGGCGGTGGTTGATACCGAATGTACCAAGGCCGGCCTGCCCCGCCCGGTACTGCCGGTATCGGTGGGCCCGTTGATGGAGCCGGCGGCCTTCTTCTACCTGACGCCCGACCCCGACTGGCTCGGCCGCCAGGACAAGCGCGGCGCACCGCCCACCCTCACCCGACTGGTGGACGTGCTCACCGAACACGCCGAAGAGAATGCACAGATCATTCCAGTCAGCGTGTTCTGGGGCCAGTCGCCCGACAGCGAGTCCAGCCCCTGGAAGCTGTTGTTCGCCGACAGCTGGGCCGTAACCGGGCGCCTGCGTCGGCTGTTGAGCATCCTGATCCTGGGCCGCAAGACCCGGGTGCAATTCTCTGCGCCTATCAACCTGCGTGAATTGATCGAGCACAATAAAGGCCACGAACGCACCGTGCGCATGGCCCAACGCATCCTGCGGGTGCACTTTCGCAACCTGAAGACCGCCGTGATCGGCCCCGACCTGTCCCACCGGCGCAACCTGGTCAAAGGCCTGGTCAACATGCCACTGGTGCGCCAGGCGATCCTGGACGAAGCCGAACGCGAGAAAATCACCCCCGAAAAAGCCAAGGCCCAAGCCTTGCGCTATGGCAACGAGATCGCCTCCGACTACACCTACACCGCTATCCGCTTCCTGGAAGTGGTACTGAGCTGGTTCTGGAACAAGATCTACGATGGCATCAAGGTCAATAACATCGAGGGCGTGCAAAAGGTCGCCCAGGGTTACGAGGTGATCTATGTGCCGTGCCATCGCAGCCATATCGACTACCTGCTGCTGTCTTACCTGCTGTTCAAGAATGGCCTGACCCCGCCGCACATCGCCGCCGGGATCAACCTGAACATGCCGGTGATCGGCAGCCTGTTGCGCCGTGGCGGGGCGTTTTTCATGCGCCGCACCTTCAAGGGCAACCCGCTGTACACCTCGGTGTTCAACGAATACCTGCACACCCTGTTCACCAAGGGTTTCCCGGTGGAGTATTTCGTCGAAGGCGGGCGTTCGCGCACCGGCCGCATGCTGCAACCGAAGACCGGGATGCTGGCGATTACCCTGCGCAGTTTTCTGCGCTCCTCACGCATGCCTATCGTGTTTGTGCCGGTGTACATCGGCTATGAGCGGGTGCTCGAAGGCCGCACTTACCTGGGCGAGCTGCGCGGTGCGAGCAAGAAAAAAGAGTCGATTTTCGATATTTTCAAAGTGATCGGCGCCCTCAAGCAGCGATTTGGCCAGGTCGCCGTGAACTTCGGCGAACCGATCAAGCTGGCTGAATTCCTCGACAGCGAGCAGCCCGACTGGCGCTCCCAGGAGCTGGGCCCGAACTACAAGCCGGCATGGCTCAACGAAACCACCAACCGCCTCGGCGAGCGGGTGGCGCAACACTTGAACGAAGCGGCGGCGATCAACCCGGTGAACCTGGTGGCCCTGGCACTGCTGTCCACCACCCGACTGGCCCTGGACGAACAGGCCATGGCACGCCAGCTTGATCTGTATCTGGCGCTGCTGCGCAAAGTGCCCTACTCGCCCCACACCACGTTACCCGAAGGTGATGGCCAGGCGCTGATCAAGCACGTCAAGGACATGGACCTGCTGTCGGAACAGAGTGATGCCTTGGGCAAAATTCTGTATCTGGACGAGCAAAACGCTGTCCTGATGACCTACTACCGCAACAACGTGCTGCACATCTTCGCCCTGCCGGCGCTGCTGGCGAGTTTCTTCCAGAGCAGCTCGCGGATGAGCCGCGAGCAGATCCTGCGCTACACCCGCGCACTCTATCCGTACCTGCAATCGGAGCTGTTTATCCGCTGGTCGTTGGACGAGCTGGACGCGGTGGTCGACCAGTGGCTGCAAGCCTTCGTCGAACAAGGCCTGCTGCGCTTCGAGAACGCGGTGTACCTGCGCCCGGCCCCGAGTTCGCGGCACTTTGTACTGCTGACGCTGCTGTCCAAAAGCATCGCCCAGACCCTGCAACGTTTCTACATGGCCATCTCGCTGCTGCTCAACAGCGGCCAGAACAGCATCAGCGCCGAAGAGCTGGAAGACCTGTGCACGGTCATGGCCCAGCGCCTGTCGATCCTGCACGGCCTGAACGCCCCGGAGTTCTTCGACAAGAGCCTTTTCCGACATTTTATCCAGACGTTACTGGAGCAAGATGTGCTGCGCCGCGACGAGGCCGGCAAGCTGAGCTATCACCCGCTGCTGGGTGAGCTGGCCGAGGGCGCGGCCAAGCGCGTGTTGCCGGCGGACATTCGCCTGTCAATTCGCCAGGTGGCCCTGCATCGCAGCGACGATGCGGCAGACACGCCTGTTGCCGAAGAAACACACTAGAGTGACCCAGGCGCCAGGGTGTTTCTGGCGCCGCTGACAAGGAGTTGTACCGTGAAAAAAATCATCCTCCTGGGCCTTACCGCCCTCTTGGGAGCCTGCCAGAGCATGAGCCCCGCGCCCAAAGCCAGCCTTGATGGCGAAGTCTTTTACCTGCAACGCAGCGCCCTGCCGCCCGCCGCCACCTTGAGTGTGACCCTGCAGGATGTGTCCTTGATGGACGCCCCGGCCGTGACCCTGGCCAAGCAGAAAGGCCCGGTCAACGGCCAGGTGCCGCTGCCTTTCCACCTCAGCTATGACCCGGCCCAGGTCAAGCCCGGCCACAGCTACTCGGTGAGTGCTCGCATCGAACTGGATGGCAAGCTACTGTTCATCACCACCGAACGGCACTCCGTGCAGTTGAACGGCCAGGATCCCAAACCGCTGCGCGTACGCGTGGATGCGGTTGCACACTGATTAAAAAATCGAACATAAGGACGCACCCATGCTCCATAACTCCCTTCGCCTCACTGCCCTGTGCGCCGGCCTGCTGCTCGGCGCCAACGCCATGGCCCTGTCCCTCGGCAGCCTGTCCCAGGGTGACGCCAGCGGTGGCCTCAAGGACGCACTGACTCAAGGCGCACAGATTGCCGTGAAACAACTGGGCGTGCCCGGCGGTTTCAGCAACAACCCCGAAGTGAAGATCGGCCTGCCGGGCAAGTTGGGCAAAGTCGCCGACAAATTGAAAATGTTCGGCATGGGTGACCAGGTCAACCAACTGGAAGCCAGCATGAACAAGGCGGCAGAGTCTGCCGTGACCCAGGCCCAGCCAATCCTGGTAAATGCCGTGAAAAACATGAGCGTGACCGACGCCAAGGGCATCCTCACCGGTGGCCAGGACTCCGCCACCCAGTACCTGAACAAAAGCAGCCGTGACGAGATCCGGGCCAAGTTCCTGCCGATCGTCAAGGCGGCCACCGACAAGGTCGGCGTTGCCCAGCAGTACAATGCGCTCGCGGGCAAGGCGGCGACGTTTGGTGCGATTGATGCCAAGAGTGCCAACGTCGAAAGCTACGTGACCGAGCAGGCACTGGACGGGTTGTTCAAGATGATCGCCCAGCAGGAAGAAACCATTCGCAAGAACCCGGCAGCCGCCGCCACCAGCCTGGCGAAGAAAGTGTTCGGCGCCCTGTAAAAGCCTTCCCGCCGCAATGAAAAACGCCCTGAATGATTCAGGGCGTTTTCAGTTCACCCAGTCGTACGGTTCAGACGTACTTTATCGACTTAGCGCAAAAGGCGTCGGCAAGTGAGCATAGGGTGGGTGGATCTCACTCACGGGGGCGTAATGATGAATGGGTGCAAACCCGGGTCGGGAACGTAGCGCAGGCCTCATCGGCGGGCGGGGGTGGTAGCCCTCACCGAAGCCAGGCCGGCCATGCCCATACCCATGTCCATGTCCAGGCTTGCGCGGCCGTCCTGGACCCACTTCTTTATTGGCGCCGGGCAAGAAATGACTTAACAGCGATCCCAGGACCGCGCCTTTAAAAGCCGCCAGGGCAGACAAAATAAACATATGACACTCCATGAACTCATTATTGATGTGTCAGCACGACGATCGTGCAGACACCTTGCCTGTCAATCAGGCAAATCTGAGTGGAGTGATACCTGCAAACGTTCCCAATGGAAGCAAGCCGTTTGCATCCACATGTTAAGCCGCGTCCTTCCTGACCCGGAACCACGCTGCATACAACGCTGGCAGGAACAACAGCGTCAGCGCCGTCGCCACAATCAAGCCGCCCATGATGGCCACGGCCATCGGCCCGAAGAACACACTGCGTGACAACGGGATCATCGCCAATACCGCCGCCAGCGCCGTCAACACAATCGGCCGGAAGCGCCGCACCGTGGCCTCGATAATCGCCTGCCACGGCGCCAACCCGGCCTTGATGTCCTGCTCGATCTGGTCCACCAGGATCACCGAGTTGCGCATGATCATCCCCGACAGCGCGATGGTCCCCAGCATTGCCACGAACCCAAAGGGTTGGCGGAACACCAGCAAGAACAGCGTCACCCCGATCAACCCCAATGGTGCTGTAAGAAAGACCATCGCCGTGCGTGAGAAACTGCGCAGTTGCAGCATCAGTAACGTCAGCACTACCACGATAAACAGCGGCACACCGGCCTTCACCGAATTTTGTCCACGCGCGGAGTCTTCTACGGTGCCGCCGACTTCCAGCAGGTAACCGTCCGGCAGTTCGGCACGCACGCCTTCCAGGGTCGGCAGGATCTGCTCCACCAGGGTTGCAGGTTGTTCCTTGCCGTAGATATCGGCGCGCACGGTCACGGTCGGCAGGCGATTACGGTGCCAGATAATGCCCTCTTCAAAGCCGTACTCCAGGGTCGCGATCTGCGACAGCGCCACGCTTTTGCCGTTATCGGTCGGCACTGCCAGGCTTGGCAGCAGCGATAACTCGGTGCGTTCATGCACCGTGCCGCGCAGCAGGATTTCGATCAACTCGTTGTCCTCGCGGTATTGGCTGACGCTGGAACCGGTCAGGGAGCTCTGGAGGAATTTCGACAGGTTGGCGGTGCTCACACCAAGGGCGCGGGCGCGGTCCTGGTCAACGTTGAGGTAGACGACCTTGCTCGGTTCTTCCCAGTCCAGGTGCACATTGACCACGTGGGTATTTTCACGAACCCTGGCCGCCACTTTGCGCGCCAGGGCGCGGACTTCTTCGATGTGCTCGCCCGTCACCCGGAACTGCACCGGGTAACCAACCGGCGGCCCGTTTTCAAGGCGCGTGACCCGCGAGCGCAAGTCCGGGAACTGTTCGTTAAGGGTTTCGATCAGCCAGGTGCGCAGGCTTTCACGCTCCTCGATGGTCTTGGCCAGCACCACAAATTGGGCGAAGCTGGCGGCGGGCAGTTGCTGGTCCAGCGGCAGGTAAAACCGTGGCGAGCCCGTCCCCACATACGCCACGTAGTTTTCTATGCCCGCATGTTCCTTGAGCAACGCTTCCAGGCGTTTGACCTGGTCTGCGGTGTTGCTCAGGGACGCGCCTTCTGCCAGCTTCAGGTCGACCATCAGTTCCAGTCGCCCGGAAGCCGGGAAGAATTGCTGGGGCACAAAGCGGAACAGTGCCACCGAGCCGATAAACAACAGCAGCGTCAGCACAATTACCGTCTTGCGCCGACGCACGCACCATTCCACCAGACGTCTTACGCGCTGATAGAACGGCGTGCCGTAGGGATCCGGCCCGTCGGGGCCATGCTTGGCCGCATGAATCTTCGCCAGGTCCGGCAGGAGTTTTTCCCCCAGGTACGGCACGAACACCACCGCCGCGACCCAGGAGGCCAGCAGCGCGATGGTCACCACCTGGAAGATCGAACGGGTGTATTCGCCAGTGCTCGATTGCGCCGTGGCAATCGGCAGGAAGCCTGCCGCCGTGATCAGCGTGCCGGTGAGCATCGGGAACGCGGTGCTGGTCCAGGCGAAGCTGGCGGCCTTGAGGCGGTCGTAACCCTGCTCCATTTTGATCGCCATCATTTCCACGGCAATGATCGCGTCGTCTACCAGCAAGCCGAGCGCGAGCACCAACGCGCCAAGGGAAATTTTGTGCAGGCCGATGCCGAGGTAGTACATGGTGGCGAAGGTCATGGCCAACACCAGCGGAATCGCCAGGGCGACCACCATGCCAGTACGCACGCCCAGTGAGAAAAAGCTCACCAGCAACACAATCGCAAGGGCCTCGGCCAGTACCTGGACGAATTCGCCGACACTGGTTTTTACCGCTGCTGGTTGGTCCGATACTTTGCGCAGCTGCATGCCGGCAGGAAGGTTCTTCTGCAGACGTGCGAATTCGCTTTCCAGGGCCTTGCCCAGTACCAGGATGTCGCCGCCATCGCGCATGGCCACGGCCAGGCCGATGGCATCGTCGCCCATGTAACGCATGCGCGGCGCCGGTGGATCGTTGAAGCCGCGATGAATCTCGGCCACGTCACCGATACGGAACGTGCGATCACCGACGCGAATCGGGAAATCGCGAATCTCTTTAACCGTCTTGAAGTTGCCGGAAACCCTTAACTGCACGCGCTCGCTCGGGGTTTCAAAGAAGCCTGCGGTAGACACTGCGTTTTGTTCTTGCAGCGCCTGCTGCACCGCTGCCAACGGCAAGCCAAGGGTGGCGAGCTTGAGGTTGGACAGCTCGATCCAGATTTTTTCGTCCTGCAGCCCCAGCAGTTCGACCTTGCCCACATCCGGTACCCGTTGCAGCTGGATCTGGATGCGATCGGCATAGTCCTTGAGCACCGCGTAGTCAAAGCCGTCGCCGGTCAGGGCGTAGATATTGCCGAAGGTGGTGCCGAATTCATCGTTGAAAAACGGGCCCTGGATATCCGGTGGCAAGGTCTGGCGGATATCGCTGATCTTCTTGCGTACCTGATACCAGAGGTCCGGGATCTGCGCGGAATGCATCGAGTCCCGGGCCATGAAGGTGACCTGGGATTCGCCGGGGCGCGAGAAGGACACGATGCGCTCGTAGTCACCGGTCTCCATCAGTTTTTTTTCAATACGCTCGGTAACCTGGCGCGAGACTTCCTGGGCGGTCGCCCCCGGCCAGTTGGTTTTGATCACCATGGCCTTGAAGGTAAACGGCGGGTCTTCGCTTTGTCCCAGCTTGGTGTAGGACAAGGTGCCAACCACTGCCAGCAGGATCATCAGGAACAGTACGATCTGGCGATTACGCAACGCCCATTCGGAAAGATTGAAACCCATCGGGACTACTCCTTGGCCGCCAGGACTACCACTCGGTTGGCGCGGTCCACCGGGCGCACTTGCTGGCCCTCATGGAGTACATGCACACCCGCGGCGATTACCCAATCGGTCGGGTTCAAGCCTTCCAGCACCGGCACGGTTTTCTCGCCAAAGGCCCCGATGCGCACCGGTGTACGCTTGAGGGTATTGTCGGGCTGCACCACCCAGACGTAGGACGCACCGTTTTCCGCGCTCAGAGCAGACAGCGGTACCGAGAGGGGAATCACCCCATCCGCCTGTATGAATACCCGGGCGCTCTGCCCCAGTTCCGCAGGCACCTTGCCGCCGGTAAACGCAACACGGGCGGCGAAGGTTCGCGACTTTGGATCGGCAGCGGGCGACAGTTCGCGGATGCGGCCATTGAAGCGCTGGTCGGGCTGGCTCCATAGCTCCACAGACACCGGCTGGCCAATCTTGAAGCGCCCGAAGCTTTGCTCCGGCAAGCTGATCAATACTTCCCGCTCGCCATCGGTGGCCAAGGTGAAGACAGTCTGGCCGGCAGACACCACCTGGCCGACTTCCACCGCACGCTTGGCGACCACGCCATCCTGCGGGGCGCGCAGCACGGCGTAACCGGCCTGGTTATTGGCCACGTCGAATTCGGCTTTGATCTGCTTGAGGCGAGCTTCACCGGAACGGTAGAGGTTTTCGGAATTGTCGTACTGGGAACGGCTGACCATCTGACGGTCCATCAGGGTTTTGTAGCGGTCACGCTCGGCACGCACCAGGCTCAGGTTGGCGTCGGCGGCGCCGACTTGGGCGCGGGTGGCTTCCAGTTGCAGGCGCACGTCCTGGGGATCGAGTTCTGCCAAGGCCTGGTTGGCCTTGACGCGCTCGCCTTCCTCGACCAGTCGTCGGGTGACTTTGCCGCCAATGCGAAAGGCCAGGTCAGGCTCATAGCGCGCACGCACCTCGCCCGGGTAGCTGTCGGAAGCCTGCGCCGAAGGCTCTGGCTGCACCACCATGGCCGGGCGGACGGTGGTTTGTGCAGCTTCTTCATGGCCACAGGCAGCCAACAGGAATACCAAGCTGGCAGGCAACGCGAGTGGCAGGAAATAGCTGCGCATGCTGAAGGACCTTTCGCTAATGATGCTAGGAATAATTATACTGGCCGGTATGTTATTAATACCAAACTCACCAGTCCAGTAATAAAGTGAAAATGTCCGACAATCCTGTAAACACCAATAGCCCCGGGCGTCCCAAGGACATGGCAAAACGCCAGGCAATACTCGATGCGGCGAAAATCCTGTTCTTGAGTAATGGGTATGCCAGCACCAGCATGGATGCCGTGGCCGTGGAGGCCGGGGTGTCGAAGCTGACCGTGTATAGCCACTTCACCGACAAGGAGACGCTGTTCTCGGCGGCAGTGGTCGCCAAGTGCGAAGAGCAGTTACCGGTGATGTATTTCGAACTGCCGGCAGACGTGCCGGTGGAGAAGGTGCTGCTCAATATCGCGCGCGGCTTTCACGTGCTGATCAACAGCGAGGAGTCGGTGAACCTGCATCGGCTGATGATGACGTCGGGGAGCCAGGACCCGAAGTTGTCACA
Organism: Pseudomonas sp. A125; assembly: GCF_055409485.1. Lineage (NCBI taxonomy): Bacteria > Pseudomonadati > Pseudomonadota > Gammaproteobacteria > Pseudomonadales > Pseudomonadaceae > Pseudomonas > Pseudomonas sp. A125. The sequence goes on from NZ_JBUZVP010000006.1 coordinate 161,691, forward strand.
GATCTTTTTCGAGGCAGGCCCGATGCGCATGCTGCAGGGGATGGAGCGGCTGTTGGGCAAGATCGACCAAAGTGGCGCACTGAGTATTCCCAAGCCGTTCACCGCCGCCGAACATTTTTTCTGCCTGCTCAAGGGCACGGCAAATTTTTGTTTGTTGTACGGGTGCGGGGGGCAGTTGAGTGCCGAGGCGGCCGAGGAGCATGTGCAGGAGGTGGTGGGGTTGTTTATGCGAGCTTATCGGGATTGATGTGCCCTAGGGGTTGGATGAGGGCTATAGGGTTTGCGCTCTTACAGCGCAACCCTAAGTCGCCGTTACCGCAGCAATGGATAGGCCCTCAATAAAGCCGCCTCAAGCGTTCCCCGCCAGCCTCAACCGCGCAGCCTGAGTAAAATCCAGCATTCGCTTGAGCGGTCTGACAGCCTGCGGAATCACTGAAGGCTCAACAAAAATCTCGTTGCTCCCCTCACGCAAACATTGCAGCGTGCGCTCCAGGGTGTTCATGGCCATCCAGGGGCAATGCGCACAACTGCGACACGCCGCCCCATTCCCGGCCGTCGGTGCCTCGATAAAAACCTTATCCGGGCACAGCTGCTGCATCTTGTAAAAAATGCCCCGGTCAGTCGCCACGATAAATGTCGTGTTCGGCAACCGCTGCGCCGCCGCGATCAGTTGGCTGGTAGAGCCCACCGCATCCGCCAATTCAATCACCGACGTCGGCGACTCCGGGTGCACCAGAATTGCCGCGTCCGGATACAGTGCCTTCATGTCCTCCAACTGCTTGGACTTGAACTCCTCGTGAACGATGCACGCACCGTCCCACAGCAGCATGTCTGCGCCTGTCTGGCGCTGGATATAGGTGCCCAGGTGCTTGTCGGGCCCCCAAATGATCGTCTCACCGTTGTCCATCAGGCTTTCGACGATCTCCAGCGCGCAACTGGACGTCACCACCCAGTCAGCCCGGGCTTTCACCGCCGCCGACGTATTGGCATAAACCACCACGGTGCGCTCGGGGTGCTGATCACAGAACGCCGAGAACTCATCCACCGGGCAGCCAAGGTCCAGGGAGCACGTAGCTTCCAGGGTCGGCATCAGGATGCGTTTTTCAGGCGTGAGGATCTTGGCCGTCTCCCCCATGAAACGCACGCCAGCTACCAACACCGTCTTGGCCGGGTGCGCCGCGCCGAAGCGGGCCATTTCCAGGGAATCGGAGACACAGCCACCGGTTTCTTCGGCCAGGGCCTGAATCACCGGGTCGCAGTAGAAGTGCGCCACCAGCACCGCGTCCTGAGCCTTGAGCTCGGCAGCGATGGCAGCACGGTAGCCCGCCTCTTCTTCGACACTCAGCACCTTGGGCTGCTTGGCGTCGAGATGGGCTTGGACCAGAAGGCGTTCGGAAATTTGCGTCATGTTCGCAAGACCTGCAGGCGCAGTTGCGCGAAAGTCGAGTGTACCACCGGCTTTGGAGCCCTTCGGGCGCCGCCGGACGAAGTGATTGTGTTCATCAAGCACGGTGAAGCTGCGCAAGGCTACAGAATATCGAATGGATTCAAAAGCCTAATCTGGGGTTGGGCGAGGCATAAAAAAGGGAAACCCGGCCAGGGGTTTCCCTTTTAACAACGACGGTTTAACCAGGCAAAGCGGACGGATCGTCTTGCAGCAACACCCACTGATGCATGTTCGCCAGCGCATCCTTCAGGATGGTTTCATCCGCGCCCTGGGCCTTCTCGCCTTCGCGCGCCGCATACTCCAGCAACACCAGGTAGTCGCGATGGCTGCTGGCCTGGTTTGGCACCACGGTGTCTTTAACCAACATCCCCATCTCGTAGCGCTGCGTACGGGTGTTCTGGCTGGCGCTTTGGTCCACCGAGGCGTTGGTCAGGAAGCCATCCTTATAGGTGATATTCGCCGAGCTGCTGGCCTTGTCGTCGACCTGCTTATAGAGGTAGTTCTGCGACTCACGCCGGGTGTCCAGGGCCGGTGCCTTCCCGCCATTGAGCCCCAAATGAAAACTGGCCTTGAGCTTTGATTGCTGGCTCTGATCAATCGTGCGGTTGGAGATGTCATTGCCGCCGACACGCGTCTTCTGGGAAACCTCATAGGCAAACGTGTCGATTTCCGACAGGCGAGCCGGGTTAGTCGATTTGGCGGCCTGGGTGATGGAGGCCTTGAAGTCTGCCAGGCCGGTCAACAAGCCTTGATCCGCCGTGCTGCGGGTCAGCGCCGCTGGCGCTTTGACGCCCTGCGGGTAGTTGCTGTTCATGGCGGTAAACGCATCCTTGAACATCGCCATCAGGTCAGCATCGGCCTTGCCACGCGCCTGGGCCTTGTCGAATTGGGCCAGGTAGCTTTTCAGCGCGATGGCCTGTTGCTTGGCGTTGCCAAGGATGCCGGCATTTTTCAGGTCTACCGAGAGATTCACCTCCCCCGCCGGGCTGCTCATGCGCGTGGAGCGGCTCTGGCTGTCCGCATGGAATGCCAGGGTGAGGTTGTCGGCGTTGCCTACTTTCAATTTGCCGCTTAGATCCACCGAGGACAACACGCTGGAATCAAACTGCGTCAACTTGCCCAAGTCGAGTTTCGGCGGCTGGGCGCTCATGCCGTCGACGGCGCCCTGGAAGGCCTCGCCCAACTTGGCGATTTCCTTGAGCTCGGCGGCGCTGAGGGTGCCTCCGTCCACCTTGGCCTGCGCGGCCAGGCCACCGGCCTGGCTGGCCAAACTGAAGGTGACGGTCTTGCCGCTGGCCGTCTTGACGGTAAGGCTGACCAGGTTGTCTGCCTGGGTGTGCAGCAGCGCTTGTTGAACCTTGAGTTCGGTGGGGCTTTGGGGCTTGGACGAGGTGGTACTGAGCGCTGACTGGGAAATGTCCGTACCGCCCTTCGCAAATTGCTCGATCAGGGTAGCGCCCAAGCCACTGAACCCTGTGCCTCTGGGCAGCGCATAAAAATTCGTGTTGATTGCTTTGGTCACCGCATCGTAGCTGTCGCTTTCCCACGCATTGATCGGCCCATGGCCAGGCAACTGGCCGTTGCGAGAATAGGTTTGGGCGAGAAGGTCTACCGTGACATTGCCAAGGCTGACCACTGAGGAAGGACGCACGCCAGTCACATCCGTTGCTGGCGACAGCGTGGCTGGCGGCGTAACGGCTGGTCGATTGGCGAGGGCGATGGCCGAGCTGATCGGCGAAAGCGTAGTCATGACGATCCCTGTCTTGAGCTGGATTACGCTTAATTTAACCAAGACAGGGAAGGTTTGGTAGCAAGATTGATACAATTACTAGCAAAGAGCCATGTCAGAAAAATGACTCTTCGCCCTCTTTCAGTGCATCAGAAGCGGTAAGTGACCGAACCACCAAAACCGTTGGCACTGTTTTCATACTTGGCGTTGTAGGTCAGGCCCAGGGCTGGCTGGCTCTGGCGCACCTTGATCGGCTCTTCCTTGAGGTAGGAATAGGCAACGTCAAAGGTCACGTTTTCGATTGGCGTCCACCCGGCACCCAGGCTGAAGACGGTGCGGTCACCCGTCGGAATTCGCACGGAGCGGTCGGTGTTGTTGGTAGGTGTCTGATCCACCGAGAACCCGGTACGCAGCACCAGTTGCTTGTTGACCCGATACGCTGCGCCGATGGCATGGGACCAGGTGTCGTGCCAGTTCTGCTGTTCGGTGATGGAGTTCAAGCCGCCGAACTGGGCGGTCAGGGCCGACACGCCATCGTTATTGACGGTGATCTTCTTCAACTGGCTCCAGCGGGTGTAGGTGCTGCCCAGGTACAAGGTCCAGTCATCATTCAATTGGTGGGTAACGGAGAAGTCCACCGACGATGGCGTCGTCACGTTCAGGCTCGCGTCATAGCGCTGTGGGCCGCCATCAAACGCATCGGACACAAGGCCTGAAGCGTTGGTCTTGCCGGTGAGGTGGTAGACCACTTGCGAGTGATAGGTCACGCCGATACGCGTGCTTTCCAAAGGTTGCACCAGGATACCGGCGTTAAAACCGGTGGCGGTGTCGTTACCCTTGATCTTGACCTGCTCACCCGCGCCGCCACCGAGCGGCACGTTGGAATCCAGCTCACCCGAGATACGGTTGAAGGTCGGCCCGAAGCCCACCGAGACCTTGTCGTTGAAGGCATAGCTGACCGTTGGCTGGACGGTGACGACCTTGATCACGCTTTTACTGCCAAAACCGTTGCCCTGGAAAGCGTTCTCATAGTCGGTTTCCAGGCCGAACGGCGCATAGATCCCCAGGCCGAACGCCCAGTGTTCATCAATCGGTGTCACCAGGTAGCCCATCGGCACAGCAATGCCCGGCACCATGTCGCCCTTGTCGGTGCCGGGGTTGTTGGCACCAAATTGCGAGGAGCTGGCGTTTTTGATATTCGAACTGGCATCCAGGTAGGTCGCCCCGATGCTCACTTCATTCTGCTTGAGGCGGGACATGCCGGCCGGGTTGCCGTACACCGTACTGGCGTCATCGGCGGAAGAGGAACGCCCGGCGTAGCCTGTACCCATTGAACTGATGCTTTGTTCATTGAGGGCAAAACCACCGGCAAACAAGGAGGTGGAGGCGAGCGAAATCGACAGCGCCAAAGCGCTCTTGAAGAGTTTTTTATTCATTATTAGAACTCGAATTATTGGGCAGCACGAGGAAGCTACCAATGTTCGAGCGGGCAAATTATGAAGAGTTTTTCATGCAGTAAATTGTCCGACAATCTCACTGTTTTCAAAGACTTCGGCGGATTTTCCAGCACGTATTCAGACCTCAAAACCTGAATATGACCGATGGGTTTTCATGAAGGTGCAGCGTGTTGGCCGCACCTTCATTATCGTCAGCGAACCCAGTATTTGTTGGCCGCCGCGATGGTCGCAAACTCCGTCGCCACCACTTGGCCAATGCTGATCAGCATCGCGGCGTCGTTGGCGTATACATCCCGCAGTCGGTTGCGCACGGCATCGTCGGGCTGGGTGGCCTTGATCACCAGGCGGGCCATCTTGATCGCCAGTTGGCGCCCGTCTTCAGGGGTCTCGGTGATCAGGGAATTGTTGGGTATCAGGCTCATCAGGGTTTCCTCTTGTTATTGATCGCTTACTGCCGACGCCCGAAGGACACCGGGTACGCGGCCGAACGTGCATTGATCATCGGGTCTTGCGGCTCGACGCCTGCCGGGACGTTGTTGGGCAGGAACATCAGGCTTTTTTGCGCGGCCACGTTATCGGCGACCGCGCGGGTGATTTCGACGGTACCCAGTTCGACCACCGGCCGGCTGTTCGGCCAGGCGGTGGACGGGTCGTCCAACTTGTCGCCAGGTTCGGCCACCTGGACCACCAGCTTGAAACGGGCTGGAGCCTTGGCGATGCGCTGCAAGATTTCCTCGCTCAGGTAATCCGGCTGCGCCTTGGCAGCCTTTGCATCAGTCAGGTAATGAGCACCGCTGACCGGCAAAAATTGGTAGCGACCGAATGTCACCTTGCCCGCCTCGTTGATGAACCTGAAGGTGTTCACTCCATAGTAGGGCAGCGTGGCGAAACTTTCCGGTGCCGGCTTGGGCGCCGTGAGGAACGCCTTGGCCACCGGATGGCTGGCCAGGTAGCCGTCCAGCGGCGTGGGTTTGGGCACGTCGGGGCCGCTGGTGCCGAGGGCGGTCAACAGGTCACGAAAGTCGTCGGCGGTGGGTGACGGGAAGCCGTTGAACGAGTGGGCGACGATGTCTGTAGAACCGCCGCCGGGCAGCGCGAAGCGAATCGCCAGGCCACGCGGGCTGGCCAGGGCGTGGTTGTCGGGAATATCCGGAATTCCGGCAAAGTTGGAAAAGCGCACCGTCACCGGCACAGCGCTCGCCTGCAAATGCACCGCTTTGCTGATGGAGGCTGCCGAAGGGCTTGGGGTGAACTGCCCTTGCAGCACCACACCCTTGGCGTGCACGGCGCGCGCACCGGGATGTTGGCCAAACACCCCGTTCAGGGCATCAACCAGTTGGGTCGGGGTGGATGGCTGGGCCGGTGCGTCCTGGGCCGCCGCACTGGCAATCAAGGCCAACGAGAAAGGGACGGCCAAGAGTAAATGAGTGGTTTTTTTCATGGTGAAACCTGCAGGGTGGTGGGTGATCCCGGCAGATTCTAATCGACAAAAAACAATTACGACAATAACTTTTGTCATTATTGTTTTTATCCCGTTTTCAAAACAGTTGACGGTATACTCGGCCCTCCAACCAGCCAGCGAACCCAGCCAGCCGTGAGCACCAAAAGCGACATCCTCAACCTTCTGCAACGCGAACCCCTGACCGTGGTGCAGCTGTGCGAACACCTTGCCGTCACCCGTAATGCGGTCATCGTGCAGCTCAAGCAACTGGAGTCCGAAGGGCTTGTGCGCCGCAGCAAGATCCGCCCGCCCAATACCGTGGGCAAACCGCCGGTGGTGTTCGAAGCAGCGCCCGGCAGCGAGGACGTTACCTCCACGGCCTACCAGATTCTGCTGACCAACCTGCTCGCGGTGCTCAAGGACCGCTACGCCGCCGAGGAATTGGGCGACGTGCTGGAGCAGACCGGCCGCCAACTGGCGCAAAGCGCTGGCCTGGCCAACCCGAAGGACTTCGACAGCGGCCTGCGCGCTGCCATGGCCGCCGCCGATTCCCTGGGCGCCAGCACCGAGGCGGTGGTTCAGGAAGGTGGCGTGATGGTGCGCAATTTCACCTGCCCGGTGGGCAGCGTAGTGCGCGAGGAGCAATGCGTATGCCGGGCCATGGCCGGGTTCTTTTCCGAGGCTACGGGTTTTCCTGCCAGCGAACAGTGCCTGCGGGAAGACCGACTGATCTGCCAATACTTTATCCAGCAAGGTCAGGGCGCCGCTGAATAAGCATCAAGTCGCTGGTGGTATAGGTATTGCGATGACATGATAATGGTCATTCAATACGCGCGGCCGCACTCAAATGAATAGCAATGCCGGGAAGGGTTCCGAAACAGATAGCCCTCCCGCATCGGGCGTGAGCGATTTGTCCATCGCAGACTTGAATCACAGTGACGCGTTCACCGAGCGCGTGCTTGCCAGCATCAATGACTGCATCAAAGTGCTGGACCTCGACGCACGCCTGACCTTCATGAGCGAAGGTGGCAAGCAGATCATGGAGGTCAGCGATTTCAACGCAATTCGCGGCTGCCCGTGGCCCGACTTCTGGCAGGACCAGGGCAATCTCGACGCCCTGGCCGCCGTGCAGGCTGCCCGGGACGGACGTAATGCCAGCTTCGTCGGCGCTGCCAATACCCTGGCCGGCAACCTGAAATGGTGGCACGTGAATGTCAGCCCGATCATGGGCAGTGACGGCCGCCCGGAAAAAATCCTTTGCGTTTCCCGGGACATCACGCCCCTGCGCGAAGCCGAAGAAGCCCTGCGCAAGCTCAACGAATCCCTGGAACAACGGGTGATCGAACGCACCCGCGACCGCGACCGTATCTGGCGCCTGTCACCGGACCTGATGCTGGTGGCGCAACTCGACGGTGTGATCTCCGCCGTGAACCCGGCCTGGACACGCATGCTCGGCCATGCAGAAAACGAGCTGGTAGGCAGCCAATTGCTGGCCCTGGTTCACCCCGACGACCTGGCCGTCTCATCCTCGGCCGTCAGCCGTTTGGGGGATGGCAAGAACTTCCCCAACTTCAAGAACCGTTACCGGCATCAGGATGGCAGCTATCGCATGATTGCCTGGACGGCCGTGCCCGACAGCGACTACATCCACGCCGTAGGCCGCGACATCCAGGCCGAGGAAGAAGCCAAGGAGGCCTTGCGTCTGTCGGAAGACGCCTTGCGTCAGTCACAGAAACTGGAAGCCATCGGCCAACTCACCGGCGGCGTCGCACACGACTTCAATAACCTGCTCACGGTGATCAAGTCCTGTGCCGACTTGCTAAAGCCGCCCACCCTGAGCGAAACGCGACGCGTCAAATACGTAGAAGCCATCGCCAGCACGGTCGACCGCGCCGCTCGCCTGACCGCCCAATTGCTGACCTTCGCCCGCCGCCAGGCCCTGCGGCCGGAGGTGTTCAACGTCGGCGAAAGTGTGATGCGGGTCGGTGAGATGATGGACAGCCTGACCGGTTCGCGGGTCAAGGTGAGCATTCAGGTACCCGACGATGCCTGCTTTATCAACGCCGATGAAAGCCAGTTCGACACAGCGCTGGTGAATATGGTGGTCAACGCCCGAGACGCGATGGCTGGCAACGGGCATTTGACGATCACCGTGTCAACCGCCAACTGGCTGCCCTCGGTACGCGCCCACCCGGTACGCATCGCCGATTACGTGACCATCGAACTGGCCGACACCGGCGCGGGTATCCCGCCGGAGAAACTCGACGCAATCTTTGAGCCCTTCTATACCACCAAGGGCATCGGCCAGGGCACCGGGTTGGGCTTGTCCCAGGTGTACGGTTTCGCCAAGCAATCGGGCGGTGAAATCCTGGTGCAGAGCGAATGCGGCAAAGGCAGCCAGTTTATCCTGTACCTGCCCAAGGTCGAGCCAAGCGCCATGCCGGCACTTCAAGACACCAGCCCTTCGCTGATCGTCTCAAACTTGTGTGTGTTGATGGTCGAGGACAACGCCGATGTTGGCCTGTACACCTCGCAAACCCTGGAACAGATGGGCTTTAACGTGCTGTGGGTACCGGATGCCAACAGCGCGCTGGAAGCCCTGGCCCCCAACCCGGAAAGCTTCCAGGTGGTGTTCTCTGACATCTCCATGCCCGGCATGAGTGGCCTGGAGTTGCTGGACGCGATCGAGGCCCTGTACCCGTGGCTGCCGGTGGTGCTCACCACCGGCTACAACGACGAATACGCCCGTATCGCGCAGGAAGAGGCCAGCCGTTTCGTGCTGTTGCAAAAGCCCTACTCCACCGAGGCGCTGGCATTGCTGCTGCAAAAAGTCGTCAAGAGCCGCCTGTCCCTGATCGCTCAAGGCTAAACCGCAGGCGGGGCCGCTTCTGGAACGTTGCCCATCTCCAGCGCCAGGTCCAGCCAGGCCCGCGCCGCCGGTGGCAGGTGCGCCTGACGTCGCCAGGCCAGGGCGATGTGCCAATCGGTCTGGGGCTCGTCCAACTGGATCAGGGCGATGCCGGCATGCAGGTGTTTGTAAGCCAGCATGCTCGGCAAAAATGCGACGCCCAAGCCGGCGGCCACCAGGTCGACGATAAAATCGATCTGGGCGCTGCGGGCCGTGATACGCGGGACTACGCCTCTGCGCTCGCACGCCGTGAGAATAATCCGGTTAAGCGCAAACCCGGCTTCGAACAGAATGAACGGCGAGTCGGCGAGGTCGGAAAAATCGACGCTTTGGCGCCCGGCCAAAGGATGGTCAATCGGCATCACCACCATCAAAGGCTCGACGCGCACATCCTGATATTCAAACTCACCCGCCACCGGTACCAGCAGCGCGGCCAGATCCACCTCCCCGGCCTCCAGGCACTCGCCCAATTTCTTGCTGCCGTGCTCGATCAGCTCGATCTCGATCTCGGGGTAACGTTGTCGGTACAGGGCGAACATCGCCGCAAACAACACGCCACTGCCCACCGGCGGCAAGCCAATGCGCAATACACCGCGCTTGAGCCCGAGTAGATCATTGATCTCGGCCACCAGGTCACTGCGCTCGGCCAGCAACACTAGAGCACGACGGTAGGCAATTTCGCCGGCCGCCGTCAGCTCGCTCTTGTGGCCGATGCGGTTGAACAGCGGCGCACCCAATTCATCTTCCAGAGTCTTGACCGCCTTGCTGACGGTAGACTGGGTGAGCGACACCACCTCGGCCGCCTGTGAGAAGCTGCCCTGGCGCACCACTTCGACAAAGGCCAGCAACGTGCGAAGGTTCATGAGTATTCCATTTGCGACTTGATTCAAGTTGGAAAAGTTGTTTTTACCATGAAAGGCCTTTGTCTATCCTTCCCCCCACCGTTTTCTCCACTCGGGGCATCACTGTTCATGATCATTTCGTCCGCATCGGATTACCGCGAAGCCGCCCGCCGCAAACTGCCGCGTTTCCTGTTCGACTATATCGACGGCGGCGCCTACGCCGAACACACCCTCAGGGCCAACAGTTCGGACCTGTCGGATATCAGCCTGCGCCAGCGCATCCTGCGCAACGTCGAAAGCCTGAGCCTTGAAACGACACTGTTCGACCAGCCATTGGCGATGCCGGTGATCTTGAGCCCAGTGGGCCTGACCGGCATGTTTGCCCGGCGTGGTGAAGTCCAGGCGGCGAAGGCGGCAGCGAACAAGGGCATTGCGTTTTGCCTGTCGACCGTTTCTGTGTGCCCGATCGAGGAAGTGGCGTCCCAGAGCCCGCAATCGATCTGGTTTCAGCTGTATGTGCTGAAAGACCGCGGCTTCATGAAAAACGCCCTGGAGCGAGCCCAGGCCGCCGGGGTGAAAAACCTCGTATTCACCGTCGACATGCCCACCCCCGGCGCGCGTTATCGCGACGCCCATTCGGGGATGTCCGGCGCCTACGGGCCGCAACGCCAAATACTGCAGGCCATGACCAAACCGGCCTGGGCCTTCGATGTCGGCCTGATGGGCCGCCCTCACGACTTGGGCAACATCTCAAAATACCTGGGCAAACCCACCCAACTGAAGGACTACATCGGCTGGCTGGCCAACAACTTCGATCCCTCCATCAGCTGGAAAGACCTGGAGTGGATCCGCGAATTCTGGAAAGGCCCGATGATCATCAAGGGCATCCTCGACCCGCAGGACGCCAAGGACGCGGTGAGCTTTGGTGCCGACGGTATCGTGGTCTCCAACCACGGCGGGCGGCAGCTGGATGGCGTGTTGTCCACGGCCAAGGCATTGGCACCTATCGCACAAGCCGTGGGCAGCGATCTGACGGTGCTGGTGGACTCCGGCATACGCTCGGGGCTGGACGTGGTGCGCATGCTCGCCCTCGGTGCCAAGGGCGTCCTGCTGGGCCGGGCGCAGGCTTACGCACTGGCGGCTGACGGACAGCGTGGCGTGGAAAACCTGCTGGATATCTTCGCCAAGGAGATGCGCGTGGCCATGACGCTGACCGGGGTGACGTCGATTGCACAGATCGATGAATCCATTCTGGTACGCAACCTGGGTTAATTGAAGAACGACCTCGGAATCGCGCTTCCGGGGTCATTCAAGATATTTCTAAATGTTTCTTCATAAAGCCAAACCGTCATTAAACAGACACATTTCAGGAATTAAATCGTCACGTCCCAGACAGGTGGAGCCCTCCACCTAACCCTTTCCTTTGAGGTGTCGTCGTGATGTTGCTGACCAAAAAGAGTCTGTCAGTGTTGTTCACTGCCCTGTGCCTGAGTGGTGTCGCTCACGCTACTGACGTCACGGGCGCAGGCTCCAGTTTCGTTTACCCGGTGCTGTCCAAGTGGGCCCAGGAATACAGCAAAGGCTCCAGTGACCGGATCAACTACCAGTCCATCGGTTCTGGCGGCGGTATTGCCCAGATCAAGGCGGCAACTGTGGATTTCGGGGCTTCCGATGCGCCGCTGTCAGCCGATGAACTGAAAACCGGCGGCCTGGGCCAGTTCCCAAGCGTGATTGGCGGTATCGTGCCGGTGATGAACGTCGAAGGCGTTGCCCCGGGCCAACTGAAACTTGATGGCGAGGTGCTGGCGAAGATTTTCCTCGGTGACATCAAGGCCTGGAACGACCCGGCAATTGCCGCGCTCAACCCTGGCCTGAAGCTGCCTGGCGCGAACATCACCGTGGTGCACCGCTCGGACGGCTCGGGCACCTCCTACAACTTCACCAACTACCTCGCCAAAGTCAGTGACGGCTGGAAAACCAAAATCGGTTTCGGCACTACCGTGCCGTGGCCAGTCGGTGTGGGCGGCAAGGGCAACGAAGGTGTTTCTGCCTACGTGAAGCAGATCAAGAACTCCATCGGCTTTGTCGAATACGCCTACGCGCTGCAAAACAAAATGACCTACGCGTCGCTGAAGAACGCATCGGGCAAGTTTGTTCAGCCTGACGCCAAGGCCTTCCAGGCAGCGGCTGACACCGCCGACTGGGCCAACGCCCAGGACTTCAACTTGATCATGACCAACGCGCCGGGCGAGAACGCGTGGCCGATCACAGCCACCACCTGGATCATCATGTACAAGCAGCCGAAGAACGCCGAGCAAAGCCAGGCCGCTTTCAACTTCTTTAAATGGTCGCTGGAAAAAGGTCAGCAGCAGGCTGCGGCACTGGACTACGTAGCGTTGCCCGATTCCCTCGTGACCCGGATCGAAGGTTACTGGAAATCTGACTTCGCCCACTGATCCGCCCTCCCATGATCCCCTTGCCCAGGCCGCTTGGCGCTTGAGCAAGGGGATGAGCACATCTGACATGAATGAAACTGTCCAAACCCTGGCCATGACGACTCACACGGGCGATGTGTCGGGTGACAGCCGCGCCGCTCGTGATCAACGCAATGACCTGTGGTTCAAACGCTCGATGTTCGGCGCCGCCATGCTCGTCTTGCTGTTGCTGGCAAGCATTGCTGCCTCGACATTATGGGGCGGCGGCCTGGCCTTCAAGACCTTCGGTTTCGGCTTTATCACCAGCACCGAATGGGATGCGGTCAACAATCACTTCGGCGCGTTGGTGCCGATTTACGGCACCTTGGTCACGTCTTTTCTGGCGCTGCTGATTGCCGTGCCGGTGAGTTTTGGCATCGCGATTTTTCTCACCGAAGTAGCGCCGCCCTGGCTGAGAATGCCGGTCGCCTCCGCCGTTGAGTTACTGGCGGGTATTCCCTCGATTATCTATGGCATGTGGGGGCTGTTCGTGTTCGGCCCGTTTATGGCCGAGTACCTTTCACCCTGGATCAACGATTACCTGGGTGCGCTTCCGTTGATTGGCTCACTGTTTCAGGGGCCGCCACTGGGCATCGGGATGCTGACCGCCGGTATCGTGCTGGCGATCATGATTACGCCGTTTATTACCTCGGTGATGCATGAAGTTTTCCGCAGTGTGCCGACTCAATTGAAGGAGTCGGCCTACGCGCTGGGGAGCACTACGTGGGAAGTGGTGTGGGACATCGTATTCCCCTACACACGCTCGGCAGTGGTCGGCGGGATCTTTCTGGGACTCGGTCGCGCATTGGGCGAAACAATGGCCGTCACCTTCGTGCTCGGTAACGCGCAACAGTTCTCCGCCTCGCTGCTGATGCCCAGCAGCTCCATCGCGTCCGTTATCGCCAACGAGTTCAGCGAGGCCTATACCGACCTGCATCGTTCGGCGCTGATTGCGCTGGGCTTCCTGCTGTTCATCGTGACATTCGTGGTGCTGGCGCTGGCGCGGCTAATGCTGATGCGCCTGTCGCGCAAGGAGGGCCTGTGAACAGCAACGAACGGCTGTACCGCAAGCGTGCCTTCAAGAACCGTGTGGCCATGCTGCTCAGTTGTGGCGCGACCGCCTTTGGCCTGCTGTGGCTGGCGTGGATTCTGCTGACCACCATCATCAATGGCTTCCAGGCGCTCAACCTGCGCCTGTTTACCGAGATGACACCGCCGCCCGGCACCGACGGCGGCCTGGCCAACGCGTTTTATGGCAGCGCCCTGATGTCGGGGATTGCCCTGCTGATTGGTACGCCCATCGGGCTGATGGCGGGCATCTGGCTGGCAGAGTTCGCACGGCATTCGCGCCTGGGGACCACGGTTCGTTTCATCAACGACATCCTGCTGTCTGCGCCATCAATCGTGCTGGGGTTATTCATCTATACCGGCGTGATCCTGCCGCTGAATCTGCTGACCAATCATCAGGTGGGTTTCTCCGCCATTGCCGGCGCCCTGGCATTGGCCCTGTTGGTGATACCGGTGGTGGTAAGGACGACTGACGAAATGCTCCAACTGCAGCCCTCGACCCTGCGCGAGGCAGCCCTGGCCTTGGGTGTGCCGCAATGGAAGTTGACGCTGCAGATCGTCCTGCGGGCCGCCAAGGCTGGCGTGGTGACCGGCATCCTGCTGGCGCTGGCGCGAATTACCGGGGAAACCGCACCGCTGCTGTTCACCGCCTTCGGCAACCAGTTCTGGAGCAGCAACCTGCTCAAACCGATTGCCAGCGTACCCGTGGTTATTTTCCAGTACGCCATGAGCCCCTTCGATGACTGGCACTCCCTCGCCTGGGCTGGCGCCTTGGTACTGACGATGTTCGTGCTGGTGCTGAGTTTGCTGTCTCGCCTGATTCTTTTGCGCAATAGGTCCCACTGATGCAATCGACCCGAATTGATCCTGACAAAACCAAAATCCGTGTCCGGGGTTTGGAGTTTTTCTACAACAACCAACGTTCGCTGAAATCCATCGACATCGATATTCCGGAAAAACGCATCACCGCGATCATTGGTCCATCGGGCTGCGGGAAGTCGACCTTGCTGCGCGTGTTCAACCGCATCTACTCGATGTACCCCAAGCAGGAAGCCCGCGGTGAGGTGCTGCTGAACGGCGAGAACATCCTGGCACCGGGCTACTCGATGAACCGCCTGCGCAGCCACGTCGGGATGGTCTTCCAGAAGCCGGTGCCCTTCCCCATGTCGATCTACGACAACATCGCCTATGCCGTGCGCCACCATGAAAAACTATCGCGCCGGGAAATGGATGATCGAGTCGAGCAAGCGTTGCGCGGCGGCGCGCTGTGGGATGAGGTGAAGGACAAACTCAAGCAGAGCGCCCAAAGTCTTTCGGGCGGGCAACAGCAGCGCCTGTGCATCGCCCGCACCATTGCGCTGCGCCCGCAGGTATTGCTGCTGGATGAACCGACCTCGGCGCTCGACCCGATTTCCACCGGGCGCATCGAGCAGTTGATCACCGAGTTGAAAGAGCAGTACACGGTGATCATCGTGACTCACAACATGCAACAGGCAGCGCGCGTGTCGGACAGCACCGCGTTCATGTTCATGGGCGAACTGATTGAGCACGGCAATACGGATGAGATCTTCACCAAACCCAGGATGAAGCAGACCGAGGACTATATAACCGGGCGGTTTGGCTAGGTTTAACGAAAAAAGCCGATCACTCTCAGCCTTGAGAATGATCGGCTTTTTACTGGGCAAAAAAAAACCCGGAAATCCTCACTTGCGTGGGCCTTCCGGATTTTCTAAACCGCCAAAAATGGTGGGTCGTGTGGGATTCGAACCTACGACCAATTGGTTAAAAGCCAACTGCTCTACCAACTGAGCTAACGACCCGCTGTGTGGTGGCGCGTATAATACTGATTTCTAAGGATTATTCAACACCTTATTTTAAATAAATCAGAAATAACGCGTTGGGTCAGTAATTCCGGCCGCCTGGAAGCCTTCAGCACGCAGTCGGCAGCTGTCGCATTTCCCACAAGCACGACCATCATTGTCCGCCTGATAGCAGGAAACAGTCAGCGAGTAATCGACGCCAAGTCCTACGCCAGCCTTCACGATATCCGCCTTGCTGCGGCTCTGCAGTGGCGCCAGGATGCGAAAGCCCTGCCCTTCTACACCGGCCCTGGTCGCAAGATTGGCCATGCGCTCGAAGGACTCGATGTACTCGGGACGGCAGTCCGGGTAACCGGCGTAGTCCAGCGCGTTGACGCCAATGAAGATGTCGCGGGCGTTCAGCACTTCGGCCCAACCGAGGGCCAGGGACAGAAAGACAGTGTTACGCGCTGGCACGTAGGTCACCGGGATGCCTTCGCTGGGCGCCTGGGGTACGTCTATCGAGCTGTCGGTTAACGCCGAACCGCCGATGCCGTTGAGGTTCAGGCCGATCACCTTGTGCTCGACCACACCGAGGTCGCGGGCGACGCGGGCGGCGGCGTCGAGTTCGGCGCGGTGGCGCTGGCCGTAGTCGAAGCTGATGGTGTAGCAGCTGTAGCCTTCTGCTCGGGCCATGGCAACCACGGTGGCAGAGTCGAGGCCGCCGGACAGCAGGATGACCGCACGCTTGTGATCAGTCATCTCAGCGCCCCGGCTCGTCGTTCCACAGGTATTTGTGCAGTTGCAGTTGCAGGCGTACCGGCAAGTTGTCCGCAACGACCCAGTCGGCCAGGTCACGCGCATTCAGGTCATGGTGGCTTGGGGAAAACAGCACTTCGCCAGCGCGACGGTCGAGGCCGTACTGGATCAACTTGGAGGTCGCCCAGTCATAGTCTTCACGGGAACAGATGACGAACTTGACCTGATCGTTGGCTGTCAACAGCTCGATGTTCTCGTAACGGTTGCGGTGCACTTCCTTGGAGCCTGGAGTCTTCAGATCGACAACCCGGCTGACACGTGGGTCGACCGCCGCAATATCCAGGGCGCCGCTGGTTTCCAGTGACACCTCGTAACCGGCATCACACAACTGCTTGAGCAAGGGAATGGCATTAGGCTGCGCCAGTGGCTCGCCACCCGTAACGCAGACATACCGCGGCCGGTAACCGGCCACTTGTTCGAGGATGTCGTCAAGGGTACGCACGGTGCCGCCGCTGAAGGCGTAGGCGCTGTCGCAGTACTGGCAACGCAGCGGGCAACCGGTGAGGCGCACAAATACAGTGGGCAGGCCGGCAGTGCGCGTTTCACCCTGCAACGAGTAAAAAACTTCGGTGATACGTAATGTGTCTTGCATAGTCGCCACGGGCGTAACAGCTAAACAGGCTGTCCGCCTCCGTCAGGCACTTCAAGGAATTCCGCCAACGCGTAAACCCCAAAAAGCGTGTGTCATAAAAGGGCGTGGATTCTAACGAAAAAACCCGCGCAGGGCGCGGGTTTCTTCTAAACGGGGTTGCCACACTTACATGCGTTGCAGATCCCGTTGAGCCAACTGCGCGGCGGAGGTACCCGGATATTGGGCCACCACCTGCTGCAGAATGCCTTTGACCTTGTCGGTATGACCCAGGCGGCGTTCTACGTCAGCAAGTTTGTACAGCGAATCCGGCACCTTGGCGTGCTTGGGGTACAGCTGGCTGACCTTGGCAAACGCCTGGCCTGCACCTTGCAGATCGCCCTTGGCCAGGTTCACCTCACCCAACCAGTACTGGGCGTTGCCCGCATACTGGCTGTTCGGGTATTTGCGCAGGAACGCGGTAAAAGCCTGGCTGGCTTTATCGAAGTCCTTGGCTTTGATCAGGTCGAAGGCTGCGTCGTAATACAGCTTTTCCTTCGCCGGGTCACCCGGTTCGCTGCTGGCGGCAGGGGCTTGGCTGGCAGCCGCGGCCCCTGCTGCTGCACCACCGGCGGCGCTTGGGGCGCCACTGGCAGAAGAATTATCAGAAGTGGCGGCTGGTGTAACGCCGGCTCCAATACGTCGATCAAGATCCTGGTATCGCTCCAGGCCTTCTTGCTTCAGCTGGTTCACTTGATTTTGCAGAACTTCAATCGTGCCTTGTTGCTGCGACAATTGATCCTGCATGCGTTGCAGCTGGTTGAACAGTTCGCCCTGTGCCGAAGGGGCGGCAGTCGCCGCTCCCCCGGCATAGGCGCCGTTCGTGCCATAACCCGCTGGCGGATAGCTGCTCCCGCTATTGTTATAGCCAGAGTTGCTATCTTCCACAGGAACCGCAGCCCACACCGCAAGCGGTGCCAGGCTGAGAGCCAATACAGTTAGAGCACGACGGCACGTTCGCATGACGAATTACTTACGCAGTTCGACGCGACGGTTTTGAGCCCAGGACTGCTCGTCGTGGCCAGTAGCAACTGGACGCTCTTTACCGTAGGAAACCAGTTCCAGTTGGCCCGGAGCAACACCTTGCAGTACCAGGTAGCGCTGAACGGCTTTCGCACGACGCTCGCCCAGTGCCATGTTGTACTCACGAGTACCACGTTCGTCGGTGTTACCTTCCAGAACAACGCGAGCGCCGTTAGCTTTCAGGTCCTTCGCGTGAACGTCCAGAGCGCGCATGGCTTCTGGTTTCAGGTCCGAACTGTCGTATTCGAAGTAGAAAGTGGTGATAGCGCGCAGAGCAGCTTCTTCGCTCAGGGAGCCGTCAACTGCACCAGTGTTAGCGCCGTAACCAGCGTTTGGATCAACAGCTGCGCCTTCACCGGCATTGTCGCCGCCTTTAGACGAGCAACCAACGGCTACGGACAGAGCCAGAGCCAGAGCAGCAAACTTACCAAACTTCAGCATTTCCATCGTGAAACTCCTAATGAACCCCAGTGTGTTAAGTACTTCTTTTTGTAGCGCCGCGTCAGTTCAGGTAAGGGGACCAGGACGGTTCTCTGACTTCGCCTTGTGCGGTAGGAAGCGGGAGCCTTACGCGTCCATTAATGGACACGAGCATCAAGACTCCCCGGCCCTGCTGGCGGGTGGCGTAGATTACCATGGTGCCGTTGGGCGCAACAGTGGCTGACTCATCAAGGTTGGTATCTGTGAGGATTTTTACGGTTCCGCGCTGCAAATCCTGGGCCGCAACCCGGAAATTAGTGAAACCATCCTGACGGTGAATCATCACCAACGTCTTTTCATCGGCCGAAAGCTTGGGTGCCGCGTTGTAGTTACCAATAAAGGTCACACGTTCGGCGCCGCCGCCGTTGACGCTGGTTTTGTAGACTTGCGGCTTGCCGCCACGGTCAGAGGTGAAGTAGATGGTCGAACCATCCTTGCCCCAGAACGGTTCGGTGTTGATGCCTGGACCACTGGTAACACGGCTCAACTGGCGCGAAGCCATGTTCATCACGTAGATGTCCGGGTTGCCGTCTTTGGACAGCACGAACGCCAGGCGTGAACCATCCGGCGACCAGGCTGGTGCACCATTGAGGCCTTCAAAGTTGGTGATCTGCTCACGGCGACCAGTGTCGATGTGTTGAACGAAGATCCGTGGACGCTTCTGTTCAAACGACACGTAGGCGATACGCTTGCCATCCGGTGCGAAGCGCGGCGACAGGATTGGCTCACGCGATTGCAGCAACGTCACTGCACGAGCGCCGTCATAGTCGGAACGCTGCAGCGTGTAGCGAGTGTTGTCTACCGAAAAACGCTCTGCCGTTACATAAAGCAGGCGAGTGGAGAAGGCACCCTTGATCCCGGTCAGTTTTTCAAACGACTGGTCGGAGATGTAGTGCGCCATGTCCCGCAGCTGATCCGTGGTGCCCGACACGCTGCCGGTCAGCACTTGCTGCTCGGTCGCGACGTTGAACAGAGTGTACTGGATCTGCAGGCGGCCGCCGGCAGGCGTGATGCTGCCCACCATCAGGTACTGGGCGTTCAGCGCTTTCCAGTCACGGAAGATGACTTCGCTGGCCTGGGTCGGCTGGCTGATCATGTTGCCTTTGTCGATCGGTGCGTAGTAACCGGAGTTGCGCAGGTCATCGCTGATGATCTGCGACATGTCGTCCGGCAGCACGCTGCCGCCCTGCCAGCCAAACGGTACAACGGCGATCGGGGTGGCCCGATCGCTACCGCTGGTGACCAGGATGTTCTTTTCATCCGCCGCCGCTATCCCTGCCATGCAGCAAATAACGACAAGCATTCCTCGAAGAAGGTTTCTCACAAGGCTAGATCCTCAGGTGTGAATGTCATCTTGAATGAACGGTAGGGAGCGAAGTCGCTTGGTTTCATTCCCTGCATCTCGGTCAACCGGCCAATGTTCTTGACCGCTGCTACCGCCGAACTGTCGAACGAACCATCGCCACTGGACTTGGCCACGCTGACCGAAGTCACCGTACCGTCCGGCAACATGCCGATCTGCAGCACTACTGTCATGCCTTTGCGTGCCGAAGGAGGACGTGTCCAGCCTTCTGCTGCCCGTGAGCGAATCAGGTCATCGAAACTGCCCGCGACTTCATCGCCACGTTCATCAGCCAAGGCCTGCTGGCGCTGCGGCGTGTCGGAAAGCAAATCGGCCAAGGCCTGGGCCTTTTTGTCTTCGGTCGATTTACGTGCTGCTTCCTGGGCCTTTTTCTTGGAGGCATCGGCGGCAGCTTTCTTCTTCGCATCGTCGGCGACTTTCTTCTTCGCCTCGTCAGCTTCAGCTTTCTTCTTGGCGTCGTCCGCGGCTTTCTTCTTCGCGTCTTCGACAATCTTTTTCTTCGCGTCTTCAGCGGCCTTTTTCTTGGCCTCTTCTTCGGCAGCTTTCTTGGCTTCTTCTTCAGATTTCTTCTTGGCTATATCAGCCAATTGTTTCTCTTCGACCTTTTTGGCTTCGGCAGCTTTATCGGCTTTCTTGGCTTCATCAGCCTTTTGCGCCTCTTCAGCTTTCTTCGCCTCGTCGGCCTTTTTCGATTCCTCGGCCTTTTGAGCCGCCTCTTCTTTCTTTTGTTCCGCAGCAGCCTTCACCGCTTCCTGCTCGACCTTCTTCTGTTCCATCTGTTCGACTTCAGTCTGGCGCGCAGCCGACTTCTGGGCCTCACCCGCAATCTTCTGATTGGTCTGGGTGGTGGCCTGGCTTTTCGATTTCAGCTGATACAGGGTCGCCTGCACGATCGGCTTGGCTGGCGGCAGGTCCGGGGTCATGGCAAAGCTGACAAACAGCATGCCAAACACCAGGACGTGCAGGGCAATTGCCCAGACGCTAGGCCAGAAGAAGCTTTCCGAGGCGGACGGCTCTCGCTGTTGGTGCATCAGGGCGCCTCGGTAATCAAGCCAACATTACCGACGCCGGCCTTCTGCAGCCCGCCCATGGCGCCCATCACGGAGCCGTAGTCGACGACCTTGTCGCCGCGGATGAACACCTGGGTGTGCTTGCCGCCTTCGTTGCCGGCGCGAATGATCTTGGTCACCGCATCCGTCATCTGCGGCAAGGTCATGGCCTTGTCCTGCTGCTTCTGGGTGTCGACTTCGCTGCCAAGGTTCCAGTAATAGGTCTTGTCAGCCTTGATCGAAATGGTCAGGACCTGGGTGTTGTTGTCCTGCGGCAAGGCTTCGCTGGAAACCTTGGGCAGATCAACCTTCACGCCCTGATTGAGCATCGGCGCGGTCACCATGAAGATAACCAGCAGCACCAGCATCACGTCGATGTAGGGCACTACGTTCATCTCGGCGACCGGCTTGCGCTTTTTGCGAGCTCGAGCGATTAAAGCCATTGGGAATTACCTGCTTATTCTTCGCTGGTGTGCACTTTACGGTGCAGGATCGCCTGGAATTCTTCGGCGAAGGTGTAGTAACGGCTGATCAAGGTTTCGCCGCGAGCAGCAAAACGGTTGTAGGCGATTACTGCGGGAATGGCTGCGAACAGGCCGATAGCAGTGGCGATCAGCGCTTCAGCGATACCCGGGGCCACGGTGGCGAGGGTCGCTTGCTGGGCCTGGGCCAGGCCGCGGAAGGAGTTCATGATGCCCCACACGGTACCGAACAGGCCGATGTAAGGGCTCACGGACCCTACGGTGGCGAGGAATGGCAGGCTTTGCTCAAGCTTTTCTTCTTCGCGGGAAATGGCAACGCGCATGGCACGGGCCACGCCTTCCATGACCGCTTCCGGGTCAACGCCTGGCTGCTGGCGCAGACGGGAGAATTCCTTGAAGCCGGCGCGGAAGATCTGCTCGACGCCCGAATCCGGGTCCGGGTTGCTGCCGGCCTGGCGATACAGTTTGGACAGGTCGATACCCGACCAAAAGCGCTCCTCGAAGCTCTCCAGGGCACGTCGACCGGCGCGCAGCAGGTTGCTGCGCTGAAAAATCATGACCCAAGAGGTAACCGATGCGGCTACCAGGACCAGCATCACCAGTTGAACCACAACACTGGCATTGCTGACCAGGCTCCACATGGAGGAATGGTCGACGACGGTAGGTTCCACGCTAAATCTCCTGCTCTGAATGTTTACCCGCGCCGCTCACGGCGGCAAAGGCCGCGCGTAGAGTTTCGGGAATGGCCCGGGGTTTCAAACTATTGGTGCGAACACAGGCCACCAGGAACTGCCCCTCACAGAGCAGCGTTGCATCCGTAGCCCGCCTGACCTGCTGTTTAAAGCGCAGGCTGGCACGGTTCAATTCGGTTATTTCTGCGCTGACCAGCAGTTCGTCGTCCAGTCGCGCCGGCGCGTAGTAACGTGCCTCGCTGGAATGCACGACAAACAACAGGTCCTCCCCTGCAAGCGTGGATTGGGCAAAGCCCAGCTCCCGTAGCCGCTCGGTTCGAGCCCGCTCCATGAACTTTAGGTAATTGACGTAATAAACGATGCCGCCAGCATCGGTGTCCTCGTAATAAACGCGACAGCGATGTGCGAACGACTGATCCCCGTTTTGCGCGCGCATACTCTAGTGCTTACTCCTCAGGTTGCCAATCCGGCCAGGCAACTGTTTTTCACTCTGTGGCTCATTTCTAACGAAAGAATGACGACGCCAGCCACTAGGACAGCACAAACGCCGAATAAATCGAATCGCCAAGCGTTTTTAATCGTCTACTGCATCGAGGAATTCGTCTACTACGGGCATCTCGCCCAATCGTGACGGAATGTTTAACCCAAAGTGCAAATAGGCATGCCGGGTTACCACTCGGCCCCTCGGCGTACGCATGATGTAGCCCTGCTGGATCAGGTACGGCTCCAGTACATCCTCAATCGTGTGCCGCTCTTCGCTGATGGCGGCCGCGAGGCTGTCCACCCCTACCGGGCCGCCGTCGAACTTCTCGATCATGGTCAACAGCAGGCGCCGGTCCTGGTGGTCAAAGCCGTGTTCGTCCACGTCCAGCAGGTTCAGCGCCAGGTCTGCGACGGGCTTGGTGATATGCCCCTTGGCCCGCACTTCGGCAAAGTCGCGCACCCGGCGCAGCAAACGGTTGGCAATACGCGGCGTACCACGGGCACGACGGGCGATTTCAAAGGCGCCTTCCGGGTCCAGGGGCAGGCCCAGGATGCTCGCCGATCGGCTGACGATGGTCGCCAGGTCTGCCGTGCTATAGAACTCCAGACGTTGAACAATCCCGAAACGGTCGCGCAACGGGTTGGTCAGCATTCCGGCGCGAGTGGTAGCACCCACCAGCGTGAACGGTGGCAGGTCGAGCTTGATCGAGCGCGCCGCAGGGCCTTCGCCGATCATGATGTCCAGCTGGAAGTCTTCCATGGCCGGATACAGCACTTCCTCGACGATGGGCGATAGCCGGTGAATCTCGTCGATAAACAGTACGTCGTGGGGTTCCAGGTTAGTCAGCAGCGCTGCCAGGTCGCCCGGGCGCTCCAGCACGGGGCCTGAGGTGGACTTGATCGACACGCCCATCTCCTGGGCGATGATGTTGGCCAGGGTGGTCTTGCCCAAGCCCGGCGGGCCAAAGATCAACGTGTGGTCCAGTGACTCGCTACGCCCGCGTGCAGCCTGGATGAACAGTTCCATTTGCTCGCGCACGGTGGGCTGGCCGATGTATTCGGCAAGGCTCAGGGGGCGAATGGCCCGGTCCTGGACTTCTTCACGGTCACGGGGGCCGGTGGCCGCGATCAGACGATCAGCTTCAATCACTTAAATCATTCCCTTCAGGGCGCGGCGGATCATGTCTTCGCTGCTCAGGTTCTTGTCCTTGATGGCCGACACGGCCTTGCTCGCCTCTTGCGGCTTGTAGCCCAGGGAGATCAGCGCGCTGACCGCATCGCTTTCAGCGCTGGCCACCGGAACGCCCGGCGCATCAGGCTGGTTAGGCACCAGGGCGAACATGCTCGGCACGACTTCCCAGGCCTTGAAGCGGTCTTTCAGCTCCACCAGCAAGCGTTCGGCGGTTTTCTTGCCGACACCCGGCACCTTGGTGAGTGCGGACGTATCCTGCGCTGACACACACCGCACCAATTCATCGACTTCCAGGCTCGACATCAACGCCAGCGCCAGCTTCGGCCCCACGCCATTGAGGCGGATCAGCTCACGGAAGAAATCGCGGTCACGCTTGCCGATGAAACCATAGAGCAATTGGGCATCTTCACGCACCACTAGGTGGGTGTGCAGGGTCAGCGGCTCACCGACCGACGGTAGGCGGTAGAGGGTGGTCATGGGCACTTCCAGCTCATAGCCCAGGCCGTTTACATCCAGAATCAGGTGCGGCGGCTGTTTCTCAGCCAGGGTGCCGCGCAAGCGTCCAATCACGTTCGAATCCTTAAGAATCGGCGCAGATCAAGGCCTGGCCGGTAATAACGCGGGCATGCCGGCCGACAGCACAGGCCGTTCATGCACCCCACGCAGAATGATTGCGCTGATGCTATCAGAGACGCAGCCGGCCGCCACGACTGCGTGCCGTGCCCAAGCCGTGCGGCATCAGGCTGGAACGGGTATGGGCGTGGCAAATGGCAATGGCCAGGGCGTCAGAGGCGTCGATTTGCGGTTTGGAGGTGAGCTTGAGCATGTGCATGACCATCATCATCACTTGCTCCTTATTGGCTGCGCCGGTGCCGACCACGGCTTGCTTGACCTGGGTCGCGGTGTATTCGGCGATCTCCATGCCCTCTTCGGCACCGGCAACAATGGCAGCGCCGCGCGCCTGGCCGAGCTTCAAGGCCGAGTCGGCGTTTTTTGCCATGAAGACTTTTTCGATGCCCATGGTCACGGGGCCATAGGTCTGGATTACTTCACGCACGCCGCGATAAACGATTTGCAAGCGCTCGGCCAGCTCGCCGGCGCCGGTACGGATACAGCCCGAGGCCACGTACACGCAGCCTCGCGGGGTCTGTTGGACCACGCCAAAGCCGGTGATTCGCGAACCGGGGTCGATACCTAGGATTAAAGTCATAACGCCTGCGGGTTGGATTTAAAGCGGATGCGCCAGGCACATGGTTTGTGTAAACAGCATAGAACCCTGTGGGAGCTGGCTTGCCTGCGCTAAAGGCACCTCGGTGCATCAGCTCGACCGGGTTGATGCCATCGCAGCCTCGCCGGAGCTCGACAGCTCCCACATTGGATCTTTGGTGTACTTAAGTGAGCTGTTCGGCTACCGATTCCGGGATATCGGCGTTGGAATAGACGTTCTGCACGTCATCCAGGTCTTCGAGCATGTCGAGCATCTTGAGTACCTTCTGAGCCCCGTCCAGGTCCAGCTCGGCGCTGGTGGTCGGCAGCATCACGATTTCCGCATCGGTCCCTTTGAAACCGGCCGCTTCCAACGCGTTGCGCACAGAGTAGAAGCCCGCAAACGAGGTAAACACGTCGATGGAGCCGTCTTCGTTGGTCACCACGTCGTCGGCATCCGCCTCCATCGCCGCTTCAATCAGCGCATCTTCATCAACGCCCGGCGCGAAGGAGATCTGCCCCTTGCGCTCAAACAGGTAGGCCACCGAACCGTCGGTGCCAAGGTTGCCGCCACACTTGCTGAACGCATGGCGCACGGCAGCCGCGGTACGGTTGCGGTTGTCGGTCATGCACTCGACCATCACCGCCACGCCACCGGGGCCGTAGCCTTCGTAGCTCAACTCGACCATGTCATCGGTATCGGCCGCACCGGCGCCACGGGCCACGGCACGGTCGATGATGTCGCGGCTCATATTGGCGCCCAGCGCCTTGTCCAGGGCCAGGCGCAGACGCGGGTTGGAGCCCGGGTCACCGCCACCCTGGCGCGCAGCTACGGTCAGCTCGCGAATCCACTTGGTGAAGATCTTGCCTTTCTTGGCATCCTGACGCTCTTTGCGGTGCTTGATGTTCGCCCACTTGGAATGGCCAGCCATAACACAACTCCGAAATTCTGTAGAAACCTGTCGATCCCGCCCCAGGCGGGACTTCCCCCTTTAACGTACAGCCCTTGTAACGCAAAGGCGCATCCGAAGATGCGCCCTTAGCTGACAATGTAAAACCTTATCGCGCTTTCACGCTGCGGCCTTACTCAGCCTTTGGTGCTTCGCGCAAACGGATATGCAGCTCGCGCAGTGCCTTGGCATCCACCACACCCGGTGCCTGCGTCATGACGTCGGCAGCACTTTGGGTTTTCGGGAAGGCAATCACTTCACGGATCGACTGGGCACCGGTCATCAGCATCACCAGGCGGTCCAGGCCGAAAGCCAGGCCGCCGTGGGGTGGTGCGCCGTATTTCAGGGCGTCGAGCAGGAAGCCGAACTTCTCTTGCTGCTCATCTTCGTTGATGCCCAGCAGGCGGAAGACCGATTGCTGCATTTCCTTGCGGTGGATACGGATCGAACCGCCACCCAGCTCGGTGCCGTTCAGCACCATGTCGTAGGCACGGGACAGAGCGCCAGCCGGGTTGGCTTCGAGCTCTTGCGGCGTGCACTTGGGCGCGGTGAACGGGTGGTGCAGGGCGCTGAAGCTGCCGTCGTCGTTCTCTTCGAACATCGGGAAGTCGACCACCCACATCGGCGCCCACTTGCAGGTCAGCAGGTTCAGGTCGTTACCGACCTTGATCCGCAGTGCACCCAGTGCTTCGCTGACGATCTTGGACTTGTCGGCGCCGAAGAACACGATGTCGCCGTCGACCGCGCCAACGCGATCAAGGATCACGTTGAGGTTGGCTTCAGGGATGTTCTTGACGATTGGCGACTGCAGGCCTTCAACACCCTTGGCGCGCTCGTTGACCTTGATGTACGCCAGGCCCTTGGCACCGTAGATGCCGACGAACTTGGTGTAGTCGTCGATCTGCTTGCGCGGCATGCTCGCGGCGCCAGGAACGCGCAGCGCGGCAATACGGCATTTCGGGTCGTTGGCCGGGCCGCTGAACACCTTGAAGTCGACATCCTTGAGCTGGTCTTCAACGTCAACCAGTTCCAGCGGGTTACGCAGGTCGGGCTTGTCGGAACCGTAACGGCGCATGGCTTCTTCGAAGGTCATGTGCGGGAATTCGCCGAACTCCAGGTCCAGCACTTCCTTGAACAGGTTGCGGATCATTTGCTCGGTGATGCCCATGATCTCTTTTTCATCGAGGAAACTGGTCTCGATGTCGATCTGGGTGAATTCCGGCTGGCGGTCAGCCCGCAGGTCTTCGTCACGGAAGCACTTGGCGATCTGGTAGTAGCGGTCGAAGCCGGCGACCATCAGCAGTTGCTTGAACAGCTGTGGCGATTGCGGCAACGCAAAGAAGGAACCCGCGTGGGTACGGCTCGGCACCAGGTAGTCGCGGGCGCCTTCCGGGGTAGCACGGGTGAGGATCGGCGTCTCGACGTCGAGGAAGCCGTTCTCGTCGAGGAAGCGACGGATGCTGGTGGTCATGCGCGAACGCAGACGCAGCTTCTCGGCCATTTCCGGGCGACGCAGGTCAAGGAAGCGATAACGCAGGCGGGTTTCTTCGCCAACGTCCGAGAACTCGTTCAACGGGAACGGCGGGGTTTCCGATTCGTTCAGCACTTCCAGCTCATAGCCCAGCACTTCGATCATGCCCGATGCCATGTTGGCATTGGTGGCACCGGCCGGACGCAGGCGAACCTTGCCGGTGATCTTCACGACGTACTCGCTGCGCACGCGATCGGCGGCGGCGAAGCTCTCGGCGCGGTCCGGATCGAACACCACCTGGGCCAGACCATCACGATCACGGATATCGAGGAAGATCACCCCGCCGTGGTCGCGGCGACGGTGAACCCATCCGCAAAGAGTGATTTCCTGACCTTCCAGGGTCTCGTTCAGTTGGCCGCAATAGTGGCTGCGCATCATGATAGTGGTTTCGCTTCTCGTAATTCGAAATTCGGTGGAGGCCTGCCTCATCACCGTACAGCTTAGTCAGGTGACGGATAATGCAGGAGCCTGCGCGTAGAGTTCAACTCAGTCTGCTTTGTCGCCGCCGGCCAGATTCTTTTTCGAGCCGGTCTTGAAGTCGGTCTCGTACCAGCCGCTGCCACTCAGGCGAAAGCCCGGCATGGACAACATCTTTTTAAGCTCCGGCGCCTGGCAGGCTGGGCAATCGACCAGCGGCGCGGCGCTGATCTTTTGAATGGCTTCCAACTGATGACCACAGGAAGCGCATTGATAGTCGTACATGGGCATGGAGATGTCTCGGCGATCAGATCACGACGTAAGCCACGCCCTGCCCTGACTCTGTCCCGTGGGAAAGTCCCGGCATGCGCAGCAAAGCCCGGGATTATATCTGGTAAATCGAGGCTGTGCAGCCGTAGCGGCGCCCTGCTTTATATATAGGTGGCCATACCGGACGCCTGCCAGGGGCCCGAACCGGAAACTTCCCGGGCGCGGCACCTGGCAGGCGAATCATCCCGGGCTGAACTCGCTGGCCGGCGCGGTAACCCGTCCTTTTAATACATGGACCACGCACACCACCCTCACCAGGCCGCTGAAGTTCTTCACTCCGCCGTAACGCAAGTGCACTTCGCGGTCTACGTAAGACAACAGTGCACTGACCGAGCAGGTATTGATCCTGGCGATTTCCGTCAGAATATTCCAATAGACTTGTTCAAGTCGCAAACACGTCGAAAAACCATTAAGCCTGACTGATCGGGACAGTGGCCTGGCCAAGTCCATATCAAACCCCTTGGCAAAGGGGTCCATCTTTATCTTGTGAAACCCGACCGTTTCCATCACTCCATTACCCGCTCCACGTGACATACACTTGACACTCCATTGCCTAACAGCCACTCCTGAGTATTCTCATTGGCCGTTGAGCCTATAAAACATCAAGAAGACACGTGCAGCCAGAAGACAGGGAGTTGATCACCGTAGGACAAGCCAACGCGCGCGTCGGGAAGCTCGCAGAATGAGGAAAAGGCCGTGGCACCGGCACGACAAGCAGGGCGAGGGGCGTCAGTTCGACGCCTCCGCGCCACAGCGCCTTATTTGCTTTCGAGCAGGGAACGCAACATCCACGCCGTTTTTTCATGAACTTGCATGCGCTGGGTCAGCAAGTCTGCAGTGGGCTCATCGCTGACTTTATCCAACAACGGGAAGATGCCGCGAGCCGTTCGGATAACCGCTTCCTGGCCTTCGACCAATTGTTTGATCATGTCCTCAGCACTCGGTACGCCCTCTTCTTCCTTGATCGAAGAAAGACGCGCATACACCGAGTAAGCACCCGGCGCCGGGAAGCCGAGGGCACGAATACGCTCTGCAATTGAATCCACCGCCAACGCCAGTTCGTTGTACTGCTCTTCAAACATCAAGTGCAGCGTGCGAAACATGGGACCCGTTACGTTCCAATGGAAGTTGTGAGTCTTCAGGTACAGTACATAGGTATCGGAAAGCAGTCGCGAAAGTCCATCAACGATTGATTTACGGTCTTCTTCACTGATACCAATATCGATTGCCATGTTTTTCCCCTTCAATTGATAAAAAATTCATTGATCAGGTGCAGGACCACTCTAGCAAGAGTACCGGCCTCGCGCAGCCTGAGAGCCGCACCCGAGGTGCGGCAAATCGCCCCTTGCGGAGCCCTTTCGCACTGTCGGCAAGGCCTCAAGCGGCGCAAGAAAAATTACCCGACGCCCGACGAACAGCTCCGCACCTGTCTAGGACAAGCGTTTGACGCAGAAATGCCGCTCGCCTCGCAACACCCCGAAATGCTTGATTTGAGTAGGCACAGGCTTTGCTGTTAAATAGGCAGCGTGTCGCCACCGTTATTTTTTGCGGCAGCCGCATAGGCTGATACCCGTGCACGTGCCCAGCGCCTCCCATTGTTCAGAAGCGAACCGTGCCAGTCAGCTCTTCCTTGTGATCCGTCTTAACGTGAGTTAATCAAAATGTTGAAAATCGTCCACCTGCTAACGGGCGCTGCAGCTTTGCTGCTGTCCTTTATCCCCAGCCTGCGATCAGAAACCCTGCCTTACCTGCAACAACCTGACGCTCTCTACCTGACCTTCTTTGGTCTTCTTAACCTGACACTGGCTCCAGTCATTCCTTACTGGAACAAAGGCCCGCGTCATCAACTGCAAAACCTGGTCAGCGCCCTGCTGGTCCTGGCTGTTGTCGTACAAACCCTCACCCTGCTGGCGCCTATGCCTGAAGTGGGTGGCCACCCGGCCGTCCTGCTCAGTTTGGCAATCGCACTGGTTGCCATCGTTCTTCATCTGGCCATCAGTTTTTACCGTTCCTCCCCGGCCGCTGCGTCGCAAAGCTACGACATGACTAACCGGGATACCGGTACCGTCAAGTGGTTCAACACCTCCAAGGGCTTCGGCTTTATTTCCCGGGATTCGGGCGACGATATCTTCGTCCACTTCCGGGCGATTCGCGGCGAAGGCCATCGCGTTCTGGTTGAAGGCCAGCGCGTGGAGTTTTCCGTGATGAACCGTGACAAGGGCCTGCAAGCTGAAGATGTGATCGCCGCGTTGCCGCGTCGCTGATTCCAGCACCCCGAAACAAAAAACCGCGATGCAGCCTGGCTGTATCGCGGTTTTTTTACGCCCGGGGATTCACCCCAATCCTGTTAATAATGAGGCGGCGGTGCTTCTTCCTCGGACGACTCGAACTGGCCGCCCATTTCTTCCTGGCGCTTGAGCAGCGCTGTCATCTGCAATTGCAGGCGCTCGACTGCCCGCTGCTGGGTGACCAGGATGTCATTGAGGGTCTCAATGGTGTCGTCCTGAAAGGCCAGGCGGCTCTCCAGGTCGGTTACACGGTCTTGAAGGTCCATGGTTCAAGCCTCCAGGAACGTGAAGTCAGTCGGCAGGATCTCGCGCAGGCGTGCACGAATCGCCGCCACTTGCTCGTCACTGTAGGGCTTTGCCGGATGCTTGCCCCAGACCGGCGCTGGCCAGGCCGCGTCATCGCGCTTGCGCACAATCACATGCACATGCAGTTGGCTGACCACATTACCCAGGGCGCCAATGTTCATTTTATCGGCGCCAAACCCTTCATTAAGCAGTTGCGCCAGCGCGGTGCTCTCCTGCCACACCCGCTGCTGGTCAGCGACATCCAGTTGAAACACTTCGCTGATACCATCAATACGCGGCACCAGGATGAACCATGGGTAATTCGAGTCATTGCAAAGCAGCAGCCGGCACAGGGGAAAATCCCCGAGGGGCAAGGTGTCTTGTTGAAGACGTGGATCTAAGGCGAACACAGCAGTCACTCCCGTTCGGCGGGTCAGGTTTCAGGCGCCCAGCATACCTGCGAATGCCGGGCGCTTCACGGTGAATGCTCCCGGTCAAATACGCGCCTAAACAGGACGGCACAAAAAAAAGCGCACCATTTCGAGACAGGCCAATATTTCAGCTACGCTAAATGACCAGCGCCCCCACACTCAGTCAAAGTCAGGGCACAGGATATGCCTCAAGACCTTGAACCAGAGGGCTTGCACGCAGAGAGCAGTGGCACGGAGCAAAAATGTGCGCAGGAAGCAACTGCACCAAAATGACCCATTTGAGCGTTAAACGGACCCGCACACTACCCACCGAACGGGGTGAACCGGTAACGTTTTGCTCGGGTGCAGGGGTTACGCTCCTGCACACAGGAGTACAGCAGGCACGCCGAAGCCAAACCAAACGGCGTAAAAAGCCCGTGCTTATGCGGTTTTTACAGCGCGTTGACAATTTTCACGAAAAAATCACATTCAGCCACGCGTTTGTGCACGCTTGTTGCATTCACACTCATATGGTCGACAACAGCACCCGCAGGAAGCCGGTGTTTCGCGACAGAAAACTACAGCGGGTCAATGCTTTTCAGGGAAGTGTTAAAACTTTCAAGGGTGACTTTTCCACCCTGGTTTCAAGGTTTTAAAACAGTATTGAAGTTGTCAGTCCGGTTACATTCGGACTGTAAATTTGCGACATGGACATAGCAATTTACGACAGGCTCGTAAAGAAGCTGAAAGGATAGATGGGCAAGTATCGCCAATATTGTCAGCGTGATATAAGTTTGCGCCGACACAAAAAAGAAAGAGCCGCCCAGACAAAAATATAGGTGGGACGGCAGTACTCTTCCTAAAACCAAAGGAGCAAATCACGATGCGCGTGATGAAGTGGAGCATGATCGCCCTCGCTGTTTCAGCAGGCACCTCGCAGTTCGCAATCGCGTCCTCCCAGGACGATTCCAAGGGCTTTGTTGAAGACAGCACATTCAGCATCAACACTCGCCTCCTGAACTTTAGCCGCGACTTCCGTAACAATGACACCGGCAAGAGCCGCGTCGACGAAACCGGTCTGGGCTTCAACGGCCTGTACCAGTCGGGCTTCACCCAAGGCACCATCGGTGTGGGTGTCGACGTCATCGGTCTGTTGGGCGTCAAACTGGACAGCGGCAAGGGTCGTTCCGGCACTGGCCTGTTTCCAACTGGCTCCGACGGTCGCGCCCAGGATGATTACTCCAAGGGCGGCGGCGCAGTTAAGTTCCGTATCTCCGATACGGTCCTGAAAATCGGCGACCAGTACACCACCGCGCCTGTATTCGCTTCCGATGACAGCCGTCTGCTGCCTGAATTGCCACAGGGTATCTCGCTTGTCAGCAACGAGATCAAAGGCCTGAAACTTGAAGGCGGTCACTTCACTTCGAGCGTGGCACAAGCCCAGACCTACCGCGACAGCCTGGGCCTGACAAAAACCGACTTCATCGGTGGCGTCTATGCCCTCACTCCAGAAGTCAGCGCCAGCCTCTACTACGCGAAGACCGAAGACTACTGGAAGAAAACCTACGCCAACCTGAACTGGACCCATGCGCTCAGCAATGAGCAGTCCCTGGCGGTCGACTTCAACATCTACAGCACCAAAAGTGATGGCGCTGGCCTGCAACGGGCTGAGAAAGACGGCACCACCAAACTGGACAACCGGGCCTATAGCTTGCAAGGCGCGTACACCATCCAGGCTCACACCTTTACCCTGGCCTACCAGAAGGTTAGCGGTGACGGTGACTACGGCTACGGCGTAGACGGCGGCGGCACGATCTTCCTGGCCAACTCCATCGCTCGTTCCGACTTCAACGCTGAAGACGAGAAGTCCTTCCAGGCTCGCTACGACCTGAACATGGCGACTTTCGGCGTACCAGGCCTAAGCTTCATGACTCGCTACGTTAAAGGCACCGGCGCCAACACCGCCGACACCTCAAACGGCAAAGAGTGGGAACGTGACATCGAAGCCAAGTACGTGATCCAGAGCGGCCCGGCTAAAGACCTGAGCCTGCGTGTACGTCAAGCCACTTATCGCTCCAGCGATGGTGTGTACTACGGTTCGGCGTCGATCGACGAACTGCGTCTGATCGCGCAATACCCGCTGAACATCCTGTAATTGACA
Source organism: Pseudomonas sp. A125 (assembly GCF_055409485.1). NCBI lineage: Bacteria > Pseudomonadati > Pseudomonadota > Gammaproteobacteria > Pseudomonadales > Pseudomonadaceae > Pseudomonas > Pseudomonas sp. A125. The sequence goes on from NZ_JBUZVP010000006.1 coordinate 194,645, forward strand.
GTTTGATTACAACGATGACTTAGGGCTTGGCCCTAACTAAAAAGCCGCTCACTTGTTCGCAAGTGAGCGGCTTTTTTATTGCAACTTAATCGCCTTGAACAGATAACTAGCAAGCTAGCTATCTAGTTTGTCCAATGTATCAAACCTGACACATTGGCCAGGTTTAATTCACCCGTTGCAATGTTACTTAGTAGCACTTTCCTGCACGACGCGTATAACCCGCTGTGGAAATGGAATATCAATCCCCGCCGCTTTCAAACGGTCACGTGCCAGTTCATTGAACATGAACATCACATCCCAATAATCCGAAGTCTTGGTCCAGATCCGCAGGGACACCGTAATCGAGCTATCGCCCAAGGTCGAAACCACGGCTGCCGGTGCCGGGTCAGCCAGTACGCGTGGGTCGTTGGCAAGCTCCAGCAGCACTTCACGCGCCTTCTGCAGGTCGGCTTCGTAGTCGACACCTACGTCAAACACCACTTTGCGGGTCGGCTGACGGTTGGTGTTGGTGATGAGGCCGTTGGACAGGCTGCCGTTTGGGATGATCACCGTCTTGTTGTCGCCGGTGCGCAACACGGTGTGAAAGATCTGAATGCTATCGACGGTACCGGAGGTGCCCTGGGCTTCGATCCAGTCACCAATGCGGAACGGACGGAACAACAGAATCAGCACACCACCGGCGAAGTTCGCCAGGCTGCCTTGCAATGCCAGGCCGATGGCCAGGGTGGCGGCACCGATTGCAGCAACGAACGAAGTGGTTGCCACGCCGATCATCGAGGCCACGTTGACCACCAGCATGACTTTGAGCGCAATGTTTGCAAGGCTGGTAATGAAGTGTTGCAGCGCCAGGTCAGCATTACGCAATGCCAGCAAACGCCCCACGCGGTGGGTCAAGACATTGATCAGCCACCAACCGATGGCCAAGGTAACCAGCGCCAGCAAAAATCGGCTGCCATATTCCATGATCATCGGTAACCACGACTCCGAGGTCTTGATCAGGTGATCCACTTCAGCGTTCAAATCCATCTACATTCTCCTGTTTACCGGATGCTCGGCATATTGAGTGGCCATAAATGCAATTGAGCCCCGTAGGGCTCAATGGTCGGCGCAGACTCTGGGGCGTGGGACGTCAAAAACGCCCACAGGTTCCCCAAAGGGCTGTCAGTCGCGGAAGTTGTTGAACTGCAGCGGCATGTCGAAAGTCTTGGCGCGCAGGGCAGCAATGGCCTCTTGCAAGTCATCACGCTTCTTGCCGGTGATACGCACCTGCTCGCCCTGGATCGCGGCCTGGACCCTGAGCTTGGCATCCTTGACGTGAGCGACGATTTTCTTCGCCAGCTCTTTGTCGATGCCCTCTTTGAACACCACTTCCTGTTTCATCAGCTTGCCGGATGCATAGGCGTCCTTGATTTCAAGGCACTGCGCATCGATCTTGCGCTTGACCAGCGACAGCTTGAGGATCTCAATCATCGCTTCAAGCTGGAAGTCGGCTTCTGCGGTCAGGTTGACGGTGAGGTCCTTTTCCTTGAACTCGAAGCTGCCCTTGCCCTTCAAGTCATAACGACGATCCAGCTCCTTGACGGCGTTCTCGACGGCGTTGGTGAGTTCGTGCTTGTCCAGTTCGGATACCACGTCGAACGACGGCATGTAGTTTCTCCAATAAAAAAGGGGCGCGGCTCAGTAGAGATGGAGCACGCCCGGGCTAAAATGCCCGGGCATTATAGCGGTTCTTTCGCCTCGTTCACTGCAGGCAGGCTTACGGAGTAAAAACTGATGTCGACCACCTGGCATGTCCTCGGCGCCGGCAGCCTCGGAACATTGTGGGCCGCGCGCCTGGCCCGCGCGGGGTTACCCGTGCGCCTGATCCTGCGGGACGACGCACGGCTGGCGAGTTACCAGGCGGCCAAGGGGCTGACCCTGGTCGAGCAAGGCACGGCCCATACCTACCCCGTCGTCGGCGAAACATCCGATAGCACAGAGCCGATCCATCGCCTGCTGGTTGCGTGCAAAGCCTACGATGCACAACACGCCGTCGCACAGCTCGAGCACCGCCTGGTGCCGGACGCCGAACTGATCCTGCTGCAAAACGGCCTGGGCAGCCAGGACGCAGTCGCCGCACAACTGCCCCAGGCACGCTGCATTTTCGCCTCCAGCACCGAAGGCGCGTTTCGCGAAAGCGACTGGCGCGTGGTGTTTGCCGGCCACGGCTACACCTGGCTGGGAGATGCGAGCCACCCTACCCCGCCGCTATGGCTGGATGACTTGCAGGCCGCCGGCATTCCCCATGAGTGGAGCACCGACATCCTCACCCGCCTGTGGCGCAAACTGGCCTTGAATTGCGCCATCAACCCGCTGACCGTGCTGTACGAATGCCGCAATGGTGACCTGCAAGCCCATCAATGCGAAGTCGCCACCCTGTGCGCCGAACTCGCCGACCTGCTGCAATGCTGCGGCCAGCCCGCGGCCGCGCAAGACCTGCAAAGCGAAGTGGAACGCGTGATCCAGGCCACCGCGGCCAATTACTCCTCGATGTACCAGGACGTTGCCAGTGCCCGGCGCACCGAAATCAGCTACTTGCTGGGCTACGCCTGCCAGGCGGCCGCCCGCCACCAGTTGACCTTGCCACACCTGCAACAACTCCAGGCGCGCCTGGTACAACGACTGTCTGCACGCGGATTGCCCAGCGACTGAACCACGCGCTACCCTGCCTGCTTGTTCCTTTGCTGCGAAAACTTCGATGCCACTGCGCCAGCGTCTCGAAAATCTACCGGTTGGGCAGAAACTGCTGGCGGCCCTGCTGGTTTTGCTGACCACCGTCTTGCTGGTGGCCAACCTGACCTTTATCAGCGCCGCCTACTGGATCTCCCAGGAAAGCATGGCACCCCAGGCCTTGCAGGCCATCGGCCGGCTGGTCTCCAACCCGTCACTGGCCGCCGAGGCCCTGGACTCACCGCTCAAGGCACAAACCCTGCTGGATGAGCTGACCAGTTACTCGCCGTTGCGGGCGGCGGCCTTGTATGACGGCGAAGGCACGCGCCTGGCCCAGCTGCAACATGCCAATCGCCTGCACCTGCCGGACACTTACCGCGAGATCGAAACCTGGCGCGCCACCGAGTTTCGCAGCAACCAAGTGATCACCATTCCCCGTGCAGGCCAACCGTCCGGGCATTTGTTGCTGGTGGCCAGCAGCGAACTGCCGGTGGCGTTCTACACCGGGACGTTAACCGCCAGCCTGGGCATCCTGATCTTCAGCGTGCTGCTGTGGCTGGTCATTGCCCGGCAGATCAAACGCCTGATTACCCGGCCGATCCATGAACTGGAAGAATTGTCGCGTCAGGTCACACGGGAAGAGAACTACGCCCTGCGCGCCGGTCGCGGCAACCACGACGAAATCGGCAGCCTGGCCGAAGCTTTCAACACCATGCTTTCACGCATCGAAGCCCGCGAGCAGCAACTCAAGCGCGCCCGGGACGACTCTCAGGCGGCCTACGATCAAGCCCAGGGCCTGGCAGAGGAAACCCGCCACACCAACCGCAAGCTGGAGTTGGAAGTCCAGGTGCGCAGCAAGATCGAGAAAAAGCTCACCGGTTTCCAGAACTACCTCAACAGCATCATCGACTCGATGCCCTCGGCATTGATCGCCCTCGACGAACAACTCTACGTCACCCAGTGGAACCAGGAAGCCAGCGCCCTTTCCGGTACCCGCCTGGATGAGGCGTTGAACCAGCCGATCTTCCTCGCCTTCCAGCCACTCAAACCCTTCCTGCCGCAAATCAAGGCCACGGTAGAGCAACACACCGTCGAGCGGATCGAGCGGGTGACCTGGATCAAGGATGACGAGCCCAAGCACTATGCCCTGACCTTCTACCCGTTGATGGGCGGCGCCGGGCGCGGCGTGGTCATCCGGATCGATGACATCACCCAGCGCCTGTCACTGGAAGAAATGATGGTGCAGTCAGAGAAGATGCTCTCGGTCGGTGGCCTGGCTGCCGGCATGGCCCACGAAATCAACAACCCCCTGGGGGCGATCCTGCACAACGTGCAGAACATCCGTCGTCGCCTGTCGCCAGAACTGCCGAAAAACCTTGAGCACGCCGAACAGGTGGGCATTGAACTGGGCACCGTCAACCGCTACCTGCAAAGCCGCGAAGTGCCGCAACTGCTCGACGGCATCCAGCAGGCCGGCGCCCGTGCGGCGAAGATCGTCACCCACATGCTCAGTTTCAGCCGCCTGAGCAACCGCCAGATGGCGCCCTGCGACTTACCCGCGCTGATCGATCAGGCCGTGGAAATCGCCGGCAATGATTTCGACCTCACCGTCGGCTTCGACTTCAAGGGGCAGGCAATCATTCGCCAGTTCGACCCACAGCTGGGCCCGGTGCCCGGTACCGCCAACGAGCTGGAGCAAGTGTTGCTCAACCTGCTGAAAAACGCCGCCCAGGCAATTCACCAGCGTGAAAATGACAGCGAACCGGGGCGCATTATCCTGCGTACCCGGCTCAACCCACCCTGGGCGGAAATCCAGGTGGAAGACAACGGCATCGGCATGAGCGAGAACGTGCGCAAACGCACCTTCGAGCCGTTTTTCACCACCAAGGAAATCGGCCAGGGCACCGGGCTTGGGTTGTCGGTTTCATATTTCATCATCACTAACAACCACAAGGGGCAGATGGAAGTGCACTCCACTCCAGGCCAAGGTACCTGCTTTACCTTGCGCCTGCCTTTGGCCAGCAGCCAAATGCCCCCCAACGAACTGACTCAACTGGAGCGCTAACCATGGGCTTTCGCCTGTCGAAAATTTACACCCGTACCGGCGACAAGGGCGAAACAGGCCTGGGCGATGGTCGTCGCGTGCCCAAGGACCATCCACGGGTGGAGGCGATTGGTGAAGTTGATGCGCTGAACAGCCAACTGGGTTTGTTGTTGGCCGGGCTTGAAGAACAAAGCGGCCAGCACCCCGCCTTGAAAGATGTGATCGAGGTGCTTACCCCTTGCCAGCATCGGCTGTTTGATTTGGGCGGTGAGTTGGCGATGCCGGTGTATAAGGCGCTGAATGCAGCAGAAGTCGACCGCCTGGAAGCGGCGATTGATCGCTGGAACGAAGAGGTCGGGCCGCTGGAGAACTTCATTTTGCCGGGTGGTTCAGCGTTGATTGCCCAGGCTCATGTGTGCCGCAGCCTGGCCCGCAGTGCAGAGCGTCGGTGCCAGCACCTGAATGCGATGGAACCGTTGGAGGGTGTGGGGTTGGCGTATATCAACCGGCTGTCGGACTTGCTGTTTGTGACGGCCAGGGTGATTGCCAGGCGCCAGGGCGTTGCGGAGATATTGTGGCAGGCAGCCGCCAAGCCGCACTAATGCTCACTGACTGATTGAGACCTGTGGCGAGGGAGCTTGCTCCCGCTGGGCTGCGCAGCGGCCCCAAAAAAGCGGGAGCGCTGCGCACTCCAGCGGGAGCAAGCTCCCTCGCCACAACAGCTCCCCTGGCCACTCGCCAAGGCTATGCTTAAACCTCAGGCCAGAACGCCCGAATCCCCGCCACACCTTGAGCACCGGCTTCCCAGGTTTTTTCCTGCTCAAGGGGACCAACCCCACCCAGCAGGTATACCGGCTTGCTGAACCCACTGATCAACTGCTGCGCCTGCTCCCAGCCCAACGGCTGCGCATCTGGATGAGTCTGGGTCGGCTGCACCGGCGACAGCGTGACGAAATCCACGTCCATCAATTGCGCCAAGGCCAATTCCTCAGCATTGTGGCAAGACGCCGCCAACCAGCGATCCTTGGGCAAAGGTCGTCCCTTGCTGGCGTACTTGCGCAGTTGCGCCGAAGTCATGTGCCAACCGGCTGCAGGAAAATCCCCCAGCCATTCAAACGGCCCCTTGAGCATCAACTGAGCCTTGCCCGCGCACAGGCCCACGGCGTCCACCGCCAGGTCGCGGTACTTGGGGTCATAACCGTTGGGGGCGCGCAATTGAACCAGCTTGATGCCGCCAGCGATGGCTTTTTGAATGCCGCGCAACAGGACCGGGGTTTCCAGCTCGCCGGGGGTGATCAGGTATTGCGCCGGCAAACGCGCCGCGGCCACGATCGGCGCATTGGCCGCCGGAAACTCATAGTTCAAAAGGTCTCGCGGTGCCACCCACTCAAGAGGCTGGCCTTCGGCCCCGTGGGGTTCGCCGGTAAACGCCGAGACTTCCCAGACATCCAGCAATACCTGTTTGTCCGGGTAATCATGCTGCACCTTGATCAACGGGCGAGCCGCCCTGACCTGGATGCCCAACTCTTCCTGCAACTCACGGGACAGCGCGGCAGAGACCGACTCATCGGCCTCCACCTTGCCACCGGGGAACTCCCAGAGGCCGCCCTGATGCTGGGTATCGGCGCGGCGCGCCAGCAGAATCCTGCCGTCGACGCCGCGGATGACCGCTGCTGCTACATGAATTCGTTTCACCACACTGTCCTCTAAACGTAAACCCACCTGCTCGCGAAGGTCGTTACCGATAACGCGGGCTCCCCGACTCAACGGGGTGCCCTCTGGTTTTTCGCGAGCAAGCTCGCTCCTACAGTGATACCCGACCTGGCTGCGTATCAGGTGCGGTATTCCGCGTTGATCTTCACGTACTCGTGGGACAGGTCGGTGGTCCAGATGGTTTCGCTGCATTCACCGCGACCCAACTCGATACGGATGGTGATTTCTTCCTGCTGCATCACCGCAGAACCCTGGGCTTCGGTGTACGTCTCGGCACGGGCACCACGGCTGGCAATACACACGTCGCCCAGGAACACGTCGATCTTGCTCACGTCCAGGTTGGGTACACCAGCACGACCAACAGCGGCCAGGATACGGCCCCAGTTCGGGTCGGAGGCAAACAGCGCGGTCTTGATCAGTGGAGAGTGGGCCACGGTGTAGCCCACATCCAGGCATTCCTGGTGATTGCCGCCGCCGTTGACTTCAACGGTCACAAACTTGGTGGCGCCTTCGCCGTCACGCACGATGGCCTGGGCCACGTCCATGCACACCTCGAACACTGCCTGCTTCAAGGCAGCGAACAACGGGCCGTTGGAAGAGGTGATTTCCGGCAGGTCGGCCTGGCCGGTAGCAATCAACATGCAGCAATCGTTGGTCGAGGTATCGCCGTCGATGGTGATGCGGTTGAACGACTTGTTGGCGCCGTCGAGCATCAGGTTTTGCAGCACATCGCGGGACACTTTGGCGTCGGTGGCGATATAGCCAAGCATGGTCGCCATGTTCGGGCGAATCATACCGGCGCCCTTGCTGATGCCGGTGACGGTGACGGTGACGCCCTCGTGCACAAACTGGCGGCTCGCGCCTTTGGGCAGGGTGTCGGTGGTCATGATGCCGGTGGCCGCAGCCGCCCAGTTATCCACCGACAAGTCGTCCAGTGCGGCTTGCAACGCGCCTTCGATCTTCTCTACCGGCAGCGGCTCACCGATCACGCCGGTGGAGTATGGCAGCACTTGGCTGGCATCAACGCCGGTCAGTTGCGCCAGCTTGGCGCAGGTGCGCGCAGCCGCCTCCAAGCCAGGCTCGCCGGTGCCGGCGTTGGCATTGCCGGTGTTGGTCAACAGGTAGCGCACCGGGCCTTCAACGCGCTGCTTGGCCAGGATCACGGGCGCTGCGCAAAACGCGTTCAGGGTGAACACGCCGGCGACGGTCGAGCCTTCGGCACAGCGCATCACCACCACATCCTTGCGCCCCGGGCGTTTGATGCCGGCCGAAGCAATACCAAGTTCAAAACCGGCAACCGGGTGCAACGTGGGCAAAGGACCAAGACCAACAGCCATGAATGCGCTCCTTAAAATAGGTGATGTGTGCTCCGTCGCCATCGACGGTGAACTAATGGCAAAACGCCGCGACGGCTGATGCCGGTCGCGGCGCGGGGTGTTGCACGTCAGGGGAAAATCTTAGTTGATTTCACCGTGGCAGTGTTTGAACTTCTTGCCCGAACCGCACCAGCACAGTTCATTGCGACCCAGCTTCTGGTCGTTGCGCACTGGCGTCTGGGCCAAGGCTACATCGACTTCCTCACCCAGCACTTCCGGCGCTTCAAGGCCTGGGGCCTCGTCATGCTGGAACTGCATGCGCGCAGCCAGTGCCTCGGCTTCCTGGCGCAGGCGAGCTTCTTCCTCGACCGGGTCTTCGCGACGCACCTGAACGTGGGACAGCACGCGAATCGAATCGCGCTTGATCGAATCCAGCAACTCGGAGAACAGCGTGAACGACTCGCGCTTGTACTCCTGCTTCGGGTTCTTCTGGGCGTAGCCACGCAAGTGGATGCCGTGACGCAGGTGGTCCATGGTCGACAGGTGGTCTTTCCACAGATCGTCCAGCACACGCAGTACGATTTGCTTCTCGAAGGTGCGCAGTGCTTCGGCACTCGCCTGCTCTTCTTTCTCGTTGTACGCGGCCAGCAGCTCGGTCATGAGCTTCTCGCGCAGGGTTTCTTCGTACAGATGGTCGTCTTCGTCGAGCCATTGCTGGACCGGCAAGTCGACACCGAAGTCGCTCTTCAACGCCGCTTCCAGGCCGGCAACATCCCACTGCTCAGGCAGGGACTGTGGCGGGATATGCGCGCTGACGGTTGCGTTCAGTACATCCTGGCGGAAGTCGGCAATGGTTTCGCCAATGTTGGTGGCCGCCAGCAACGTGTTACGCATGTGATAAATCACTTTACGCTGTTCGTTGTTGACGTCATCGAACTCGAGCAGTTGCTTACGAATGTCGAAGTTGCGGCCTTCTACCTTGCGCTGGGCCTTCTCGATGGCGTTGGTCACCATGCGGTGCTCAATGGCTTCACCGGACTGCATGCCCAGAGCCTTCATGAAGTTCTTCACCCGATCCGAGGCGAAGATACGCATCAGGCTGTCTTCGAGAGACAGGTAGAAACGGCTGGAACCGGCGTCACCCTGACGACCGGCGCGGCCGCGCAGCTGGTTGTCGATACGGCGCGATTCGTGGCGCTCGGACGCGATCACCTGCAAGCCGCCGGACTCCAGCACTTGCTGGTGACGCTTCTGCCAGTCGGCCTTGATCTGCGCGATCTGCTCAGGCGTCGGGTTGTCGAGGGAGGCGACTTCCACTTCCCAGTTACCGCCCAACAGGATGTCGGTACCACGACCGGCCATGTTGGTGGCGATGGTCAGTGCGCCTGGGCGACCGGCCTGGGCAATGATCTCGGCTTCTTTTTCGTGGAACTTGGCGTTGAGGACCTTGTGCTCGATGCCTTCCTTGTTCAGCAAGCTGGACATGTGCTCGGAAGTTTCGATGGTGGCCGTACCGACCAGCACCGGACGGCCCTGGGTCATGCACTCCTTGATGTCGGCGACGATGGCCGCGTATTTCTCGTCGGCGGTCAGGAACACCAGGTCGTTGAAGTCTTTACGCGCCAGCGGCTTGTTCGGCGGGATAACCATCACCGACAGACCGTAGATCTGGTGGAATTCGAATGCTTCGGTGTCGGCTGTACCGGTCATGCCGGACAGTTTGTTGTACAGGCGGAAGTAGTTCTGGAAGGTGGTCGAGGCCAGGGTCTGGCTTTCTGCCTGGATGTTCAGGACTTCCTTGGCTTCGATCGCCTGATGCAGGCCTTCCGACAAACGGCGACCCGGCATGGTACGCCCGGTGTGTTCGTCGACCAGTACGACCTGGCCGTCCTGCACGATGTATTCGACGTTGCGATGGAACAGCTTGTGCGCGCGCAGGCCGGCGTACACATGGGTCAACAAGCCCAGGTTGTGCGCCGAGTACAGGCTCTCGCCTTCAGCCAGCAGCCCGATCTGGGTCAGCATGTCTTCGACGAACTGGTGACCGGCTTCGTTGAGCTCGACCTGGCGGGTCTTCTCGTCGATGGTGTAATGACCTTCTTTGGTCACCACGCCTTCCACTTCCTCGATGTGTTGCTCAAGGCGCGGGATCAGCTTGTTGATCTCGGTGTACAGGCGCGAGCTGTCCTCGGCTTGGCCGGAAATGATCAACGGGGTACGGGCTTCGTCGATCAGGATGGAGTCGACTTCGTCGATCACGGCAAAATTGAGTTCGCGCTGGAATTTTTCTTCCATGCTGAACGCCATGTTGTCGCGCAGGTAGTCGAAACCGAATTCGTTGTTGGTGCCGTAAGTGATGTCGGCAGCGTAGGCGAGGCGCTTCTCTTCCGGCGGCTGGAACGGCGTGACAACGCCGACGGTCAGGCCGAGGAATTCATAGAGCGGACGCATCCAGTTGGCATCCCGACGGGCCAGGTAGTCGTTCACCGTCACAACGTGCACGCCCTTGCCGGACAGTGCATTGAGGTAAACACCCAGGGTTGCCACCAGGGTCTTGCCTTCACCGGTACGCATTTCGGCAATCATGCCTTCATGCAAGGTCATGCCGCCGATCAACTGAACGTCGAAGTGGCGCATGCCCATGACACGCTTACCGGCTTCGCGGGCGACCGCAAAGGCTTCGGGAAGCAGCTTGTCGAGGGTTTCACCTTTGGCTATGCGGGCCTTGAACTCTTCGGTCTTGGCGCGCAATTGCTCGTCCGAAAGGGCAACCATCTGCTCTTCGAAGGCATTGACCAGCTGCACCGTCTTGAGCATGCGTTTGACTTCGCGCTCATTCTTGCTTCCAAAAAGTTTCTTTAACAAAGGCGCAAACATATCGGCAGGTTCTTCCACACATAGGGATGGAGGGCGCCCCGTGAGTCGCCCGAGCAGCCCTCACGGCCGCATGCGAACGAGCATTCTACCCGGAAACGTGGGTGAGGAAAGTGGCGTTATTCCACGATGCAGGCACGGCGCTCTAAGAGGGCTTGTTTAAAATAAGGGCTTTTTGCTGAACTTCAACCCGTCCGGGCAATAAGTTACCCATTGATTTAATGGATAAACTGCCGGCAATGCAATGGCGGCGGCGACCCAGGCGCTTTCTGCTACCATGGCCCCTCTGTTACTTAAGGTGTCTAGTCATGGCATTTCGCCCTCTTACGGCCCGTGCTCCCGCCGTGTTGCTTCGCGAAGCCAAGCCTTTAAAAGCCATCTTCGGCCATGCGCAACGCCTTGGTCATTTGCAGCGCCTGGTAGAAAGCCAACTGCAACCTGCCGCCCGCGAACACTGTCATGTGGCTTCGTGGCGTGAAGGCAACCTGCTGCTGATCGTCACCGACGGCCATTGGGCGACACGCCTGCGCTATCAGCAAAAGCGCTTGCAGCGCCAATTGATGGCCTTCGATGAGTTCGCCAGCCTGACGCGCATCCAGTTCAAGGTGCAGCCACCCACCGTGCAGCAAGGTGCAGTGGGCCATACCATGGATTTGTCTGAAGTGGCGGCCGAAACCATCCAGGCCACCGCGGACGGGATTACCGACCCAAACTTGCGCGCTGCGCTGGAGCGGCTGGCCGCTCACGCCAAACCTAAAACCTGAGACCCGCTCCCAGATTTGATCCCATCGTTATTTACGCTTGCTGCCGCCCAGCAACGACCCCAGTAATCCGCGCACCAATTGCCGGCCCATCTGATTGGCCGCCTGCTGCATCGCAGATTTCAGCGCTTTGCCTGCCGTAGTGCCAAGGAACGCGCCGGCCTTGTCGGTGAAGCTCGGCTCTTCGGCGGTGGGCGTCGCTGGCGCTTGCGGTCCCAGTTCCTTGCGCGCCATCAATATTTCGTACGCCGACTCCCGATCAACCGGTTTGTCATAGCGCCCAAGCAGCGGCGAACTGGCAATCAACCCCGCCCGTTCGGCTTCACTCAACGGCCCGATCCGCGATTGCGGCGGTGCCACCAGTACGCGCTGGACTACTTCAGGCGTCCCCTTTTCCTGCAAGGTTCCCACCAACGCCTCACCCGTACCCAACTCAGTCAGCACCGCCAGCGCATCAAACGCCGGGTTGGGACGGAAGCCATCGGCCACTGCACGCAGCGACTTCTGCTCTTTAGTGGTGAACGCCCGCAGGCCATGCTGGATACGCAAGCCCAGTTGCGCCAGCACCGTGTCCGGCAAGTCTCCTGGAGACTGGGTGACGAAATACACGCCGACCCCTTTCGAGCGAATCAGCCGAACCACTTGTTCCAGGCGATCCTGCAAAGCCTTTGGAGTATCGGCGAACAACAAATGCGCCTCATCGAAAAACAGCGCCAACAGCGGTTTGTCGGCATCACCGCGCTCGGGCAATTGCTCGAACAGCTCGGCCAACAGCCACAGCAGGAAGGTCGCGTACACCTTCGGCGCCTCATGCACCAGGCGGCTGGCGTCCAATAGATGTATGCGCCCGCGCCCGTCACTGGCCGGCTGCAGGATATCTTCCAGTTGCAGGGCCGGCTCGCCGAACAATGCTTCGGCACCCTGCTGCTCCAGTACCGCCAGGCGCCGCAACAAGGCCTGGCTGGAACCGGTAGTCATCAACGCCGCGTCCTCCCCCAACAACTCCGGGTGGTAGCGCAAATGATTGAGCAGTGCCTTCAGATCCTTGAGGTCCAGCAGCAACAGGCCTTCGCGGTCGGCCACTTTAAAAGCGGCGTAGAGGGCCGATTGCTGGCTGTCGGTGAGTTCCAACAGGCTGCCGAGCAACAGCGGGCCCATTTCACTCATGGTGGTACGCAACGGATGACCAGACTGCCCGTGGATATCCCACAGCGTCACCGGGTAAGCCTTGGGCGTGTAATTAAGGAAAGGCATGCCGGCAATCCGCTCGGCAACCTTGCCCTGAGGGTTGGCCGCCGCGCCCAGGCCACACAGGTCGCCTTTGATGTCGGCGGCGAATACCGCAACGCCGGCATCGCTGAACGCCTCCGCCAGGCGCTGCAAGGTGACGGTTTTGCCAGTACCGGTGGCGCCCGCGATCAGGCCATGGCGGTTGGCCAGGCGCATCGACTGGGCAATCGGCTGGCCTTGAAGATCGGCACCAATAATGAGTTGCGAAGAGTCAGGCATTTTGTCACCCATGGTTAATCTTTAGTGGCGCATGGTCGATACAGTCAAAGCGAGAGACCCAAAAAGTCTTAGAAAAAACGGGCCGGATAATTCCTGCAGGAGCAGATGGAAATATCACACTTTTTTTGACGCAGCCATTTTGCGCGCCTCAAAAGGACGCGCATCGGATATTAAGACCATAGCGGACCCCACAAGCCATGAATAAAAATCTGCGTTTCAGCCATAAAATCCTGCTTGCCGCCGCGCTTATCGTCATTGCCGCCTTTGCGTTGTTTACCCTCTACAACGATTACCTGCAGCGTAATGCGATTCGCGACGACCTGAACAACTACCTGCATGAAATGGGCGATGTCACCGCCAGCAACATCCAGACCTGGCTCGCCGGGCGTATTGTGCTGATCGAAAGCGCCGCGCAAAACATCGCCATTAACCCGGACTCAACCAGCGTCGCCAACCTGCTGGAACAGAAGGCCCTGACGTCTTCATTCATGGCCACGTACCTGGGCGACAGCAAAGGCGGCTTCGTCATCCGCCCCGACACCAAGATGCCCGATGGCTTCGACCCACGTGTGCGCCCCTGGTACAAAGGCGCACAAGGCAGCAACGGCTCAACCCTGACCGAACCCTACATTGATGCGGCCACCGGCCAGTTGATCATTTCCATCGCCACTCCCAGCAGCAAAGCGGGCCAGAGCGTCGGCGTGGTGGGCGGAGACCTGAGCCTGCAAACCCTGGTAGACAACATCGGCGCCCTGAACTTCGGCGGCATGGGCTACGCCTTCCTGGTCAGCGCCGACGGCAAAGTGCTGGTGCACCCGGACAAAAACCTGGTGATGAAAACCCTGGCCGATGTCTATCCGAACAGCACCCCAAGAATCAGCAGCGATGTCAGCGAAGTCGAGGTAAACGGCAAAACCCGAATCGTTACCTTTACCCCTATCAAGGGCCTGCCCTCGGTAAACTGGTACCTCGGCCTGTCGGTGGATAAAGACAAATCCTTCGCCATGCTCAGCGAATTCCGCACCTCGGCAATTATCGCTACGAGCATCGCGGTGGTCATCATCATCGCCCTGCTCGGCATGCTGATCCGCATCCTCCTGCAGCCGCTGCACGTCATGACCCGCGCCATGCAAGACATCGCCGACGGCGAGGGCGACCTGACCCGCCGCCTGACCATCCAGAACCATGACGAATTCGGTGTGCTGGGAAGCGCGTTCAATCGCTTCGTAGAGCGGATTCATACCTCGATTCGCGAAGTGTCCTCGGCCACCGAGCAGGTCAACGAAGTGGCCCTGCGGGTGGTCAGCGCCTCCAACTCCTCGATGGTCAACTCCGACGAGCAGGCCAACCGCACCAACAGCGTCGCGGCCGCCATCAACGAACTGGGAGCCGCCGCCCAGGAAATCGCCCGCAACGCCGCGCAAGCCTCCAGCCAGGCCAGCGATGCCCGGCACCTGGCCGAAGACGGTCAGCAGGTGGTCGAGCGCAATATCCAGGCAATGAACCAGTTGTCGCAGATGATCAGCGCTTCCAGCACCAATATCGAAGCGCTCAATAGCAAGACGGTGAACATCGGGCAGATTCTGGAAGTGATCACCAGCATTTCCCAGCAAACCAACCTGCTGGCCCTCAACGCGGCGATTGAAGCAGCGCGGGCCGGGGAAGCCGGGCGCGGGTTCGCGGTAGTGGCCGATGAAGTGCGCAACCTGGCGCACCGCACCCAAGAGTCGGCGCAGCAAGTGCAGAAGATGATCGAGGAGCTGCAAGTCGGCGCCCGGGATTCGGTCAGCACCATGAGCGAAAGCCAACGCCACAGCCAAGACAGCGTGGAAATCGCCAACCTGGCGGGTGAACGCCTGAACAGCGTGACCCAGCGCATCGGCGAGATTGACGGGATGAACCAGTCGGTCGCCACCGCTACCGAGGAACAGACCTCGGTGGTGGAGTCGATCAACATGGACATCACTGAAATCAACACTCTCAACCAGGAAGGCGTGGAAAACCTGCAATCCACCTTGCGGGCCTGTTCGGACCTGGAGCAGCAAGCGGCCCGGTTGAAACAATTGGTCGGCAGTTTCCGGATCTGACAGCACGCAAACCCAACCGAACATCTCTCCTTGCCCAAGGTCCACGGTAAGGAGAGCAATGGATCGGAGGGATGTTCATCGTGCATATCGCGGACATAACCATGTTCTACGCCCCGGCCAGCGGCGGCGTGCGCACCTACCTGGATGCCAAGCACCGCCGCCTGGCACTCAGGCCCGGAATTCGCCACAGCCTGTTGATCCCGGGCGCGCACTTAAGCGAGCAGGACGGCATATTCAAAGTCCCGGCACCCGCCCTGCCCTTCGGCAAAGGCTATCGCTTCCCGTTGCGGCTGGCGCCTTGGCGAAACGTCCTGCACGATTTACAGCCTGATCTGATCGAGGTCGGCGACCCTTACCTGACTGCCTGGGCGGCACTGGATGCCCGGCGCCAACTGGATGTGCCGGTCATTGGTTTCTATCACTCCGACTTGCCACTGTTGGTGAGCAATCGAATGGGCAACTGGTTCACCCCGAACGTTGAAGCCTATGTCAGCAAACTCTATGGGAATTTTGACCGGGTGTTGGCGCCCAGCCAGGTGATGGCCGACAAGTTGATCGGCCTGGGGGTAAAAAATGTCTATGTCCAGCCACTGGGCGTCGACCTGCAAACCTTTACCCCGGCGGCACGGGACCCGGGGTTGCGCGCCGAGCTGGGCATCAGCCAAGACACACGCCTGCTGATCTTTGCCGGACGCGGCTCAAGGGAGAAAAACCTGCCAGTGCTGCTCAACTGCATGAAGCGTTTGGGGAACGGCTACCACCTGCTGCTGGTGGGTTCCGGCATGCCGGTGACGTTGCCGGACAATGTCACGGTGGTCGACGGTTTCCGTCCGGCGGCCCATGTCGCCCGGCTGATGGCCAGTTCCGACGCCCTGCTCCACGGCGGCGACCAGGAAACCTTTGGCCTGGTGATTCTTGAAGCCATGGCCTGTGGCCTGCCGGTGATCGCCGTAGCCGCCGGTGCCTTCACAGAAATCGTCGACGAGCACTGCGGCCTGCTGTGCGCGCCGAACAATCCCCGCGCCATGGCCAATGCAGTGCACGAACTGTTCAGTACCAATAGCCAGCACATGGGCGAACAGGCCCGGCGCCACGTCGAACAGCACTACGCCTGGGACGCCGTGGTCGACAGCCTGCTGGGGCATTATCAGGCCGTGCTTGGGGCGCACCCACCGATGCTCGCCCATGGCTAGGCGCTCAGTGATATTGGTGCTGCATGACGTGGCACCACAAACCTGGGCCGATTACCGTCCGTTCGTCGAGGCGGTCGATGCGTTGGGTAACGTGCCTGTTACCTGGTTAGTGGTGCCGGACTTTCACCACCGCAACTCACTCGACCGCCATGATGATTTCCGACGGCTGCTGGACAGCCGCGTTGCGAGGGGCGATGAACTGACGTTGCACGGCTACTACCATTGCGATGATCAACCGGCTCCGCGCACGCCGAAAGACTGGTTCATGCGTCGAATCTATACCCATGAAGGAGAGTTCTACCGACTGGCCGAAGACCAGGCCCTGTCCCGATTGGCAGACGGGATCGAACTGTTCCAACGCCACGACTGGCCCCTTCATGGCTTCGTCGCCCCGGCCTGGCTGATGAGCTGCGGCACCCGCCAAGCCTTGCGCCAGTTGCCCCTGACCTATACCAGTGACCCGCAACATTTTTATCGGCTTCCCGACTTCACCGCGATCAAGGCCCCGGGGCTGGTGTGGAGTGCCCGAAGCGCCTGGCGCCGGGGCGTGTCGAAAGTCCTCAGCAACCGTCGCGCGCAGCGCTGGCAATCGGCTCCGGTGATTCGTCTCGGCCTGCACCCGGTGGACATGCGCCACGATTTTTCACGTCAATATTGGTTCGATATCCTACGGCGGCTGATCGATGAAGGACGTATCCCGCAAACCAAACACGCCTGGCTGGCCACGCAGCCATGAACCGGCTGATCTGGTTGGCGGTGGCGTTGCTGGCAGCATTGGCTATTCCCTTGAGGCTGGGCGGCGGTGAAACCGGCGCACGCTTGCAGCAATTCCCCTTGCAACTGCTGTTGCTGATGTTCGGCATGATTGTGCTGTGCTGGCTGGTAAACACCCTGCGTATCCGTCTGCTGTTGGGGAACCATCTCGGGCAACTGGGCCGGATAAAAAGCCTGGGGCTGGTGATGTCCACCGAATTTGCCATGTGCGCAACACCCGGTGGCAGCGGTGGCCCATTGACGCTGATGGCCTTGCTCGCGCGCAATGGCGTGCGTCCGGCCCGTGGCAGTGCAGTGTTTGCCATGGACCAGTTGAGCGACTTGTTGTTCTTTCTCTGCGCATTGATCGGGATCGCCGTATATGCGCTGTTCCATACGCTCAACCCCAAACTCGAATGGCTGTTGGGGCTCAGTGCGGTATCGATGGTCGGCGGGCTGATCAGTTGCCTGCTACTGGCGCGCCTTCACCGCCGATTGCTTCGCCTTACGGAGTTTGTGCTCAAGACTTTGAAGGTGCGGGCCGCTACCCGCCGCCGCTGGGCGCGCAAATGGCTGCGTTTTCTCGCGGCCTTCACCGAGACCCTGAAGTTGCCATGGCACACCCTGGTGCTGGTATTTTTGCTGACCTGCGTGCACTGGAGCTTGCGCTACAGCGTCCTGTACCTGGCATTGCGCGGTTTGGGAGCGAATGTGCAATGGGCCTGGAGTTTCCTGATCCAGATGCTGGCATTGACTGCTGGCCAGTTCAGCCTGCTGCCCGGAGGTGCCGGGGCGGCAGAACTGACGTCGGCGGCATTACTGGCACCGATGGTGGGCAAATCGACCGCAGCGGCTGCGATCCTGATCTGGAGGGCCGTGACGTATTACTTTTACCTGCTGGC
Source organism: Pseudomonas sp. A125 (assembly GCF_055409485.1). NCBI lineage: Bacteria > Pseudomonadati > Pseudomonadota > Gammaproteobacteria > Pseudomonadales > Pseudomonadaceae > Pseudomonas > Pseudomonas sp. A125. The sequence continues at coordinate 212,506 of NZ_JBUZVP010000006.1, forward strand.
GGGCGGCCCGGTCTTCCTGTTGATGCTGGGCAAACCGTTGCTCAAGCGTCTGATTCAGGCAGCGCCGGCGGCTCATCCTGCTCCTGCAACTGCGCCCACAAAAGGGCGGCACCCGGGAAGTCGGTACCGTCTTGAGCATCCAGAGCGTCCGGGTCATAACGACTCAAACACCCCTCGCCCAAAGTAGCGGGTGCTCGGGAAGTGGCTTTATCGCGCGGATCAGTCATTGTCCGATCCTCCTGAATGAAAAAGGGCCTGCAGCGATTTAACGCCCAGGCCCCTTATTGTTCAACTGGAACAGGTCGATCAGAACACGACGGTCTTGTTGCCGTGCACCAATACGCGGTCTTCCAGGTGATAGCGCAGGCCACGCGCCAGCACCATTTTCTCGACATCACGGCCAAAGCGGACCATGTCTTCAATGCTGTCGCTATGACTGACGCGCACCACGTCCTGCTCGATGATAGGACCTGCGTCCAGCTCTTCAGTGACATAGTGGCACGTTGCACCGATCAGCTTGACGCCACGCAAAGACGCTTGGTGATACGGCTTGGCACCCACAAACGACGGCAGGAAACTGTGGTGAATGTTAATCACCTTGCCCGCGTATTCACTGCACAGTGCCGGCGGCAGGATTTGCATGTAGCGCGCCAGCACCACGACGTCCGCGTCGTGGTGCTTGACCAGGCGCGAGACTTCGGCGAATGCCGGCTCCTTGTCCTGCGGGTTGACCGGGACGTGGTAGAACGGGATGCCGTGCCACTCAACCATGCTGCGCAGGTCGTCGTGGTTGGAAATCACACAAGAGATCTCGCAGTCCAGTTCATCGCTGTGCCAGCGGTGCAGCAGGTCGGCCAGGCAGTGGGACTCGCGGCTGGCCATCAGCACCACGCGTTTTTTCTGTTCCGTGTCGGTGATGCGCCAGGTCATCGAAAACTCTTCAGCGATCGGCGTAAATGCCTCACGAAAAGCTTCCAGGCCAAAGGGCAGCGTGTCGGCACGAATTTCGTGACGCATGAAAAACCAACCGCTGAGATTGTCCGAGTGATGGCTCGCTTCGGTGATCCAGCCGTTGTGGGAAGCCAGAAAGTTACTGACCTTGGCAACGATGCCAACCCGGTCCGGGCAAGCAATCACCAGCCGAAAAGTGCGCATTAGGGGGGAACTCCAGAACTTCGCAAAGGCCGCCATTCTAGCGATTGCGCAGAAAAACTGCAGTATTCCTCAACGCTTATTCTGATCGCGAGCGTCGGCGGCGTCCCTTAATACCGTAAGGTTTTACCCACTCTATGTGCGCAACGCCATAGACTCGGGCAGTTAGCCAAGACTTAACGAGAGTATCTATAGGGCTTAACCCTTACTAATTAACTCAATTCCACGCTTTTGCCATAAACTACCAAAGTAAATTACATAAATGCGGCCTTAAATGTTTACTTGGGCAAACTGTCTGACTATTATTGGGCCACTATCCCCTTTCACCCCAGCGCCCTACATAAGGTAGTCCTCATGTCCCTGATCAACGAATACCGTGCCACCGAAGAAGCGATCAAAGAGCTGCAAGCCCGTTTGAAGAACCTGTCCCAAGACGACAAACTGCAAACCGAGCTGGAATTCGAAGGCAAATTGCGCACCCTGATGGGTGAGTACTCCAAATCCCTGCGTGACATCATCGCGCTGCTGGATCCAGAGTCGAAAGTTAAGGCACCCCGTGGCGCTGTAAAAACTACCGGCACCAAGCGTGCACGCAAGGTTAAACAATACAAAAACCCGCACAACGGCGAAGTGATTGAAACCAAAGGTGGCAACCACAAGACGCTGAAAGAGTGGAAAGCCAAGTGGGGCGGCGACGTGGTTGAAGGCTGGGCTACCCTGCTGGGTTAAGCTTCGTCAGGACGCTGCGCGATACGCAACGCAATAAAAAACGCCAGCTTGCTGGCGTTTTTTATTGTCTGAATTTTACGAGGGACCGATTACAGCCCCATTCGAGTTGCTAAGGAATCAACATATCCCTGCCACTCATCAAGCACCTGCCGCTGAAACGGTGTAGCACTAACAGCCAATTCAAAATGCGCCTGTTTAAACCCTCCAAGGGTGTTTGGCGCGCCCCATTGCGGGTCGGTCAAACGTTGCTGACAGAAAACTCTCCAGCGCTGTTGCTCCTCGTTATTCAGGGTGTCGGGAAAGTTACGGGCGCGATAGCGAAATAATAATTCCGGCAAACGCTCATCATCAAAAGGCCATTGCTGGCGCGCTAGTTGCTCAGGCTCAGCGACTCTCACTTGTTCACATAAACGTCGATCGCGATCACCGATAAAACCATCGTATAGCTGCTGCTCCGGATCGGCGCTCGACGCAAAATCTTCCTCGGCATAAATCGCCGCTAATTTATCGCGCCATAGTTCCTGTGCGTCGCTTAGCCGCAGGGCACGTGCCGCATACTCATCCATGTCCAGTTGCAGGCGCTCGCGGTCTTGAACACGAAGCACACTTAACGGCGCGACCACCGGGCAGCGATTGATATGCAGCAATTTGAGCGGTACCGGCAACTCACCTTCGGCAAGATCATCGCGCCGGGTGTAGAGGCGCCGACGCAAGGTTTCGGCGTCTTCGTCCAGTAAACCCCGGGGGTCGAGCCCCAAGTCACAAACGATCAATGCGTTGCGATTGCGCGGGTGCCACGCCAACGGCAATACCACGCCCAGGTAATGACGCTCGGCAGCAAAGCGGCCGGAGATATGCACCATCGGCTGCAACAGACGCACCTGGTCCATCACCCGTTGTTTGCTGCGCAACTGGAACAGCCAGTCATAGAGCTTGGGTTGTTTCTCACGGACCAGCCGGGCCAGGGCGATGGTGGCGCGCACATCGGACAACGCGTCGTGGGCCTGCCCATGGTCGATGCCATTGGCAGCCGTCAATCGCTCAAGCTTGAGGGTGACGCGTCCGTCTTGTTGCGGCCAGACGATCCCGTCCGGGCGCAAGGCGTAGGCGGTGCGCACCACATCGATCAAGTCCCAGCGACTGTTGCCGCCTTGCCACTCCCGTGCATAGGGGTCAAAAAAGTTGCGATACAAACTGTAGCGCGTCATCTCGTCGTCAAAACGCAAGGTGTTGTAGCCGGCGCCACACGTGCCTGGGGCGGCCAGTTCGGTGTGCACCCGGGTCATGAAGTCGGCTTCGGCCAAGCCCTTTTCCGCCAGCACGCCAGGCGTGATGCCGGTAATCGCGCACGCCGCCGGATGCGGCAGGATATCGTCGCTGGGCTGGCAATAAAGATTGACCGGCGGCCCTACCTCGTTGAGCTCAAGGTCGGTACGAATGCCGGCCACTTGCAGTGGGCGGTCGGTACGCGGGTTGATGCCGGTGGTTTCATAGTCGTACCAGAAAATGGTGGTCACGGGCTATTCCTGTGCTGAAGACCGACAAAGTCTAGGCGCTGGAAGGCACCGGGGGCCAGCGCTGTCTGTACTGTACAAACATTCAGTAAATCGTTGAGTGGTTGCTTCCAGCGTCGACACTGCTAGCATCCGTCTTTCCAACCCAGCCGCTGCCGCCCGTGCGCCAGCTCTGCACTGCCAAGGACCGCGATGCCACCTGCGCCATTGGACACCCGCTACCAGATCGAAACCCCGGAGGGCATCGACCTGCCGCTGCGCCCGGCCGGGTTGCTGGTGCGTTCACTGGCATTTGCCTTAGACCTGGGGTTGCGCGGCCTTATCCTGGGCATCCTGTTCATCGCCCTGGCCTTTCTTGGCAACCTGGGCGTTGGCCTGGGTTCACTGCTGCTGTTTCTCGTCAGTTGGTGGTACATGGTGCTGTTCGAGGTACTCAACCAAGGCTGCTCGCCCGGCAAGCAGATCATGGGCCTGCGGGTGGTGCACGACGACGGCACGCCCATCGGCTGGTCCGCGTCTCTCATCCGCAACCTGCTGCGTTTTGTCGACATGCTGCCCATAGGCTATTTCCTCGGGGCCATCAGTTGCCTGCAACACCCCAACTTCAAGCGCCTGGGCGACCTGGCGGCCGGAACACTGGTGATCTATCGAGAACAAACGCTTTCCCGACCGCAAGTACCGCAAGCCCCGCCGCTGCGCCTGCCGTTCGCCCTTGAGCTGAACGAACAGCGGGCGATTCTCAGCTTCGCCGAACGCCAGGGTGAGTTGTCCACCGAACGGGCCAATGAACTGGCCGCGATCCTGGCCGCGCCCCTGCAAGTCTCCCCTGCCCGCGCCGTGGCAGAACTGAACGGTGTCGCCCGCGGATTGTTGGGGCCAGCATGAAGCAGAGCCTTTTCGAAAGCCGTCACCAACCACAATGGCAAGCCTTTGCCATACAACTGGCACAGCTGGAAAAAGGCAAAGCCAAACACACTGACTTTGCCGACTTCCCCCATCAATACCGGCAGTTGTGCCAACACCTGGCCCTGGCCCAGGAGCGCGGCTACAGCAGCTATCTGGTTGACCCACTGCAACAACTTGCCTTGCGGGGCCACCAACAGCTGTATCGCCACCACAGCCGGTTGGGTGCAAACGTGCTGGGTTTTCTATTGGCCGGCTTCCCCAGGCTGGTTCGCGCGCAATGGCGATTCGTGCTGGCGGCGAGCTTGCTGTTCTTCGGCAGCCTGGTCGGTATCGCGCTGCTGGTGTACCTGTTTCCCGAGCTGATCTACAGCATCGTCAGCCCCCGACAAATAGCCGAGATGCAGGGCATGTACGACCCCGATGCCAGCCGCCTGGGCCGGGCAGCCGAACGCGCTTCCAGCGAAGACTGGATGATGTTTGGCTACTACGTCATGCATAACATCGGGATCGCCTTCCAGACCTTTGCCGCCGGCCTGCTGTTTGGCCTGGGCAGCGTGTTTTTCCTGTTCTTCAACGGCCTGATGATTGGCGCCGTCGCCGGGCACCTGACCCAGATCGGCTACGGCCAGACCTTCTGGTCATTCGTGATTGGCCATGGTGCCTTCGAACTCAGCGCTATCGCCCTGGCTGGCGCGGCGGGCCTGCAGTTGGGGTGGGCACTGATTGCGCCGGGGCAACTGACAAGAGGCGAATCCCTGCGCTTGGCCGCGCGTATAAGCGTGCAGATGATTTGTGGTGTGATGGTGTTCCTGCTCATCGCCGCATTCATCGAGGCGTACTGGTCCTCTACCACCGCCGTGGCCCCCTGGATCAAATACCTGGTGGGCGCCGCACTGTGGCTGCTGATGGCCGCCTACCTGCTGTTTGCCGGACGCAACCGCCATGCGCCTGAGTGATGCCAGCGTCGTGATCCGCCCGCGCAATGCCTGGGAAGCCATGGACCTCGGCATCCTGCTGGCCCGCGAACATCGGCGGCTGCTGTGGAGCAGTTGGGCAATCGTGAGCTTGCCGGTCTTCGCCCTGTTCAGTGCGCTGCTGTGGAACCATCCCTCCACCGCGCTGTTGCTGTTCTGGTGGTTGAAGCCAGCATTCGACCGCCTGCCACTGTATATCCTGTCCAAGGCCTTGTTCGGCGAAACCCCCAGCCTCAAGCAGGCCCTGCGCCAATGGCCACGCCTGCTCAAGGGCCAATTGCTGGCCAGCCTGACCTGGCGGCGCTTCAGCTTGAGCCGCAGTTTCTTGATGCCGGTAGTCCAGCTCGAAGGCCTGCAAGGCCAGGCACGCCAACAACGCCTTGGCGTGCTGCAACAGCACAACGCCGGCGCTGCGCGCTGGTTGACGTTGATCGGGGTGCACCTGGAACTGGCCCTGTGGGCCGGGCTGATGGTGGTGTTCTATTTTTTCCTGCCCGAACAGGTCGAGCAAGACTGGGATTGGCAACACCTCATACTGAGCGCCGGGCAAGACTGGCTATGGCTGGAGCACCTGACCAATGCCTTCTATGCTGTGATCCTGGTGTTCTGGGAGCCTATTTATGTCGCCTGTGGTTTCAGCCTGTACTTGAACCGCCGCACCGTGCTGGAAGCCTGGGACCTGGAGTTGGTATTCCGTCGACTGCGCCAGCGCTTGAGTGGTGTAGCGCCGGCCATGTTGCTATTGATCGGGCTCGTGCTGGTGCCGGCGTTCCCATCGGCATGGGCCGATGAACCGGCTCCTAAAAAGCCCCTGAGTACCCAAGCGGCCAATCAGTCGATCAAGACGCTGCTGCAGCAGCCACCGTTCAAGAACCCCGAGACCGTCACCCGTTACCGCTTTGGCGAAGACAAATCGGCGGACAAAAACAAACCGACAGGTGAGGCCAGACTGCCAGCCTGGCTCGAAGCATTGCTGAAAAACCTCGACAGCGATTCGTTCAAGCATATCGCCAAGGGGCTGGAAGTACTGCTATGGGGGTTGCTGACCGTTGGCCTGGCGCTGGTGCTCTGGCGTTATCGTGACTGGCTGCATGCGTTTGTCAGCCGACGCAGCCCGCGCAAGGCCAAGCCTGCCAGGCCCGCGCCATCGCAGCTGTTCGGCCTCGAACTTGGCGCAGACACTTTGCCGGAAGACGTCGCAGGCACCGCCGAGCTGCTTTGGGCCACCCAGCCCCGGGAAGCCCTTGGCCTGCTCTACCGTGGCTTGCTCAACCGCCTGCTGCACGACTTCAACCTGCCACTCAAAAATGCCGACACTGAAGCCCAGGTCCGGGAGCGTATTCGTCAACTGCAGCAGCCGTCGTTGCTGGCGTTCAGCGACGAACTCACTCGTCATTGGCAAAATCTTGCCTATGGCCATCGCCTGCCGCCAGCCATGGCGCAACAACAGCTTTGCACTGCCTGGCGAGCGCTGTTTGGCTCGGGTGCCACACCATGAACCGGCCCTCACTGTGGGTCGGGCTGCTGCTGGCCTGTTTGCTCGCCGCCGGCGGCTTTTATGCCTGGCACAAGGCTATTCCCTATCAGGAAGTCGTGGATCGCGGCCCTTCACCGCAAGCGCTGGCCAACCCTTATCTCGCGGCAGAGCATTTTCTGCGCCAGCAAGGCCTGACGGTGCAGCACGCCAACAGCCTGGAACGGCTGGCTGGCCTCTCGCCCAAAGGCAACAGCCTGCTGTTGCTGGGCGAGCGCAGCAATATGAGCCCACGCCAGGTTGACCAGCTGCTGGAGTGGACGAAGGCTGGTGGGCACCTGCTGCTGGTGGCCGAAGCGCTGTGGGATGAAGACACCGGCAAAAGCGCTGACCTGCTGTTGGATCGCGTGCAAATACACCAATTTTTCAGTGACGCATTCGACACGCCAGCACCCGCGCGAAAAAACCAGGCGCCGGACCTGACCAAGCTGTATGTGGACAACGAAACGGCCCCGGCCTATTTCAGCTTCGACACCGACTTCAATCTCATCGACCCCAGGCACTTGGCGCAATTCTCGGCCAACAGCGCCAAGTCGACGCACCTGATGCAGGTCAACCTCGGGCAAGGCCGCGTGACCGTCATTACCGACAGCGACCTGTGGAAAACCCCAGCCATTGGCCTGCACGATAACGCCTGGCTACTGTGGTACCTGAATCAGGGCACCCAGGTCACGTTGCTGTTCAATACCGATGTCGAGGATCTGTTCAGCCTTTTGCTGCGCTACTTCCCCCAGGCCCTGGTGGCGCTTGTCGCCCTGATTGCTCTGGGGTTGTGGCACGCCAGTATGCGCCAGGGCCCGACCCGACAACCGGCCTCCAAGGCTCGCCGGCAACTGCAGGAACACTTGAAAGCCAGCGCCGATTTCCTGCTGCGCCGCAGTGGCCAGAACAGCCTGCTGCAAGCCTTGCAGCGCGACATCCAGCGCACTGCAAGGCGCCGTTATCCCGGGTTCGAACACCTCGACACCGCCGAGCAAGCGCGGGTTCTTGAACGCCTGACCCGCCAACCCACCCTCGTCATCCGCCAGGCCCTCGGCCCACTCCCGGCAAAACGGCTTTCCAGTGCCGATTTCAGTCGCCAGGTGGCCAGCCTGCAAACCCTCAGGAACGCCCTATGAGCGAATTTCCAGCCGCTGACCCGATCCAGCGCGCCAGCCAACAGGCCCAGGCCTTGCGCGTCGAGTTGCGCAAAGCCGTCATCGGCCAGGACCAAGTGATTGATGACGTGCTCACCGCGTTGATCGCGGGCGGCCATGTATTGCTCGAAGGCGTTCCAGGCCTGGGCAAGACCTTGCTGGTGCGTGCCCTGGCGCGCTGCTTTGGTGGTGAGTTCGCGCGTATCCAGTTCACACCAGACCTGATGCCCAGTGACATCACCGGCCATGCCGTGTACGACCTGCATACCGAACAGTTCAAGCTGCGCAAGGGGCCGTTGTTTACCAACCTGCTGCTGGCCGACGAGATCAATCGTGCACCGGCGAAAACCCAGGCAGCATTGCTTGAAGCCATGCAGGAACGCCAGGTAACCCTGGAGGGCGAGGCGCTGCCCATCGGCCAACCGTTCATGGTATTGGCCACCCAGAACCCCATCGAGCAGGAAGGCACTTACCCCTTGCCCGAGGCCGAACTGGATCGTTTCATGCTCAAGGTACGCATGGACTACCCCGAGGCGCAGCAGGAACTGGACATGGTGCGCGAAGTCACTCGTTCCTCCAGGGCCGACATGCTCGACGTGCAGCCGCTGCGCACGGTACTGCAAGCCGAGGATGTGCTGCTGTTGCAACAGATCGCCAGTGAACTGGCGCTGGATGAACAGGTACTCGACTACGCCGTTCGCCTGGCCCGTACCACCCGCAGTTGGCCAGGCCTGACCATCGGCGCAGGCCCTCGAGCCTCCATCGCCTTGGTTCGCGGCGCGCGGGCCCGGGCCTTGCTGCGCGGTGGCGAGTTCGTCACCCCGGATGACATCAAAGGCTGCGCCCTGGCGGTGTTGCGCCACCGGGTACGCATTGCCCCGGAACTGGATATCGATGGGCTGGAGGTCGATCAGGTGCTTAAACAACTGCTGGACCAAGTCCCGGCGCCACGTCAATGAAACGCCCATGAGACCGACCCGCCTGCTATTGATCTGGCTCGGCGTGCTGCTGGGCCTGAGCACCCTGATCGGCGCACTGGTGGCGCTGCAGGTCAAGGTGCCAGGCACCCTGCACTCAGTGATATGGGGCCTGCTGCTGGCCCTGTTGCTGCTGGCCTTGCTGGACGCCAGCCGCTTGCATCGCCAGCCGTCCCCACGCGTACGACGGCAGATGCCCGGCAGCCTTGCGTTGGGACGCTGGGGGGAGGTGCGGTTAACGCTGGAGCACGACTATTCCCAGCCGTTGATAGTGCGGTTATTCGATCACGTGCCTGACGGCCTGGCAGTGGAGAACCTGCCGCAGTCCATTGAACTGCGACCCGGAGAGCGAAGTGAATTGGGTTACCGGTTAAGGCCCCAAAGGCGCGGGCATTTCAGTTTTACCCAGTGTGAAGTCCACCTTCCCAGCCCACTGGGGCTGTGGTCGGCACGCCGCCTGACAGCCGTCACCGATGCCACGCGGGTCTACCCGGACTTCGCCCGGCTGTATGGCGCGCAACTGCAGGCGGTAGACAACTGGCTCAACCAGCTCGGTGTACGCCAGCGCCAGCGACGTGGATTGGGCCTGGAGTTTCACCAACTGCGGGAGTTTCGCGAGGGCGACAGCCTGCGCCAGATCGACTGGAAAGCCACTGCCCGGCAACGCACGCCGATTGCCCGGGAGTACCAGGACGAGCGCGACCAGCAGATCATGTTCATGCTCGATTGTGGCCGGCGCATGCGCAGCCAGGACGCCGAACTGTCACACTTCGACCACGCTCTCAACGCCTGCCTGCTACTCAGCTATGTTGCCTTGCGCCAGGGTGATGCGGTGGGGCTTTGCACATTTGCCTGCGACGCGCCGCGCTACCTGGCGCCCGTCAAGGGCAGCGGCCAGCTTAACCAGTTGCTGAATGCCGTGTATGACCTGGACACCAGCCGGCGTACCGCAGATTACCAGGCGGCCGCCAGCCAACTGCTGGCCCGGCAGAAACGGCGCTCGCTGGTGATCGTGGTCACCAATTTGCGCGATGAGGATGATGAGGAGTTGCTCAGTGCCGTCAAACGCATCAGCCGCCAGCATCGGGTACTGGTGGCCAGCCTGCGCGAGGATGTCCTGGATCGGTTGCGCCAGGCGCCGGTGCAAACCCTGCCCGAAGCGCTGGCCTATTGCGGCAACGTCGACTACCTCAATGGCCGCGACGATCTCCATGGCCGCTTGAACGCCCACGGCTTGCCGATACTGGATGCGCTGCCTTCGGAATTGGGTGCTGCCCTGGTCACCCGCTACCTGGGCTGGAAGAAAGCCGGCGTGCTCTGAAGCCTGGCGCCTAGGCAGAGGCCTGCAGCGGGTCGAAGCTGAAGTAATCCCATAATGCGCTGATCACCTGGGCATATTCAGCGGGCGCATGCAAAACGCTGAACCCGGAGTCGTAATGCTGCGGGTTGATATCCTCATGACACCACAAGCAGTTAGCCGTGAGGTCAACGGCATGTACCTCGCCTTTGCCTCCCGGGATCTTCAACCGCAATTGGAATTCAACGTCGACCATCATCGGCAATTGACTGATCAGCATCAGCCCTTGCTCGGAAACATTGCCCAAATAGCCAATGGGCTTGTCCGTGAGGCGATTGAATACCTGCAAAAAGCAGGGTAATTGATGCCGCTCGATCCGTCGCTCGATAAACATAATAAGATTGCCATCCAATGGCCATCAAAGTGGCCTCTCCAGTGATTCGGAACGCGCCCTCTCAGACCCGCTCTCCCTGAATCTCGGCGCAACAATAGCCAAAGCCTTGTCGCCTATACCTTCCGAACCCAGGCACGCCATTCATTTGAATACAAACTTGTACAAATGCACATTCAAAGAATAGCCCAAGAATGGCAACGAGCCAGCTACTGGACGACAAATAGGATTACAGCGACGCCGGACGCGGTTGAGCGACGCTGGCGCCCGAATAATGTCCCAGTTGCTGCAAGGTATCCAGGCGCGCGCGTGCCCGGAATGCATACTCGCTCGCCGGGTATTGGCTGATGATGAACTGATAGGTCTGGGCCGCATCCACGAACAGTTTTTCGCGCTCCAGGCACTGCCCGCGCAACATCGAGACTTCCGGTTGCACGTAGCGCCGAGAGCGACTTTCACGGTCAACCTGGGACAACTCAAGGGTGACCCGCTGGCAATCGCCTACACCGTAGGCGCGGTACGCATTGTTCAAATGATGGTCCATCGACCAACGGGTGCAGCCGACAACACTGACGGCCAGGGCAGCAATGATCACGATTCGCATGGGGTTCTCCTGTCTTGTGCAGTGTATCGACCCTTCATCGAAAATCTTCAAGGTTGTTCATCTGTTCATGCAGAGTGAAAACAAGCGAATCATCGATAAGTAGTGCAAACGAACAATGACTACAACCAAAGAGCATAGTAGCCTTCCCCAGCGCTTGAACTCAGGAGTCCGTGCATGTCCGTCCGTCGTACCAAAATCGTCGCCACCCTTGGCCCGGCCAGTAACTCGCCGGAAGTCCTCGAACAGCTGATTCTGGCTGGCCTGGACGTTGCCCGTCTGAACTTCTCCCACGGCACCCCGGACGAGCACAAGGCTCGCGCCAAGCTGGTGCGTGACCTGGCCGCCAAGCATGGCCGCTTCGTCGCACTGCTGGGTGACCTGCAAGGCCCGAAAATCCGTATCGCCAAATTCGCCAACAAGCGGATCGAGCTGAAGATCGGTGACCAGTTCACCTTCTCCACCAGCCATCCGCTGACCGAAGGCAACCAGCAAGTCGTGGGTATCGACTACCCGGACCTGGTGAAAGATTGCGGCGTAGGCGACGAACTGCTGCTGGACGACGGTCGCGTGGTCATGCGCGTCGACACCGCGACGCCAACCGAACTCAATTGCACCGTGATCATCGGCGGCCCGCTGTCGGATCACAAAGGCATCAACCGTCGCGGCGGTGGCCTTACCGCTCCGGCCCTGACTGAAAAAGACAAGGCCGACATCAAGCTCGCCGCCGAAATGGAAGTGGACTACCTCGCGGTATCCTTCCCACGCGACGCTGCCGACATGGAATACGCCCGCAAACTGCGCGACGAAGCTGGCGGTACTGCCTGGCTGGTGGCGAAGATCGAACGCGCCGAAGCCGTGGCCAATGACGAAACCCTCGACGGCCTGATCAAGGCTTCCGACGCCGTGATGGTTGCCCGTGGCGACCTGGGTGTGGAAATCGGCGATGCCGAGCTGATCGGTATCCAGAAAAAAATCATCCTGCACGCACGTCGCCACAACAAAGCGGTGATCGTTGCAACGCAGATGATGGAGTCGATGATCCAGAACCCGATGCCGACCCGTGCCGAAGTGTCCGACGTGGCCAACGCCGTGCTCGACTACACCGACGCCGTGATGCTCTCGGCTGAAAGTGCCGCTGGCCCGTACCCGCTGGAAGCCGTGCAGGCCATGGCGCGCATCTGCGTCGGCGCTGAAAAGCACCCGACCAGCAAGACCTCCAGCCACCGTATCGGCAAGGTCTTCGAAAGCTGCGACCAGAGCATCGCGCTCGCCGCCATGTACACCGCCAACCACTTCCCGGGCGTGAAGGCGATCATCGCCTTGACCGAAAGTGGCTACACGCCGTTGATCATGTCGCGCATCCGCTCCTCGATCCCGATCTACGCGTTCTCCCCGCACCGCGAAACCCAGGCCCGTGCGGCCATGTTCCGTGGTGTCTACACCGTACCGTTCGACCCGGCATCGCTGCCGCCTGAGCAAGTCAGCCAGGCTGCGATCGACGAGTTGCTCAAGCGCGGCGTCGTGGAGAAAGGCGACTGGGTCATCCTGACCAAGGGCGACAGCTACCACACCATCGGCGGCACCAACGGCATGAAGATCCTGCACGTTGGCGACCCAATGGTCTGAGTACAGGCTGAAAAACAAAAGCCCCGCCATGTGAATGGTGGGGCTTTTTGCGTTTCAGATCGGGATATTCCATTGGCTATCTGGGCCTCATCGCAGGCAAGCCAGCTCCCACAGTTAATCGCGTTTCTTCAACTCAACTCGGTCAACTGTGGGAGCTGGCTTGCCTGCGATGGCGCCCGCTCCCACAACACTTCTTCATCGCCTGGCGATAAACCCCGACAACGCCGCAATCGCCTCCGGCGACTTCAACCTCTGGGTAAACAACGCCCCCTCCTCCTCGATCACCTTGCGCAATTGCTCGCGATCGACGCTTTTCATCAAATGCTTGCTGACCTGCACCGCGCTCGGCGACAGGGTTTCGAACCGTGCCGCGACTTCCCGCGCCTTGGCCAAGGCGGACTCGCCACTGCCCAACGCTTCAGTGGCAATGCCCCACGCGGCAGCCTGCTCGCCGGTAAAGCCTTCACCCAGCAGCAACAACTCCGCCGCCTTGGCATGCCCCAACAATCGCGGCAGGATCAAGCTGGAACCAAACTCCGGGCACAGCCCCAGGTTGACGAACGGCATGCGCAACCGCGCATCCCGGCTGATGTACACCAAGTCGCAATGCAGTAGCAATGTGGTGCCAATACCCACCGCCACACCCGCCACCGCCGCAATCACCGGCTTGCGGCAATTGAGCAAACTGCGCATGAAATGAAACACCGGGCTGTCGAGGTCAGCGGGCGGTTGTTCAAGGAAGTCGGCAATATCATTACCGGCGGTGAAGCACTCACTGCTGCCCTGGATCAACACGGCATTGACGCTGGTGTCGGCGTCGGCTTGCTCCAGCGCCTCGGCCAGTTGGCTGTACATGGCGCGGGTCAAGGCGTTTTTCTTGTCCGGGCGATTGAGCTGCAGGGTCAGCAACCCGCATTCGCGTTGCTGCAGGATGGCGTCAGTCATGGCAAATCTCGCGGCTGGAAAATTCAGCGCTCAACCACGGGGCAGGAACACATCGGCCAGCAGTTGATTGCGCGGCAGTCCGGCCAGGAACAGGCGCTTGGAAAAGGCCTCGACGCTGGCCGGGTGCCCGCAGAGTAAGGCCAGAGTTTGCCGCGAAACAAGCCGCAGTTGCGCCAAAGCTTCGGTCGACCCGGCCGCCGTCCAAAGCTCGACGGTCAGGTTCGGATGCGCTGCAGCCAGCTGCGCCAACGGCTCGGCCAGATAATGACCGCCAGCGTCATGGGCCAGGTGAATGACCCGGATGGCGCCCTGATGATCCTGGCGCAAGGCCTCGCGCAATACGCCCCACAACGGTCCAAGCCCGGTGCCCGAGGCCAGCAGCCACAGCGGCCGGGATTGCCAGTCGGGGTCGTACTGCAACGCGCCGCCCCGCAGTTCGCCCAGGCGCAGGCTGTCGCCGGACTTGAGCTGGCGGGCGGCATCGCTGAATTCGCCAGGCAGGCGGCAGTCGATGTGAAACTCCAGAAACGGATCTTCCAGGGGCAAGCTGGCCAATGAGTAAGGCCGCGCGATACTCCCCGCCCACAGCACCAGATGCTGCCCCGCCCGGTAACGCAAGCCGCGTTCGGGTTGCAGCCGCAGGCGCAATACGCTCGGGTTCAGCCAATCAACGCTCGAGACTGTCGCCGGCAACCCGTCACGCTGCGGGTCAAATGCCTCGACCTGCACATCACCCGAGACCTGGCACTGGCAGGCCAGGTGCCAGCCGTCCTGGCGTTGTGTCGGGCTCAGGGCATCTGGCTGGTTGTCCTGAATATCACCCCGGCAACGCACCAGACAGGCATGGCAACTACCGGCGCGGCAACTGTAAGGCACGGCCACGCCCGCCAGGTTCAGGGCATCCAGCAGGTTGCTGCCGGCGGCTACCGACCAGTGGCGTTCGCCGACGTGAAGTTCAGGCATCAAGGGTCTCGAATCAAAAAGGCAGCTACAGGGAATCACGCCCGGCAGAGTTTGACCATAGTCGGGTGTATCGGCCACCGTGGCGGGTTATACTGCCGCGCCTTTTTAGCGTCGCGCCAGCACCACACGGCGTGCCTTGGAAAGGTGCCTTCAGCCGACCGATTCACCCTACTGAAGGCACCTTTATTGAATGTTCCCTTATAGAGGAGCGCGACTCATGACCGTGATCAAGCAAGACGACCTGATTCAGAGCGTTGCCGACGCCCTGCAATTCATTTCCTACTACCACCCCGTTGACTTCATCCAGGCGATGCACGAAGCCTACCTGCGCGAAGAATCGCCAGCGGCCCGTGACTCCATGGCCCAGATCCTGATCAACTCGCGCATGTGTGCCACCGGCCACCGCCCGATCTGCCAGGACACCGGGATCGTCACCGTATTCGTACGCGTGGGCATGGACGTGCGCTGGGATGGCGCCACCATGAGCCTGGACGACATGATCAACCAAGGCGTGCGCCAGGCCTACAACCTGCCGGAAAACGTCCTGCGGGCTTCGATCCTCGCCGACCCGGCTGGTGCGCGTAAAAACACCAAGGACAACACCCCGGCCGTGATCCACTACTCCATCGTCCCGGGCAACACCGTGGAAGTGGACGTGGCCGCCAAAGGCGGCGGCTCCGAGAACAAGTCGAAAATGGCCATGCTCAACCCGTCCGACTCGATCGTCGACTGGGTGCTCAAGACCGTTCCGACCATGGGCGCCGGCTGGTGCCCTCCGGGCATGCTGGGCATCGGCATCGGCGGCACCGCCGAGAAAGCTGCGGTGATGGCCAAGGAAGTGTTGATGGAATCCATCGACATCCACGAGCTGAAAAAGCGCGGCCCGTCCAACCGTATCGAAGAGATGCGCCTGGAGCTGTTCGAGAAGGTCAACCAGCTGGGCATCGGCGCCCAGGGCCTGGGTGGCCTGACCACCGTGCTCGACGTGAAAATCATGGACTACCCGACCCACGCCGCCTCGCTGCCGGTGTGCATGATCCCCAACTGCGCCGCCACCCGTCACGCGCACTTCGTGCTCGACGGCTCGGGCCCGGCATCGCTGGAAGCGCCACCGCTGGACGCCTACCCGGAAATCGTCTGGGAAGCCGGCCCGTCGGCCCGTCGCGTCAACCTCGACACCCTGACCCCGGAAGACGTGCAAAGCTGGAAGCCGGGCGAAACCGTGTTGCTCAACGGCAAGATGCTCACCGGCCGCGACGCCGCGCACAAGCGCATGGTCGAGATGCTGAACAAGGGTGAAACCCTGCCGGTGGACCTCAAGGGTCGCTTCATCTACTACGTGGGCCCGGTTGATCCGGTGCGCGAAGAAGTGGTTGGGCCTGCAGGTCCGACCACTGCCACGCGGATGGACAAGTTCACCCGCCAGATCCTCGAGCAAACCGGCCTGTTGGGCATGATCGGCAAATCCGAGCGCGGCCCCACCGCGATCGAAGCGATCAAGGACCACAAGGCTGTTTACTTGATGGCAGTGGGCGGCGCGGCGTACCTGGTGGCCCAGGCCATCAAGAAATCCCGCGTGGTGGCGTTTGCCGAGCTGGGTATGGAAGCGATCTACGAGTTCGACGTGAAAGACATGCCGGTCACCGTTGCGGTGGATAGCAAGGGCGAATCGGTACACATCACAGGTCCTGCCATCTGGCAGAAAAGGATCAGTGAGAGCCTGGCGGTAGAAGTGCAGTAAGCATTTCCCCGCAAGGATAAAGGCGACCTGTAAGGTCGCCTTTTTTGTGCTGAACACCTCTCAATGTGGCGAGGGAGCTTGCTCCCGCTGGGGTGTACAGCGCTCCCATTTTTTTGGGGCCGCTACGCGCCCCAGCGGGAGCAAGCTCCCTCGCCACCATGCTATGGTGCTCGCCCCTAATTGCACTGTTCATCTTCGTATGATCGCGATTCCCCGCCCGTTGCGTTTGACCTTCTACTCCCTGCTGATTATTGCCGGCGCGGTGCTGGCTGCCGCCCTGGCCACCCGGCATGCCGAACGCCTGGCCCTGGTGGATGACGCCGCACGCGCCAATCAGCAACTCATGCTCTACGGCAACTCCCTGCACACCCTGATCGAACGTTACCGCGCCCTGCCCGCCGTGCTGGCCCTGGACTCGGAAATGATCAACGCACTCAAAGGCCCGCTGGACGCTGCCACCCAGGATTTGCTCAACCGCAAACTGGAGCGCATCAACGGTGCCGCACAATCTTCCACCCTCGAACTGATGGACCGCAACGGCCTGGCCGTGGCCGCCAGCAACTGGAACCTGCCCAGCAGTTATGTGGGGCACAACTACGCGTTTCGCCCCTATTTCAGCCAGACACTGAGCCAGGGCACCGGGCGTTTTTATGCGGTGGGCGTGACCACCGGTATTCCGGGGTATTTCCTCTCCAGCGCGGTAGTGGGCGAGAACGAACAGTTCCTCGGCGCCATGGTGGTCAAGCTGGAATTCCCGGAGCTGGAGCGCGAATGGGCCCAGGGCAATGACCTGCTGCTGGTCAGCGATGCGCGAGGCATTGTCTTCATCGCCAACCAGCCGGGCTGGCGCTACCGCGCCCTGCGCCCGTTGTCCGACAGCGATCACGCCGAACTCAAGGCCACTCGCCAATACGACAAGAAACAACTGCTGCCGCTGGACGCTGAAGCCCTGCAGCGCTTTGACGACAACAGCCACCTGATGCGCGTTGACGGGCCCGACGGCAAAGCCAGTTACATTTGGGAATCGCTGCCGCTGAAGGCCGAAGGCTGGACCTTGCACCTGTTGCGCAAGCCTCAGGTTGCCTTTGAAGACCAACGCAATGCCGGCCTCGCCGCCGCTGGTTCGTGGTTGGCGCTGGTGTTTTTGGTGCTGTTCCTGACCCAGCGCTGGCGCCTGGCCCGCCTGCGCCAGCGCAGCCGTGAAGAACTCGAACAGTTGGTGGAAGAACGCACCCGTGCCCTGCGCACCGCCCAGGACGGCCTGGTGCAATCGGCCAAGCTGGCGGCACTGGGGCAGATGTCTGCCGCCCTCGCCCACGAAATCAACCAACCGCTGACCGCCCAACGCATGCAATTGGCAACCCTGCGCCTGCTGCTGGATCACGGCCGGGTGGACGATGCCTACAAAGCCCTGACGCCGCTGGACGACATGCTCACGCGCATGGCCGCCCTCACCGGCCACCTCAAGACCTTCGCCCGCAAAAGCCCCAGCGGCCTGCGCGAACGCCTCGACCTGGCGACGGTGGTGGACCAGTCCCTGCACCTGCTGGACGCACGCCTGCGGGACGAAGCCATCGGCACCGTCCTCGATTTGACCCGCCCAGCGTGGGTACGCGGTGACGCGATCCGCCTGGAACAAGTGCTGATCAACCTGCTGCGCAACGCCCTCGATGCCATGGCCGACAAGCCTCGCAAACGCCTGGAAATCCGCCTGCACGCCGATCAACAACTGTGGTGCCTGACGGTCAGCGACAGCGGTGGAGGGATCGCCGACGAAAACCTCAACAGCGTATTCGACCCGTTCTTCACCACCAAACCGGTGGGTGACGGGCTCGGCCTGGGGCTCGCCGTGTCGTACGCTATCGTGCATGAACTGGGCGGCCGCCTGAGCGCCGGCAATCAAGGCGACGGGGCGATCTTTACCCTGACCTTGCCCATCGCCCTGGAGACACCAGACCTATGTTGAACGCGGTGATTGTGGTCGATGACGAAGCCAGCATTCGTACGGCTGTCGAGCAGTGGCTGAACCTCTCAGGCTTTGAGGTGCAGTTGTTCAGCCGGGCCGAGGAATGCCTGGCGCAATTGCCCAGGGACTTTCCCGGGGTGATCCTGAGTGACGTACGCATGCCCGGCCTCAGCGGCCTGGAGTTGCTTGCCGAAGTGCAGCGGCGCGACGCCGACCTGCCGGTGATTTTGCTCACCGGCCACGGCGATGTGCCGATGGCTGTCGAAGCCATGCGTGATGGCGCCTACGACTTCCTCGAAAAACCCTTCAGCCCCGAAGCCCTGCTCACCAGCCTGCGCCGGGCGCTGGACAAGCGCAGGCTGGTGTTGGAAAACCGCCGCCTGCATCAACAAGCTGATCACCGCGCTCAACTGGAATCGAGCCTGTTGGGGGTGTCCCGTGGATTGCAGAATCTACGCAAGCAAGTACTGGACCTGGCGGGCCTGCCGGTCAACGTGCTGATTCGCGGCGAAACCGGCAGTGGCAAGGAATTGGTCGCCCGTTGCCTGCATGATTTCGGGCCCCGCGCGAAGAAGCCATTTGTGGCGCTGAACTGTGCGGCGATTCCCGAGCAGCTGTTTGAAGCTGAGTTGTTCGGCCATGAAAGTGGCGCGTTTACCGGCGCCCAGGGCAAGCGCATCGGCAAGCTGGAGTATGCCGACGGTGGCACGCTGTTTCTCGATGAAATCGAAAGCATGCCCCTGGCCCAGCAAGTGAAGTTGCTGCGGGTGTTGCAGGAGCAAAAGCTGGAACGGCTGGGCTCCAATCAAAGCATCAAGGTGGACTTGCGGATCATCGCCGCCACCAAGCCCGACCTGCTGGACGAAGCCCGGGCCGGGCGTTTTCGCGAGGATCTGGCCTACCGCTTGACCGTCGCGCAACTGCGCCTGCCACCGCTGCGCGAACGCCGGGAAGACATTCCGCTGCTGTTCGAGCACTTTGCACAAAGTGCCGCCGAGCGCCTGGGCCGCGCCTTCGCGCCGTTGAGCGGGCCCGCGCTGGGGCGCCTGCTCAACCATGACTGGCCGGGCAATGTGCGGGAGCTGGCCAACGTCGCCGAACGCCAGGTGCTGGGGCTGGCTGAACCGGAGCCGGAAGGCATCGAAGCCGGGCAATCGTTGGCCGCGCAGCAAGAAGCATTTGAAGCCCATTGCCTGAAAGCCGCGCTGACCCGGCACAAAGGCGATATCAAGGCGGTGCTGGCCGAGTTGCAACTGCCCCGGCGCACCTTCAATGAAAAAATGCAGCGCCATGGCCTGGCGCGGGACACGTTCCTCTAAACCGGTTCTTGTATCGCCTGGTAGGGCGCCATCGCAGGCATAAGCGGATTTCCGCTCATCCCCTTTGATTCATCAGCAATTTTCCGCTCAAAAATTTCCGCAAACCCTTCTAGACCGGGCCTTCATCGGCTTGGCACAGCTCCTGCTACAGCCCACCCAGGCTGCGCTCGCGCGCGCTCCACAAAAACAATTAGATGAAGGATCCTTAAATGGATAACTCCAACTCCCTGCCTCTGGGTTCGGCGGCTGCGCCGGCAAAAGAACGCACCACCTCCAGTCGTATCAAGTCGATCTTCAGCGGATCCATCGGCAACATGGTCGAGTGGTACGACTGGTACGTCTACGCGGCTTTCTCGCTGTATTTCGCCAAGACCTTTTTCCCGAAAGGCGACACTACTGCCCAACTCCTGAACACCGCCGCGATCTTCGCCGTGGGTTTCCTGATGCGCCCGATCGGTGGTTGGCTGATGGGCCTGTACGCCGACAAGGTCGGTCGCAAAAAAGCCTTGATGGCTTCCGTGTACGTGATGTGCTTTGGCTCGCTGCTGATTGCCCTGAGCCCGGGTTATGAAACCATCGGTATCGGCGCACCGATTTTGCTGGTGTTCGCGCGCTTGCTGCAAGGTTTGTCGGTGGGTGGCGAATACGGCACCTCGGCCACTTACCTGAGTGAAATGGCGACCAAGGAACGTCGCGGTTTCTTCTCCAGCTTCCAGTATGTGACCCTGATCTCCGGCCAGCTCATCGCGCTGGGCGTACTGATCATCCTGCAGAACTTCCTGACCACCGAAGAGCTGTACGCGTGGGGCTGGCGTATCCCGTTCGCCATCGGCGCCCTGTGTGCGGTAGTGGCGCTGTACCTGCGTCGCGGCATGGAAGAAACCGAGTCGTTCACCAAAAAAGAAAAGGCCAAGGAAAGCGCAATGCGCACCTTGATGCGCCACCCCAAGGAACTGATGACCGTGGTCGGCCTGACCATGGGCGGTACGCTGGCGTTCTACACCTACACCACCTACATGCAGAAATACCTAGTGAATACCGTCGGCATGAGCATCTCCGACTCCACCACCATTTCGGCTGCGACGTTGTTTCTGTTCATGTGCCTGCAACCCATCGTCGGCGGGCTGTCGGACAAGGTTGGGCGCCGGCCGATCCTGATTGCCTTCGGCATCCTCGGCACGCTGTTCACCGTGCCCATCCTCACCACCCTGCACACCATCCAAAGCTGGTGGGGCGCGTTCTTCCTGATCATGGCGGCGCTGATCATCGTCAGTGGCTACACCTCGATCAACGCGGTGGTGAAAGCCGAACTGTTCCCGACTGAAATCCGCGCGCTGGGCGTAGGCCTGCCGTATGCGCTGACGGTGTCGATCTTCGGCGGTACCGCCGAGTACATCGCGCTGTGGTTCAAGAGCATCGGCATGGAAACCGGTTACTACTGGTACGTCACCGCGTGTATTGCGGTGTCGCTGGTGGTGTATGTGACCATGAAGGACACCCGCAAGCATTCGCGGATCACCACGGACTAAGGTTCGGCAGCTGTAAAAAAGGGGCCATGTCATTGACTGACATGGCCCCTTTTTCATTCAGCCTCAAGACAGCTCGGCAGCCGCCTGGCGCCCATACCGGCGCTGGGCATACGCCGCCCCGGCAATCATCACTACCAGCACCGCCGCCAATACCGCCGACGAGCCGATGGTGCCAAAGTCCAGCCCGCCCTTTTCATGGGGTTTGGTCAGGAAGTCACCCAAGGTTGCGCCGAATGGCCGGGTCAGTACAAACGCGACCCAGAACAGCAGCACCGACGAAATCCGCGTGAAGTATTTAAGCAACACCACCACCGCGATACTCGCACCGATCAGCAAGGCGCCACCGGCAAACCCCAGCCCGGAATCGTCTGCCAGGAAATCCCCCAGCGCCGTGCCCAAGGTGTTGGAAAACAGAATCGCCATCCAGTAGAACAGCTCGCCGCGAAAGGTCTGGACCTTGTTCACGTTCAAGGAATCGCCGCTGATACGCCACAGGGCAAAGATCGCCACCAGGATCGACACCAGGATCATCGAGCCCGTGGCATAGCCCAGCCCCAGGGTGCGGTCCATAAAGTCGGACATGGTGGTGCCGGCGGTGCTGGTGGACAGGATCACGATCCAGTACAGCACCGGGTTATAGGTTTTTGACCAGAGTTGCGTGACCAGGGTGACCAGGAACACGCTGATCAGGATCATCGAGCTGATGGCGTAACCGACATTCAGGGTCATTGACAGCAAGTCCCCGGCGGTTTCGCCCAGGGTCGTGGCGCAGATTTTCATGACCCAGAACGCCAGGGTGATCTGAGGAAGTTTGTTCATTGTGCAGAAGGCTCCAAAGGCTCAGTCTTTCAATCGGTCGACGTATAGGGGGTGTCGACCTGGCGCGCAGACTGAACCGGGAGCTGTGAAAAATAGGTGGGGGCTGTATGAAAATTCCATCCAGATGATAGAAATCCGCTGCGCTGGATTGCACTATGATGCCCTCCCGAACCGCGCAACAGGAACCCCGGCCATGTCCGACGATATCCATTTCTACGAACCCGCCAACGGCCACGGCCTGCCCCACGACCCGTTCAATGCCATCGTCGGCCCGCGCCCGATTGGCTGGATTTCGTCCCACGACAGCCAGGGCCGACTGAATCTGGCGCCCTATAGTTTTTTCAATGCGTTTAACTACATTCCGCCGATCATTGGGTTTTCCAGCGTCGGGCGCAAAGACAGCCTGAACAATATCGAACAGACCGGCGAATTCGTGTGGAACCTGGCCACCCGCCCGCTGGCCGAGCAGATGAACCAGAGTTGCGCGCCGGTATCGCCCGAGGTCAACGAGTTTGAATTGTCCGGCTTGACCCCGGTGGCTTCAAAGGTGGTCGCCGTGCCGCGTGTGGGTGAAAGCCCGGTGTCGTTCGAGTGCAAAGTGACGCAGATCATTCAGCTGCAGCGAGCCGACAAGGAGTTGGTGCCAAGCTGGCTGGTGCTCGGCGAGGTGGTTGCGGTGCATATTGCCAAGTGGCTACTGAAGGACGGCGTGTACGACACCGCTGCCGCCGAGCCGATCCTGCGTGGAGGCGGCCCGGCGGATTATTTTCAGTTGGGGCCAGAGGCGCTGTTCAAAATGTACCGCCCCGGCGCCGCGCAACGCTGATTGGCATGCAAAAAAAATGTGGGAGCGGACTTGCCCGCTCCCACAGTTGGATCGGCGGTTTCTTAGTTAGCGGCAGTTGCCCAAGTGAGTTGACCGTCTTCGTCTATATGGACCAAGCACTCAAGCTGCAGCGCCGCCGCATCATCGGCGTCATCAGCGGTCTTGAAGGTCTGGCCATCGAGGATCTTGTGAAAGCGCGGTGCGCCCATGCCATCCAGCGCCTTCACGGCGATGGCGGCGCTATAGCCACCCTCATCTTCACGCACCAAGGCGGAAACGGCTTCGTGGTGGGCAAACTCTTTACGTGCCATGTTGCAGGTCCTGGCCAATGGGAAAGGCGGCCATTCTAAAGCACTAGCCCGCCAGTTGCAGGTACTCGCCATAGGCGTTTGCCGCCGAGGCGTCGGTAAAGGTCTGGAAGTCCATGCTGCGGACCACCATGTCATTCAACAGCTCGGTGAAGACCATCAGCGCCGGCGAGTTGAAGTAGGCACTCATCGCCTGCTCGCTGCTCCAGAAGCCCGACACCAACCACACATCCGGGTCGGCCAGGGAATGCTGCAACGAGAATTGCAGGCAACCCTGAGCCTGGCGGCCCGGTTCGATCAAACTGCTCAAGCGTGCACCCAGTTCGGTGCTGCACCCGGTACGGGCACGGATAAAGGCCATATGGCTCGCGGGAATGGGGGTGGACATGTTCGACTCTCCCGTTGAGAAGTGATGCTCGGCAAGCACTGTGAGGGCGTGTTGCCACAGGATCAAAGATACTGGCGCGGGCATGGATGCAGTTAGTCGATTCCTGCCGGCTTATTGCACAATCCTGCGAGATGCGTAGGTATAACAATCGGCCTGCGGATTTTATTCCCGGCATGACCGCCGTATTTCAGGCGGATGACAGCCGCCGGCTTGCCTGATTCGCATTTTTTCGCAGGATCAGGCAAGGATTGTGCAGAATCGAAGTACCGCTTTTTGCAAAGCCACCTTTAAGCTGTGCCCATCGTCAAAGCACCAGAGGATATGCCATGTCGTCGCCCGAACTTTGCCCCACGCCCCTCGACGCCGATATGGAAAAGCAGCGCGCAGAACTCGCCGGCATCGTGCGCCGGCACACATGGGAGGACGGTTCCTACGGTACGGCGATCACTTCGCTGTACCTCAACCGCCATAACACCCCGCGCGACTTCATGCCGGTGCTGGTGGAGCCTGCCCTGTGCATCCTCGCCCAGGGCCGCAAGGAAGTGCGCCTGGCAGACGAAGTATTCGCCTACGACCCGCTCAATTACCTGGTGTTCTCGGTCTCGATGCCGGTGGCCGGGCGCATCCTTGATGCGACGCCGGAAGATCCCAACCTGTCGATTCGGGTGAATATCGACCCGGCACAGATCACCGCACTGATTGCCGAAGCCGGCCCCATGGGCGTGCCTACCCGCCCGACGTCCCGCGGGATGTATGTCGACCGACTGGACACCCAACTGCTCGACGCCGTGCTGCGCCTGACCCGATTGTTGGACACACCGAAAGACATCGCAATGCTGGCGCCGTTGATCAATCGCGAAATCCTCTATCGCATGTTGCGTGGCCCGCAGGGTTATCGGCTGTATGAAATCGCCGTCGCCAATAGTCAGAGCCATCGGGTCAGCCAGGCGATCAGTTGGTTGAACGGCAACTACGAACAGCCGCTGCGCATTGATGACCTGGCCAAGGAAGTAAACCTCAGCGTCTCGACCCTGCACCACCGTTTCAAGGCGATGACCGCCATGAGCCCATTGCAATACCAGAAGCAACTGCGCTTGCAGGAGGCCCGGCGGCTGATGATCTCCGAGGGCCTGGAAGCCTCGGCGGCGGGGTATCGGGTGGGCTATGAAAGCGCCTCGCAGTTCAGTCGCGAATACAGCCGGCTGTTTGGTGCGCCGCCCTTGCGGGATCTGGCCAGGTTGCGCCAGAGCGTCTAGCCGCGGTTATAACGCCGAGCACTACCCCATGTAGTGAGGGAGCTTGCTCCCGCTGGACTGCGCAGCAGTCCCATCTTTTGGGGCCGCTTCGCGCCCCAGCGGGAGCAAGCTCCCTCACCACAAGCACTCAATCACTTCCAGTATGGGTGGCCGCTAATCCAGGCCGCGGGGTAGTTGCAAGGTCACCCGCAAACCACCCTCGCGCAAATTCTGCAAACTCACTTCACCGCCATGGCTGTGGGCAATGTTGCGGGCAATACCCAGGCCCAGGCCATAACCCTGCTGCTGCCCGGCCAGGCGGAAGTGCGGTTCGAAGACTTGCTCCAAGCGCTGTTCCGGCACGCCCGGGCCTTCGTCGTCGACATGGAGGATGAACTGCGCACCGTCGTCTTCGATATGCAAATGCGCGTTCTGCCCGTACTTCAATGCGTTGTCGATCAGGTTGCCAATGCAACGCTTGAGTGCCAGCGGTTTGCCCGGATACGTCGTCAGCGCGCGGCCATGCTGGGTCACACGCCCGTTACCGTTGGGCGCCAGGTACGGCTCTACCAGGCAGTCGAGTACGTGGTTGAGGTCCACCGGCTCGATGTTCTCGTGGATATCGGTGTCTTTGACGCACTGCAGCGCGCCTTTGACCAGCAACTCCAGTTCATCCAGGTCGCGACCGAATTTGATTTGCAGGTTTTCGTCCTCCAGCAATTCCACCCGCAACCGCAAGCGTGTAATGGGCGTGCGCAAATCGTGGGAAATCGCACTGAACAACTGGCTGCGTTCGGTCAGGTAACGGCTGATGCGTTCGCGCATCGCGTTAAAGGCCCGGCCCACTTCCACCACTTCGCTGCCGCCGCCTTCGGCCACCGGCTCCACGTCGGCGCCCAGGGACATGTCCCGTGCGGCGCGTGCCAGGCGCTTGAGCGGACGGCTTTGCCAGTGCACCAACAGGCCGATAAACAGCAACAGGAAGCCGCTGGTGAGCACGATGAACCACACCTGCTGGTAGGGCAGGCCTTGCTCTTCGAGGCTGGTATAAGGCTCGGGCAACAAGGACGCGATGTACAGCCATTCGCCCTGCGCCAGTTGGATCTGGGTCACCAGCACCGGTGGGTTGACCGGCTCCAGGGTCAGCGCGTAATGCGCCCAGGAACGCGGCAATTCATCGAGTTTCAAGCCGGCATTGAAAATACGCAGGTCTTCGGCACTGACGAATTCCACCGACACATGCACATCGCTGCCCAGGGTCTGGCGCAGCACTTCCTCGACGGCGCCGAGCACCGCGTGCTTGCGCGGGGTTTCCGGCAACACCGCCATGTCCAACGGCTTGTCGTTGAGGGTCACCACAAACCGGGTGCCGCCCATGCTGCGCAATTGGTCCAGCACCAGCGGCCGAAAGGCCACGGGCAACGAACGGAAATAACTCACGCTGGCGGTCATCGAATGCGCCAGGCTGCGAGCCGCCGTCACCAGGCCTTCGAGCTGGGTGGCGCGCAGTTGCGACACCCAGATCACGCTGGACAACGCTTGGGCGAACAGCACGGCCAACAGGGTCAGCAGTAACATCCGCCCCAGCAACGAGCGCGGTACCGGGACCCGCCGGCGCAGTTCACGCAGGCGCTCAGTGGGCATTGCCGGCAACCACGCTGGCTGCCAATTGATAGCCACTGCCGCGCACGGTGCGGATCAGCCGGGGTGGTTTTTCGGTGTCGCGCAGGCGTTGGCGCAAGCGGCTGACGGCCATGTCGACAATCCGGTCCAGCGGCATCAGGTCGCGGCCACGGGTGGCGTTGCCGATGGTGTCGCGGTCGAGGATTTGCTGGGGATGGTCAAGGAACAGTTTCAGCAGGGCAAAGTCGGCACCGGAGAGAATCACTTCCTCGCCGTCGACGTGGAACAGCCGGTGGCTGACCATGTCCAGGCGCCACTCGCCAAACACCAGCACCTCGCCACCGCTGCGCTCCTGGCCAAACTGGGCGCGGCGCAGCAGCGCCTTGACCCGCGCCTGCAGCTCGCGCGGGCTGAAGGGTTTGCCGATGTAATCGTCGGCGCCCAGTTCCAGGCCGATCACGCGGTCGGCCTCGTCGGAACTGGCGGTGAGCATGATGATCGGCACCTGCGCCTGGCGCGGGTGCTGGCGGATCCAGCGGCAAAGGCTGAAGCCGTCTTCGTCCGGCAGCATCACATCAAGGATCACCAGGTCGCACGGCGCTTCGTTCATCGCCTGGCGGAACCCCGCGCCATCCGGCACACCGCGCACCTGGAAACCGGCGCGGCTGAGGTAGGTTTGCAGCAATTCGCGGATTTCCTGGTCGTCGTCGACCAGGAGAATGGATTTACTGATTACGCTCACGGGGTCGTCCTTGTTGTTAGGGATGGGACGGGCTTAATAATTCGTTGTTCTGGAGGGCCTCATCGCAGGCAAGCCAGCTCCCACATTTGGAATGCATTCCCCTGTGGGAGCTGGCTTGCCTGCGATGGCGCCATCACTGCCTAGGCAAATGCCTGCTCCAGCGCTACACCTGCCCCGGTCAAACCGGAATACGGTGCGGTCACCAGCCACACCGGAATGCCTTTGAAGTAGTCGCTCATGCAGCCTTTGTCGCCGAAACTCTTGGCAAAACCACTTTTGATAAAGAAGTCGGCAAAGCGCGGTATCACGCCGCCAACGATGTATACCCCACCACGACCGCCGGTGGTCAGCACGTTGTTACCGGCGACGCGGCCCAGCCAGATACTGAACTGGTCCAGCACTTCCAGGGCAATCGGGTCGCCCGCCAGGCCAGCAGCCGTGATGGCCTCGGGGGTTTCCAGGACCGCCTCATGGCCGTCCACCGCGCAGATCGCCCGGTACAACCTCGGCAAACCACCACCGCTCAAGGCGGTTTCAGCGCTGACATGGCCGATCTCAGTGTAGATGTGCTGCCACAGCTGGGCTTCGCGCGGGCTGCTCACCGGCAGGTCGACATGGCCGCCCTCCCCCGGCAATGCCGCCCAACGGCCGCCGCCGAGGTCGAGCAGGGTGCCTACGCCCAGGCCAGTGCCCGGGCCGATTACCACGGCCGGGCGCAGCGGCTCCGGCGTACCTTCGCACACCACGCGAAATTCGTCCGGCTTCAGGCGGGTCATGCCCAGCGCCATGGCCGAAAAATCATTCACCAGCAGCAGTTCGTCCACCTGCAAGGTTTTGCAAAAAGCAGTCTTGCTCAGGCGCCAGTGATTGTTGGTGAATTTAAATTCATCTCCACTCACCGGCCCCGCAACCGACAGGCACACCGCACCGATCGAGCCGATGGCCAGGCCTTCTTCCTTCAGGTAGACCTGGATCGCCTCTTCGGGGCTGGCATGATCCGCCGTCGCGTGGACGCGGATCGAGTGCAGCGCCTGATCCCGCCACAACGCAAAACGGGCGTTGGTACCACCGATATCACCGACCAGCGCAAGCTTCACTTAAGTGTCTCCAGGGCAGAGGTAAAGGCGCTGGCGCCCTGCTCTGCGGAGCTTGCGGCCAGACGCATAAACGCAAACAACTCGCGACCGGCCCCCACGTTATTGCCCAGAAGGCCCGTGGCAGGCGTGCGCGCTGCAAATTCTTCGGCGTCCACCTTAAGCTCCAAGGTGCCTTTGACGCCATCCACACGAATAATATCGCCATCGCGCACACGTGCCAGTGGCCCGCCGCTCTGAGCTTCGGGGTTGACATGAATCGCGGCGGGAATCTTACCCGACGCGCCGGACATGCGCCCGTCTGTTACCAGGGCAACCTTGAAACCACGATCCTGCAAAACGCCGAGGAACGGGGTCATCTTGTGCAATTCCGGCATGCCATTGGAGCGCGGGCCCTGGAAGCGCATCACGGCGACAAAGTCTTTTTCCAGTTCACCGGCCTTGAACGCGTCGGCCAGGTCTTGTTGGTCCTGGAACACCACCGCCGGCGCTTCGACGATTTGGTGCTCGAGCGCCACGGCGGAGACTTTCATCACACCACGGCCGAGGTTGCCTTCCATTACCCGCAAGCCGCCTTCCGGGGAAAACGCACGGGCCACGGGACGCAGGATGGTTTCGTCGAGGCTTTCGATCGGGCCTTCACGCCATACCAGTTCGCCGTCCACCAGGAACGGTTCCTGGGTGTAGCGGCTCAGGCCATGACCGGCCACGGTGTTGACGTCGTTGTGCAGCAGCCCGGCCTCCAGCAGTTCGCGGATCAGGAACGACATGCCGCCCGCCGCCTGGAAGTGGTTGATGTCAGCCTTGCCGTTTGGATACACGTGGGACAGGGTCGGCACCACCTCGGAGAGGTCAGCCATGTCATCCCAGGTCAGGATGATGCCCGCCGACATGGCGATGGCCGGCATGTGCAGGGTGTGGTTGGTGGACCCGCCAGTAGCGTTGAGGGCAATGATGGAGTTGACGATGGATTTCTCGTCGACGATCTCACCGATCGGCGTGAAATTACCGTTGGCTTTGGTCAGGCGCGTGACCTGATGCGCAGCTTCGCGGGTCAGGGCGTCACGCAGCGGCGTGTACGGGTTGACGAACGAGGCGCCCGGCAAGTGCAGGCCCATCACTTCCATCAGCAATTGGTTGGTGTTGGCGGTGCCGTAAAAGGTGCAGGTACCGGGGCTGTGGTAGGACTTCATCTCCGATTCCAGCAGCTCTTCGCGGGTGGCCTTGCCTTCGGCGTAGCGCTGGCGCACGTCGGCTTTCTGTTTGTTGGAGATACCCGACGGCATTGGCCCGCCCGGTACGAAGATCATCGGCAGGTGGCCGTAGCGCAAGGCGCCCATCATCAGGCCAGGCACGATCTTGTCACAAATGCCCAGCATCAGCGCCGCGTCGAACATGTTGTGGGACAGCGCTACCGCCGTCGACATCGCAATCACTTCACGACTCAGCAGGCTGAGTTCCATGCCTGGCTCGCCCTGGGTCACGCCGTCGCACATGGCGGGAGTGCCGCCAGCGAACTGACCCACGGAGCCGACTTCACGCAGGGCTTTTTTGATTTGCTCGGGGAAATGTTCGTACGGCTGGTGGGCCGAAAGCATGTCGTTATATGACGAAACAATTGCCACGTTGGCGGCGTTCATCATGCGCAGGCTGTTTTTGTCTTCGGTGCCGCAGCCGGCCACGCCGTGGGCAAAGTTGGCGCACTGCAGCTTGCCGCGCATCGGACCGTCGCTGGCAGCGCCGCGAATGAGCGCAAGGTATGCCTCACGGGTTGCACGGCTGCGGGCGATAAGCCGTTCGGTGACCTCAAGTACGCGGGGATGCATGTATAGAACTCCAGGCTAACGGATATGGCGACCTGAAAGTCTATGCTGGTCAAAAGCCCGCCGCGAAGAGGTTGGCAGGGTGTTGCTTGACCAATCGGACCAGTTGATTCAGGTCACTCGTTGTAGATTGAACAAAATATTGCCACTAAAAAGGCTTGTTTTCTATTTTTATGCGAATAATCTTGTAATTCTTACAACAAATCGACGACAGGCACCTTCCAATGACTCTACGTATCGCTATCAATGGTTTTGGCCGTATTGGCCGTAATGTCCTGCGCGCACTTTATACCCAAGGCTACCGTCAGGATTTGCAGATCGTCGCCATCAACGATCTTGGCGACAGCTCGATCAATGCCCACCTGCTTAAATACGACACCGTCCACGGTACTTTCGATGCAGAGGTCGCCCACGATCAGGAAAGCCTGACCGTCAATGGTGACCGGATTGCCGTGAGTGCCATTCGTAACCCCGCCGACCTGCCGTGGGCTGCACACAAGGTGGATGTGGTGTTCGAATGCACCGGTCTGTTCACCGACCGCGACAAGGCCGCCGCCCATATTACCGCCGGCGCGCGCAAGGTGATCATCTCCGCCCCGGCCAAAGGCGCCGATGCCACCGTGGTGTACGGGGTAAACCATGACATTTTGCGTCAATCCCACCAGATCATCTCCAACGCTTCCTGCACCACCAACTGCCTGGCGCCAGTGGCCCAGGTGCTGCACCGCGAGCTGGGCATCGAAAGCGGCTTGATGACCACCATCCACGCCTACACCAACGACCAGAACCTGACCGACGTCTACCACACCGACCCGTACCGGGCGCGTTCGGCCACCCAGAACATGATCCCGAGCAAGACCGGCGCCGCCGAAGCCGTGGGCCTGGTGCTGCCGGAACTGGCAGGCAAGCTGACCGGCATGGCCGTGCGTGTACCGGTGATCAACGTGTCGCTGGTAGACCTCACCGTACAGCTGAAAAAAGAAGCCAGCGCCGAACAAGTCAACGCGCTGCTCAAAGAAGCCAGCCAGCACTCGAAAATCCTCGGCTACAACACCCTGCCGCTGGTTTCCAGTGACTTTAACCACAACCCGCTTTCGTCGATCTTCGACGCCAATCACACCAAGGTCAGCGGCAAACTGCTGAAAGTGCTCGCCTGGTACGACAACGAGTGGGGCTTCTCCAACCGTATGCTGGATAACTGCCTGGCGCTGTGCAACGCCGAATAAACCAGCGGTGCTCACCTCTCCTGTAGGAGCTGGCTTGCCTGCGATTGCATCACCGCGGTCCACCTGACAGACCGCGTGGACTGCATCGCGGGCAAGCCCGGCTCCCACAGGGCCTTGCTTCATGCTCAAAAATAGCCACTTGCCATTTGCGTTGATGATAAGCATTATCATTCGCTGCAAATCGGTCTGGTATCTCTGTGAGCCAATCTCGCTTCAACCAAGTCTTCCTCACCCAGCGGGTGATTCTGCTGCGCACCTTGCAGCGCATGGTGAATAACCACAGCACCGCCGAGGACCTGCTGCAGGAAACCTACCTGCGCGTTACCCGGGCCTTGAGCGAACGGCCGATCGACCACCTCGAACCCTTCGTGTACCAGACGGCGCGCAACCTGGCGCTGGATCACCTGCGCGCCCGCAGGATTCAGGCCCGCACCCTGCAGGAAGATGTCCCTCTGGACGTGCTGCAAAGCGTCGCCTCCCCCGTCAGCACCCCCGAAGACGCGACCCAGGCCGAGCAATTGCTGGAGCACCTGAGCGTCAGCCTCGGCCAGTTGAGCGCCCGTCAGCAGCAAATTTTCATCCTCAGCCGCCTGCACGGTTGCAGCTATCAGGAGATCGCCGACAAGCTCGATGTGTCCCTGAGCACCGTGCAAAAGGAACTGAAATTGATCATGGCCATCTGCATAGGTGTGGCCGAAAGACTGGATCGCCCTTAAGCTTTGTCGGCACAGTCTGTAGGACTATTGATTAAAACGTGGCGAAGACCCGAGGAACACCGTGACGGATCCGAATAAACGGCACCCCCATGAGCTGGCTCATGAGGTGTTGCAAGACGCGGCCATGGACCAAGCCCTCGACTGGCTGATCGCCTTGCAGTGCCCGCAACCCGGGCAGCAGGCGGCGTTTGAAGCCTGGCTCGCCAGCGATTCGCTGCACGCCGAAGCCTTTATCAAGGCCCAGGCCGCCTGGGGCGGCGCACCGGTGCACAGCGCTGCGGTCGCCCTGAATGCGCCGCGCAAGCCCAGCGCCTGGCGCCGTATCAAGCCTCACTGGAAACCCCTGGCCACCGCCGCTGTGTTGCTGTTGGGCCTGTTCAGCTTCAGCAACCTGCCGATGCGCCTGCAGGCCGACCACCTGACCGTGGTGGGCGAGCGCCAGCGCCTGCAACTGGACGATGGCTCGAAAGTGCTGCTTAACACCAACTCCGCCTTCTCCAGCAGCATCAAGGACCACCAGCGCATCGCCCGCCTGTACCAGGGCGAGGCGTTTTTTGAAGTGCTGCCCAGCCGTGGCCTGCCGCTGGAAATCGACGCCGGCCCGGTGCGCGCCAGCGTGCGCGATACGTCTTTTGCGGTGCGCTACCTGAACGGTGAAGCCCAGGTTCAAGTGCAGCGTGGCGATGTGGACCTGAGCAATACGTTTGACGACGCGCGAGTGCGCCTGAGCGCCGGTGAAAGCATCCGCATCGGGCCCAAGGGCTTCGGCCAACCCGCCAAGCTTGATACCACCAAGGACCTGGCCTGGGTCGACGGCCGGCTGATTTTCGAAAACTGCCCGATGAGCGAAGTGCTGGCCGAGTTGCGCCGCTATTACCCCGGCTGGATCGTCAACAACAACGACAAACTCGCCAGCGTCGCGGTCACCGGCAATTACCGCCTCGACCAGCCGCTGGACGTGGTGCGCTCGCTGGCCCACATCACCTCGGCCAAGCTCTCGGAATACCCGGCGCTGGTGATCCTGAACTAAATGAGAATTATTTTTACTCGATAGCCATCGACGGTACGTCTCGTTATAGCCAATGCAACTGATTCCTATTTGATTCAGTGTCGCAACTATAAGATTCGTACCTTCCGGAGCGCTCTCGATGTCCTCTCGTTTCAACCGCCGGTCCTCTTCGCCCGTTCGCCGCCACGGCTTGTCGCTGCTGACGGCTGCCATTCTGTTGGCCGGTGCACCCGTCATGGTCGCCAGCGCCGCAGAGCCCGCTACCCGCAGCCAGGGCAATTACAGCTTCAGCATCGAGCAGCAATCCCTGGTCTCGGCGCTCAACGCCTTCACCGCCGTGACCGGCTGGCAAGTCGGCCTGCCCGCCGAGCTGGGCCAGGGTGTGTCATCCCCTGGCGTGCGTGGCTCGTTGCCGGCGGATAAAGCCCTGGACCGGCTGTTGGTGGGGACCAACCTGGGCTATCGCAAACTGAGCAATAACAACATCGTGCTGGAAAAGCGCGCCGTCGCTGGCGCCATCACCCTGCAACAAATGACCATCAGCGCCACCCGCCAGGAACAGGCCGTGGACAGCGTGCCCAGCACCGTGACCGTGCACGAGCGCGAAGACCTGGACCGCCAGAACGTCAACACCATCCGCGAGCTGGTGCGCTATGAGCCGGGTGTTTCGGTCGGTGGTGCCGGCACCCGCTCCGGCAATGCCGGCTACAACATTCGCGGGATCGACGGCGACCGCATCCTCACCCAAGTGGACGGTGTCGAAGTCCCGGACAACTTCTTCAACGGCCCCTACGCCAAGACCCGTCGCAACTACGTCGACCCGGAAATCGTCAAGCGCGTGGAAATCCTGCGCGGCCCGGCATCGGCCTTGTACGGCAGCAGCGCCATCGGTGGTGCGGTGAGCTATTTCACCCTCGACCCCAGCGACATCATCAAGCCTGGCCAGGATTTCGGGGCGCGCCTGAAGACCGGCTACAGCTCCGCCGACGAGAGCTGGCTGACCTCCGGCACCGTCGCCGGGCGTGTGCAAGACTTCGACGGCTTGCTGCACCTGAGCCAGCGCAATGGCCATGAAATGGAATCCTACGACGGCAATAACGCCACCGGCCTGGCCCGTACCGGTGCCAACCCGGAAGATGCGCGCACCACCAACGTGTTGGCCAAATTGGGCTGGAACTACGGCGAAGAAAACCGTCTGGGCCTGACCTACGAGAAGTTCAAGGATGATCGCGACACCAACCTGAAAAACGCGATTGGCGGCCCGTTCGTCGGTGGCCGGGGCTTTAACTTCTACCGTGGCCGTACGGGCAACGACACCATCACCCGCGAGCGTTTCGGCATCGAAAACAAGTTCGCCCTCGACTCGCCGATTGCCGATCACATCAAGACCAGCCTCAACTACCAGATCGCCAAGACCGACCAGACCACCGCAGAAATCTACCAGCCATCGCGCAAGGTATTGCGCACCCGCGAAACCCTGTACGAAGAGAAACAGTGGGTATTCGATGCGCAATTGGACAAGGCTTTCAGCATCGGTGAAACCGACCACGTAGTGACCTACGGCACCACCCTCAAGCAGCAGAAAGTCACCGGTTCCCGCGAAGGCGCCGCGACCTGCCTGGCGGTGGGCGCAGGCTGCACCGCCATCGGCGCACCGAGCCCATCGGCCGGCGACAGCGTGAAAAAAGCCAGCGACTTCCCGGACCCGACGATCAACTCCTACGCGCTGTTTGCCCAGGACCAGATTGCCTGGGACAAATGGACCTTCCTGCCCAGCGTGCGTTACGACTACATCCAGCTCAAACCCAAGCTGACTCAGGAGTTCCTCAACACCGTTGACCCGACACGCATCTACGACCACAGCGACTCGGAAAAAAACTGGCACCGTGTAACGCCCAAGTTCGGCGTGACCTACGCGCTGACCGAGCAATACACCTGGTTCGGCCAGTACGCCGAAGGCTATCGCACACCGTCGGCCAAGGCTTTGTATGGCCGCTTTGAAAACCTGCAACAGGGCTACACCGTCGAACCCAACCCGGACCTCAAGCCAGAAAGCAGCCGCGGTGTTGAAACCGGGATTCGCGGCAACTTCGACGCGGGCTCCTTTGACGTGGCGGTGTACTACAACAAGTACCGTGATTTCATCGATGAAGACGCCTCCGTCGCCGGTGGCACCGTGCAGCAGTTCGAAGCCAACAACATCAAGCACGCCACCATCAAAGGCGTGGAAGCCAAGGGCCGCTTGAACCTGGACGCATTCGGCGCACCGCAGGGCCTGTACACCAAAGGTTCGATTGCCTACATCTACGGGCGCAATGACGACAACGGCGAACCGCTCAACAGCGTCAACCCGCTCAAGGGCGTGTTTGGCCTGGGTTATGACCAGCAGAACTACGGTGCGCTGGTCAGTTGGACCCTGGTCAAGAAACAGGACCGCGTCGACAGCACCACCTTCTTCGCTCCCGACGGTAACAGCGCCAACGGCCCGTTCAAGACCCCGGGTTTTGGCATCGTCGACCTGACCGGCTTCTACAAGGTCACCAACGATGTGACCATCAACGGTGGCTTGTACAACCTCACCGACAAGAAGTACTGGAACTGGGATGACGTGCGCAGCTACGACAGCGTCGGCGAAGCCGGTGTGACCGGCCCGGCCAACCTCGACCGCCTGACCCAGCCGGGCCGCAATTTTGCGATCAACCTGATCTGGGACATCTGATCAATGGAGCCTCACCCCGCCGGAATTTAATCTTCGGCGGGGTGAGGATTTTTTACTGTGACGCGTCTTCTGGTTCGTCTAGTTCATAACAGCCTGGCAACCAGACGCTTTCTCTTCCCAAGGACTCCCCGATGACCGCCTCCCCTATCGCAGAACGTGCAGCCCTGCGCTCCCAGCGCCTGAACCAGATTACCAACGAGCCGCACACCAAGCTGGACGCACTGGTGAAGGCTCATGCCCCGTTTGAAACCCAAGCCAACTTCGCCCGCTTCGTGGTCGCGCAATACCTGTTCCAATCGGAACTGGTCGCGCTGTACAACGATGCCGAGTTGATCAAGGTCATCCCTGACCTGGCCGAACGCTGCCGTGCTGAAGCTGCCAGGCTGGACCTGGGCGACCTGGACACCGAAGTGCCCGCCCCGGTGGCAGGCGCGGTGAAAAACCCGAGCAAGGCCCAAGCCCTGGGTTGGCTGTTCGTGTCCGAAGGCTCCAAGCTGGGCGCCGCGTTCCTGATCAAGCGTGCCGTGGGCCTGGGCTTGAGCGAAACCTTCGGGGCCCGTCACCTGGGCGAACCGGCTGGCGGTCGCGCTGAAGGCTGGAAGAGTTTCACCCGCACCCTCGATGCGCTGGAATTCACCGCCGAAGAAGAAGCCGAAGTAGAAAAAGGTGCGGTTGATGCGTTCGTGCGCTTCACCGTGTTGCTGGAACAGGCGTACGCTAGCGCCCCTGAGCTGGCCTGACTTTTCTGTAGCAACCCAATCAATGTGGGAGCTGGCTTGCCTTCAATAGCATCAACTGGGCGTACCTGATGCACCAAGTTGCCTGCATCGCAGGCAAGCCAGCTCCCACATGTGATCGGGTTTCAGTCCCTATAATCTGCAACCCACTCCACCCTGCAAGCCCCACTAAAATGACCGGCAAAACCCAATCCTCATCCAAAATCGCGCGCATTCTGTTCGGCCTGCTGGCCTACGTCAGCCTGGGCATCGGCTTGGTTGCGATTGTGATACCGGGCTTGCCCACCACCGAATTCATCCTGCTGGCCGCCTGGGCCGCCACCAAAAGCTCCCCGCGCTTGAGCGCCTGGCTGGAAAACCACCGGCTCTTTGGGCCGATCCTGCTCAATTGGCGCAATGGCAAGATCATCGCCCGCCGCGCCAAAGTCAGCGCCACCGTGAGCATGTTGCTGTGCGCCGGCCTGATGCTGGTGATGCTCGACCATGGCTGGCCGATCTACCTGGCCATCGCCGGAATGAGCATGGGCAACCTGTGGATCTGGTCACGGCCGGAACGATTGCCCCAGCCCATCTGACCCCGCACCTACCGCTCATCGGCTCCCGCTCATGAACCGCCGGCCCAAGCCGATGTTCCGGGCATAGCGCCGAATGGACTTGGCAATGCTGCGTGCATACCAATAAGTCCATTCGCGGGTAAACCTATGTTCGACACCCTTTCCATTCGCTTGAAAATCGTGCTGTTGTCCGGTCTCTGCCTGCTGGGGGTGATAGCCCTGGTGGTCGGCATGAACCTCTACCAGACCAACCAGAACGATGAACTGATCAGCACTTCAAGCTCGCGAATGCTCACCGACAGCGTGCAGAACCTGCTGCAGGCCAAGGCCGCCGAACAAGCGGTGCAACTGCAAAAGACCTTCGGTGAAAGCCTGTTGGTGGTCACAGCCCTCGCCGACCAGATCAAGGACCTGCGCACCCTGGCCGGCAAGCGCTCGCTGGACGCCGGAGCCTTGCGTGAAGAACTCAACCACAGCCTGAAAACCGCCTTCGACCGCAACAGCAAGGTGCTCGGCATCTGGCTGTCGTTCGAGCCCAACGGCCTGGATGGCAAAGACAGCGAGTTCGTCAACGATGCGGCCCGTGTGTCCAACGAAAAAGGCCGATTCTCCAGCTACTGGAGCCGCGCCGGCGGTGAAGGCCTGAACACCGTGATGGTCGAGGACGACCTGACCAAGACCACTCTCAACCTCAGCGGCACGCCCTACAACATCTGGTACACCTGCCCACGGGATACTCGCAGCACCTGCCTGCTGGACCCGTACGAAGACACCGTGGCCGGCAAACCGGTGTTGATGACCACCATCTCCCTGCCGCTGCTGGTAGACGGCAAAGTGATCGGCGTGGTCGGTATCGACCTCGCCCTCAACGCCCTGCAAGCGGCGACCGATACAGCGCGACAGGAGCTGTTTAACGGTGCCGGGATTCTGGAAATCCTTTCCGGCAGCGGCTTGATCGCCGGCTACAGCGGCGAACCCGCCAAAGTCGGCAAGAACCTGGTCGATACCCTCGGCGCCGAAGGCAAAGAGATCGTGCAACTGCTGGCCAGCGATACCCGCAAGATCCGCGAGGAAGACGGCACGATCCGCGCCGTGTACCCGGTCAAGCCCATTGCCGACGCCAAGTCCTGGGGCATCGTCATCAAGTTGCCCAAGGAAGTGCTGCTGGCTGACGCCCACAAACTCCAGGCCGTGCTGGACAAGTCCCAGGCCAGCGGCACCTTCAAGGCGTTGCTGGTGGGCGCGGCTGCCGGCCTGGTGGGCCTGTTGCTGATCTGGCTGACCGCCACCGGCGTGACCCGGCCGATCAACAGCGTGGCGGCCATGCTCAAGGAAATCGCCAGCGGCGACGGTGACCTCACCCAGCGCCTGGCCTACGCGAAAAAGGATGAGCTGGGAGAACTGGTGAACTGGTTCAACCGCTTCCTCGACAAGCTGCAGCCGACCATCGCGCAGATCAAGCAAAGCATCACCGAAGCCCGTGGCACCGCCGACCAATCCTCGGCCATCGCGCGCCAGACCAGCGAAGGCATGCAGGTACAGTTCCGCGAAATCGACCAAGTGGCCACGGCCTCGAATGAAATGAGCGCCACTGCCCACGACGTGGCCAATAGCGCCTCCAACGCCGCCAGCGCTGCGCGAGGCGCCGACCAGTCAGCCCGTGAAGGCATGCAGATCATTGAACGCAGCACCCGCGACATCACCACCCTGGCCGAGGAAGTCAGCAAGGCCGTGACCGAAGTCGAAGCCCTGGCGGTGAACAGCGAACAAATCGGTTCGGTACTGGAAGTGATCCGCAGCATCGCCGAGCAGACCAACCTGCTGGCGCTGAATGCCGCGATTGAAGCGGCGCGGGCCGGGGAAAGCGGGCGTGGTTTTGCGGTGGTGGCCGACGAGGTGCGCAACCTGGCCAAACGCACCCAGGATTCGGTGGAAGAGATTCGCCTGGTGATCGAACGCATCCAGACCGGCACCCGTGGGGTGGTGGCGACCATGCATTCAAGCCAGAGCCAGGCGCAGAACAACGCCGGGCAGATTCATCAAGCGGTGCAGGCGTTGGGCAAGATCAGCGATGCGGTGACGGTGATCAGCGACATGAACCTGCAAATCGCCAGCGCCGCCGAGCAGCAAAGTGCGGTGGCCGAAGAGGTCAACCGCAACGTCTCGGCGATCCGCACGGTGACCGAA
This sequence comes from Pseudomonas sp. A125, assembly GCF_055409485.1. Lineage (NCBI taxonomy): Bacteria > Pseudomonadati > Pseudomonadota > Gammaproteobacteria > Pseudomonadales > Pseudomonadaceae > Pseudomonas > Pseudomonas sp. A125. The sequence goes on from NZ_JBUZVP010000006.1 coordinate 251,815, forward strand.
ACCCTGACCGGCCAGGCCACCGAGTCAGCGGCCATCAGCAGCCAACTCAATGCCCTGGCCAGCCAGCAGATGAAGCTGATGGATCAGTTTCGGGTTTAAACCCCGGTCCAGGCGGCCACAAACGGCGCCAGGTCTTCTTTCGGGGCCGTACGCGGCGGGTTTTGTGGGGTGCCCAGGTAGAGGAAGCCAATCACTTCCTCATCCGCTGTCAGCCCCAACCCTTTGGCGACGTGGGCCGAATACGACAACTCGCCGGTGCGCCACACCGCACCGATCCCCTGGGCGTACGCCGCCAGCAGAATCCCGTGGGCCGCACAGGCTGCCGCCAGCAGTTGCTCGGACTTCGGCACCTTGAAGTGTTCTTGCAGACGGGCGATTACGACAACAACCAACGGCGCACGCAGCGGGCCATTTTGCGCCTTGTCGATAAACGCCTGGGGCGCGTCGGCGTCTTGCAGGCGGGCCGCCTCGGCCAGCAGCGTGCCCATGCGCTCACGTGCCGCACCTTCCACCGTCAGGAAGCGCCAAGGCCGCAGTTGGCCGTGGTCGGGCGCACGCATGGCGGCAGCGAACAGCAGGTCGCGCTGCTCCTGGGTCGGTGCCGGGTCCAGCAATCGCGGCACGGAAACACGGTTGAGCAAAGCGTCGAGAGCCTGCATTGGCCACCTCCAGAGAAAAATGTGCAGTCATTCTAGCGGGAATGAATCGGATACCACCAAACGATAATTGCTCTTATTCAATCCGCCCTGCCCTGTTAGACTTTGCGGCCTTATTTTCAGCCTACGTTCAGGAAGACTGATGTCCCGTTCGCCCCTTCGCCTGTCTGCACTATTGATGGCCCTGAGCCTGAGTGCCTGCGATGACGCCCCGCGATTCACCAAGGCTGAACCCGGTGAAGCCAGGGCGGGTGGCGCGACAACGGTGCGCAAGACCGACCAGAACGCCTTCTCGCTGCCCGCAGCCAACCTGTCGCCGACCCGGCGCCTGGACTTCAGCGTAGGCAACAGTTTCTTTCGCAGCCCCTGGGTGATTGCTCCGTCCACCACCACCGCCCGCGATGGCCTGGGGCCGCTGTTCAATACCAACGCCTGCCAGAACTGCCATATCAAGGATGGCCGTGGTCATCCGCCAGTGCCCGATGCGCCCAACGCCGTGTCGATGCTGGTGCGCCTGTCGATCCCGGATGCACCGCCCTATGCGAAGGTCATCGAGCAACTGGGTGTAGTCCCCGAGCCGGTCTACGGTGGGCAATTGCAGGACATGGCCGTGCCCGGCGTCGCCCCGGAAGGCAAGGTGCGGGTCGACTACACCCCGCTCAACGTCAGCTTCAAGGACGGCACCGTCGTCGAGTTGCGCAAGCCGGCGCTGAATATCACCCAGCTGGGCTACGGCCCGATGCACCCCGACACGCGCTTCTCGGCCCGGGTCGCGCCGCCGATGATCGGCCTGGGGCTGCTTGAAGCGATCCCCGAGGCCGACCTCCTGCGCAACACCGACGCGAAAACCGCCGACAAGGAGGCCATCGTCGGGCGGGCGAATTGGGTCTGGGACGACGCGCAACATCAGACCGTACTCGGCCGATTTGGCTGGAAAGCCGGGCAACCGAATCTCAATCAACAAAATGTTCACGCGTTCTCTGGTGATATGGGCCTCACTACCTCCCTGAGACCGTTCGATGACTGCACCGACGCACAAGTGGCCTGCAAACAGGCGCCCAACGGCAATGGCCCGGGCGGCGAGCCCGAGGTCAGCGACAACATCCTGCGCCTGGTGCTGTTCTACACCCGCAACCTGGCCGTACCCGCCCGCCGCGACGTCAACGCGCCGCAGGTGCTGGCCGGAAAAAACCTGTTCTACCAAGCCGGTTGCCAGGGCTGCCACACCCCGCAATTCACCACGTCGCCCACGGCTGCCGAACCTGAACTGGCCAACCAGGTGATTCGTCCCTACAGCGACTTGCTGCTGCACGACATGGGCGACGGCCTTGCCGACAACCGAACCGAATTCAAGGCCAGTGGCCGCGACTGGCGCACGCCGCCGTTGTGGGGCATTGGCCTGACGCAAGCCGTGAGTGGCCACACCCAGTTGTTGCATGACGGCCGCGCCCGCAACGTGATGGAGGCCGTGCTGTGGCACGGCGGTGAAGCCCAGGCAGCGCAGCAGCATGTGTTGTCTTTTAATGCCGAGCAGCGCGCGGCGTTGCTGGCATTCCTGAATTCTTTATAAGCTTTGTCCTAATTACAGAAGGGAGCTCGACATGTTCCGTCCCAAGTTGTTGTTCACCAGCCTTGCCGCCCTCGCCCTCGGTGCGTGCTCGCCCCAGGACCCGCAAGCGGTGACCTCGGCAGCCATCGCCAAGCAAGTGATCCTGCCGACCTACAGCCGTTGGGTGGAAGCCGACCGCCAACTGGCCGTCAGCGCCCTGGCTTACTGCCAGGGCAAGGAAAGCCTGGAGACCGCGCGCGCCGACTTCCTGCACGCGCAAAAAGCCTGGGCCGAGTTGCAACCGCTGCTGATCGGCCCGCTGGCAGAGGGCAACCGCTCCTGGCAGGTGCAGTTCTGGCCAGACAAGAAAAACCTGGTGGGCCGTCAGGTCGAGCAACTGGTGACTGCCCAGCCGCAGATCGACGCCGCCGCACTGGCCAAATCCAGCGTCGTGGTGCAAGGCCTGTCGGCCTACGAATACATCCTCTACGACGCCAAGACGGATCTCGCGGACGAGACACAAAAAGCCCGTTACTGCCCGCTGCTGGTAGCCATCGGCGAGCGCCAGAAACTGCTCGCCGAAGAAATCCTGTCGAGCTGGAACAGCACCGACGGCATGCTGGCGCAGATGACCAAGTTTCCTAACCAGCGCTACGCCGATTCCCACGAAGCCATCGCCGACCTGCTGCGGGTGCAAGTCACTGCGCTGGACACCCTGAAGAAAAAACTCGGCACCCCGATGGGCCGCCAGAGCAAGGGTATTCCGCAGCCATTCCAGGCGGATGCGTGGCGCAGCCAGTCGTCCCTGCAAAGCCTGGAGGCCAGCCTGGCTGCCGCCCAGACCGTCTGGGTCGGCGTCGACAACAAAGGCCTGCGCGGCCTGTTGCCTGCCGATCAAAAGCCATTGGCCGACAAGATCGACGCCGCGTATGCCGCGTCCCTGAAACTGTTCGCCAGCACCCAGCGTTCACTCAATGAACTGCTGGCCGACGATGCCGGGCGCCAGCAACTGAACGACCTCTACGACAGCCTCAACGTGGTCCACCGCCTGCACGAAGGCGAGCTGGCCAAGGCGCTGGGCATTCAACTGGGCTTTAACGCCAACGACGGTGACTGATGATGCTCAGGCGACAGGCTTTGGCGATCGGCAGCGTGCTGCTCAGTGCAATTACCCTGGGTGGCTGGACGCTGTTCAAGCAGAAGGGCAAAAGCCCGCTGCTGCTCTCGGCGCGCGATGACAGTGACGGCAAGCACTACGCCGTCGGCTTCCAGCTGGACGGCAAGCAGGTGTTTGCCACCGAGGTTGGCCAGCGCTGCCACGACATCATCAACCACCCGTCGCTGCCGATTGCGCTGTTTGTCGCCCGCAGGCCGGGTACCGAGAGTTATCTGATCGACTTGCGTGACGGGGCGCTGCTGCAAACCATTACCTCCAACGCCAATCGCCACTTTTATGGGCATGCGGTGGTGCACAGGGATGGCGAGTGGTTGTATGCCACCGAAAACGACACATCTGATCCGGGTCGCGGCTTGCTGGGCGTGTATCGGTTTGAGGGTGAGCGGCTGGTGCACACCGGCGAGCTTTCTACCCATGGGATTGGGCCGCATCAGGTCTCGTGGATGCCTGACGGTGAAACGCTGGTAGTGGCTAACGGCGGGATTCGTACCGAGGCTGAAAGCCGGGTCGAGATGAACCTGAATGCCATGGAACCGAGCCTGGTCTTGATGCAGCGTGACGGTACGCTGTTGAGCAAGGAAGCCCTCGGCCAGCAAATGAACAGTGTGCGGCACATGGGGATCGCCAGTGACGGTACGATCCTCGCCGGGCAGCAGTTCATGGGGCCGTCTCACGAGCGCTCGGAGCTGCTGGCGATCAAGCGGCCGGGGCAGCCGTTTGTGGCGTTTCCGGTGGCCGACGAGCAGTTGCAGGCCATGGGGCACTACACCGCCAGTGTGGCAGTGCACAGTGAGTTGCGACTGGTAGCGTTGACGGCGCCGCGGGGGAATCGGTTCTTTATCTGGAACATGGACAGTGCGCAGTTGCTGCTGGACGGGCCCTTGCCGGATTGTGCCGGGGTGGGTGCAGTGGCTGATGGGTTTGTGGTGACCTCGGGCCAGGGGCGTTGCCGGTTTTATGATTGCCGGCAGATGCCGCTGGTGGCTACGCCGCTGGAGTTACCAGCGGGGCTTTGGGATAACCATCTGCACCTGGTTTGATCGGGGGCCTATCCGTCGCTGTGGCAACGGATAGGCACTCAATCAAGAAACCACTGCCTGGCGCACCTGCTTCTCCAGTTCAGCCTTCAACCCCGGAGCCAACTCAAGTTGGCGCGCCAGTTCATCGAGATATGCCTTCTCCATGAAGTTCTCCTCATCCACCAACATCACACTGGCGATGTACATTTCGGCAGCCATCTCAGGCGTGCCGGCAGCCCGCGCCACGTCAGCCGGATCCAGCGGTTTGTTCAGCTCCGAATGCAACCAGTGCTGCAGTTCCTGATCGTTATCCAGCTTCACAAACTCCCCTTCGATCAACGCCCGTTCCCGCTCATCCACATGCCCATCCGCCTTGGCCGCCGCCACCAGCGCCTTGAGAATCGCCTGGCTATGCACCTCGACCTGAGCGGCAGGCAACCGGTCGATCGTCTGCGGCTCACCCTGGGGCGCACCGGCCTGCTGCGCCTGCCAGTTTCCGTAGGCCTTGTAGGCAATCACGCCCAACGCGGCCAGCCCGCCGTAGGTCAGCGCCTTGCCGCCAAATTTCCGGGCTTTCTTGTTGCCCAGCAATAGCCCCATGGCGCCGGCGGCGAGCGCTCCACCGCCCGCGCCGCCGAGCAGGCTACCCAACCCGCCCCCGCCCAACAGGCCGCCGAGCGCGCCTTTATCGTCTGACTTGCGCGGCCCGCCAGCCTTGTTCTGCAACATGTCCTGGCCGGATTTAAGCAGTTGATCGAGCAATCCACGGGTATTCATTCACAGCCTCCAGAAACTCAAGTTCACAGGACCAATAGGCTCACAGCGTAAAACCAAGTGCCAAAAACCTGCCGATCTAGAGTGCTTCCAGATGTAACGCGCTTACCCCTCAATTAAAACGATATACACTCGAACAAATCTATAAAAACACCCCACTGGTAATTCCAGCATGATGACCTTGCGTCAAATCCGTCACTTCATCGCCGTGGCCGAGACCGGCTCGATCTCCGCCGCCGCCCAGACCGCCTTCATCTCCCAGTCCACCCTGACCCTGGCGATCCAGCAACTGGAGCAGGAAATCGGCGTCAACCTGTTCAACCGCCACGCCAAGGGCATGACCCTCACCCACCAGGGCCACCAGTTCCTGCGCCAGGCGCACCTGATCCTCGCCACCGTCGACAACGCCAAGCGCAGCCTGCAACAGAGCACCGACCAGGTGGCCGGGCAGTTGATCATCGGTGTGACCAGCCTGGTCGCCGGCTACTACCTCGCAGACTTGCTCACCCGCTTCCAGCGCGCCTACCCCAATGTCGAAATCCGCGTGATGGAGGACGAACGCCCCTTCATCGAACACCTGCTCGTCAGCGGTGAAATCGACGTCGGCGTGCTGATCCTCTCCAACCTCGAAGACCGCCACGCCCTGCAAACCGAAGTGCTCACCCACTCGCCCCACCGTTTATGGCTGCCGGCCCAGCACCCGCTGCTGGAACACGACAGCATCAACCTGGCGGACGTCGCGCGCGAGCCGCTGATTCAACTGAACGTCGATGAAATGGGCCACAACGCGCAACGCATGTGGACCGGCGCGGGGTTACAACCGCGCGTCACCTTGCGCACCGCCTCCATGGAAGCCGTACGCAGCCTGGTCGCCGCCGGTCTGGGCGTGTCGATCCAGCCAGACATGACCTACCGCCCCTGGTCCCTGGAGGGCGACATTATCGAGGCCCGGCCGATTGCCGACCTCAGCCAAACCCTCGACGTGGGCCTGGCCTGGCGCCGGGGCACGGCGCGCCCGGCGCTGGTGGACCCGTTCCTGACGGTAGCCCGCGAACAGCCCCACCCGCGCAAGCCATCTATTTAATCGAATGCTGCTTTCAGTATTTAGTATTTGTTGACCTCGCGCCTGACCTCTAGTCTCTGCTTATCCCATAAGAGAAGGTCAGGCGCCTTGTAAGAGAACGCCCATGACCACACAAGAAAAGAGATCGCGAAAAATGTCTGGCGCGCCCACACCGCTGCTCACTGCGTTGCTGATCGACGGCGAACTGGTCGCAGGCCAGGGTTTTGTCGAGCCGATCATCAACCCGGCCACCGGGGAAATCCTCACCCATATCGCCGAAGCCAGCACCGAGCAGGTTGAGGCCGCGATCCTGGCCGCCCACCGCGCCTTTGCCGGCTGGTCACGCACCACGCCCCAGCAACGTTCAAACATTCTCCTGGGCATCGCCGATGCCATCGAAAAGCAAGCCGACTACCTCGCCCGCCTCGAATCGCTGAACTGCGGCAAGCCGTTGCACCTGGCGCGCCAGGACGATTTGAGCGCCACTGTGGATGTGTTCCGTTTCTTCGCCGGCGCCGTGCGCTGCCAGACCGGGCAACTGAGCGGTGAATACCTGCCGGGCTATACGAGCATGGTGCGCCGCGATCCGATTGGCGTGGTCGCCTCGATTGCGCCGTGGAACTACCCGCTGATGATGGCCGCCTGGAAAATCGCCCCGGCCCTGGCCGCCGGCAATACCCTGGTGTTCAAGCCCTCGGAACATACACCGCTGTCGATCCTGGCCGTGGCGCCCGTGTTTAGCCAACTGTTGCCACGTGGTGTGATCAACATTGTGTGTGGCGGCGGCGAAGGTGTCGGCAGCCATTTGGTCAGCCACCCTAAAGTGCGTATGGTCTCGTTGACCGGCGATATCGTCACCGGGCAAAAAATCCTCCAGGCCGCCTCCAAGACACTCAAGCGCACCCACCTGGAACTGGGCGGCAAGGCCCCGGTGATCGTGTGCAACGACGCCGACCTGCAAGCCGTGGTCGAAGGCGTGCGCGCCTATGGGTATTACAACGCCGGCCAGGACTGCACCGCCGCGTGCCGTATCTACGCCCAGGCCGGGATACACGACAAGCTGGTGGCCGACCTCGGCGCTGCCGTCAGCAGCCTGCGCTTTGCCGGCAAGCGCGATGCCGACAACGAACTCGGCCCGCTGATCAGCACGCGCCAGCGCGACCGCGTGGCCAGTTTTGTCGAGCGCGCCCTCGGCCAACCGCATATCGAACGCATCACCGGCGCCGCCGTGCATTCCGGCGCGGGTTTCTTCTACCAGCCAACGCTACTGGCCGGTTGTAAACAGAATGATGAAATCGTGCAGCGCGAAGTGTTCGGCCCGGTGGTCACCGTGACCCGCTTCGACGAGCTGGAACAGGCCGTGGACTGGGCCAACGACTCGGAATATGGCCTGGCCTCCTCCGTGTGGACCCAGAACCTGGACAAGGCCATGCAGGTTGCGTCGCGCCTGCAGTACGGCTGCACCTGGATCAACAGCCATTTCATGCTGGTCAGCGAAATGCCCCACGGCGGCTTGAAACGCTCGGGTTATGGGAAAGATCTGTCCAGCGATTCGCTACAGGACTACAGCGTGGTGCGGCACATCATGGCGCGCCACGGCCAGCATCTTTAAAACAACAACTACGCTCATGCACCACCTGCTGCAAAAACTGCCCCGACCATAATTAAAGAAGAGGGAACCCCCATGTCTGCGCACAAGACCGCACTGCTCAGTGCCCTGACCACCGCGCTGCTGGCCAGTGTCAGTATCCAGGCCGCCGAACCGCTCAAAGCGGTCGGCGCCGGTGAAGGCCAGTTGGATATCGTCGCCTGGCCCGGCTACATCGAACGTGGCGAAAGCGACAAGAACTACGACTGGGTCACCGGTTTCGAGAAAGAGACCGGCTGCAAGGTCAACGTCAAGACCGCCGCCACCTCGGATGAGATGGTGAGTTTGATGGCCAAGGGCGGCTACGACCTGGTCACCGCGTCAGGCGACGCCTCGTTGCGATTGATCGGCGGCAAGCGTGTGCAGCCGATCAACACCGCGCTGATTCCCAACTGGAAGAACATCGACCCGCGCCTCAAGGATGCGCCGTGGTACGTGGTCGGCCAGCAGACGTATGGCACCCCGTACCAGTGGGGCCCGAACGTGTTGATGTACAACACCAACGTGTTCAAGACCGCGCCCACCAGCTGGAACGTGGTGTTCGACGCGCAGAACCTGCCCGACGGCAAGCCGAACAAAGGCCGCGTGCAGGCCTATGACGGCCCCATCTACATCGCCGATGCGGCGCTGTACCTCAAGTCGACCAAGCCGGAGCTGGGCATCCAGAGCCCGTACGAGCTGACCGAAACCCAGTACAAGGCCGTGCTTGAACTGCTGCGCGCCCAGCAACCGTTGATCCACCGCTACTGGCACGACACCACCGTGCAAATGAGTGACTTCAAGAACGAAGGCGTGGTGGCGTCCAGTGCGTGGCCGTATCAGGTCAACGGCCTGGTCAACGAGAAGCAGCCGATCGCCTCGACCATTCCAAAGGAAGGCGCCACCGGCTGGGCAGACACCACCATGCTGCACGCCGACGCCAAGCACCCGAACTGCGCCTACAAGTGGATGGACTGGTCGCTGCAGCCGAAGGTCCAGGGTGATGTGGCCTCGTGGTTCGGTTCGTTGCCGGCGGTACCCGCCGCGTGCAAGGAAAGCGAATTGCTCGGCGCCGAAGGTTGCAAGACCAATGGTTTCGACCAGTTCGAGAAGATCGCCTTCTGGAAGACCCCGCAGGCTGAAGGCGGCAAGTTCGTGCCGTACAGCCGCTGGACCCAGGATTACATCGCGATCATGGGCGGCCGTTAAGCCCTTGGGGCCGCTTCGCGGCCCAACGCAGCCTCGTACCTCGGCAGCTGCTACGCGACCTCAATAAAACATCGCCTGCGCTCGACAGCGCCTACGCAAAATGTAGGCGCTGTCGAGTGAAACGAGGCTGCGAATTTGCGCACCGCCTCGGATTTGATTTTTATCCAAAACGCGCCTTTTTGGAGCACCGCACCATGACGCTTGCAGTCCAATTCACCCACGTTTCCCGTCAGTTCGGCGAAGTGAAAGCCGTTGACCGGGTTTCCATCGATATCCAGGACGGCGAGTTCTTTTCCATGCTCGGCCCTTCCGGCTCGGGCAAAACCACCTGCCTGCGCCTGATCGCCGGGTTCGAGCAACCGAGTGCCGGCTCCATCCGTATTCACGGTGAAGAAGCCGCCGGTCTGCCGCCCTATCAGCGCGACGTGAACACCGTGTTTCAGGATTACGCGCTGTTCCCCCACATGAACGTGCGGGACAACGTGGCCTACGGCCTGAAAGTCAAAGGTGTGGGCAAGACCGAGCGCCTCAACCGCGCCGAAGAAGCGTTGGGCATGGTTGCCCTCGGCGGCTACGGCGAGCGCAAGCCGGTGCAGCTCTCCGGCGGCCAGCGTCAACGTGTGGCCCTGGCTCGCGCACTGGTCAATCGTCCTCGCGTGCTACTGCTCGATGAGCCCTTGGGCGCCCTCGACCTGAAGCTGCGCGAACAGATGCAAAGCGAGCTGAAGAAGCTGCAACGCCAGCTCGGCATCACCTTCATTTTCGTGACCCACGACCAGACCGAAGCGCTGTCGATGTCCGACCGTGTGGCCGTGTTCAACAAGGGCCGCATCGAGCAGGTCGACACCCCGCGCAACCTGTACATGAAGCCCGCCACCACCTTCGTCGCAGAGTTCGTCGGTACCTCCAACGTGATTCGCGGCGAGCTGGCGCAACGCTTGAGCGGCAACCCGCAGCCGTTCTCGATCCGCCCGGAGCACGTGCGTTTCGCCGAAGGCCCGCTGGGCACGGGTGAAGTGGAAATCAGCGGCCTGCTGCATGACATCCAGTACCAAGGCAGCGCCACCCGCTATGAACTGAAACTGGAAAACGGCCAGGCCCTGAACATCAGCCAGGCCAACAACCAATGGCTGGACACCAGCGCCGGGCATCAAGTCGGCCAGCCCATCACCGCACGCTGGGCGCGGGAAGCCATGACCCCGCTGACCGACATCGCAGGCGAGGTGTGACATGAGCCTGGCCCTGTCCCAACCCCCGATGCGCAGGTTTTCCAACCTGCTGTACAAGAAGCCCAACCTGTACCTGTCGCTGCTGCTGGTGCCGCCGCTGATCTGGTTCGGTGCGATCTACCTGGGTTCGCTGCTGACCTTGCTGTGGCAAGGGTTCTACACGTTTGATGACTTCACCATGGCGGTCACGCCGGACTTGACCCTGGCCAACTTCGCCGCGCTGTTCCAGCCGTCGAACTTCGACATTATCGTGCGCACCTTGAGCATGGCGGTCGTGGTGTCGATCGCCAGCGCCGTCGTCGCCTTCCCCATCGCCTACTACATGGCGCGCTACACCACGGGCAAGACCAAGGCGTTTTTCTACATCGCGGTGATGATGCCGATGTGGGCCAGCTACATCGTCAAGGCCTACGCCTGGACCCTGCTGCTGGCCAAGGGCGGCGTAGCGCAGTGGTTCGTGCAGCACCTGGGCCTGGAGCCGGTGTTGCAATTGATCATGGGCATTCCCGGCGTAGGCGGCAGCACCTTGAGCACCTCGCATCTGGGGCGGTTCATGGTGTTTGTGTACATCTGGTTGCCGTTCATGATTTTGCCGATCCAGGCCTCGCTTGAGCGTTTGCCTCCGTCGTTGCTGCAAGCTTCGGCAGACCTCGGCGCCAAGCCGCGCCAGACCTTCATGCAAGTGATTTTGCCGCTGTCGGTGCCGGGGATTGCCGCGGGTTCGATCTTCACCTTCTCGCTGACTCTGGGCGACTTCATCGTGCCGCAACTGGTGGGCCCGCCGGGCTACTTCGTCGGCGGCATGGTGTACGCCCAGCAAGGTGCTATCGGCAACATGCCCATGGCCGCAGCATTCACTCTGGTGCCGATCGTACTGATCGCGGTTTACCTGTCCATCGTCAAACGTCTGGGGGCCTTCGATGCACTCTGAAAAAGCTTCATGGAGTCTCAAAATCGCGGCCTGGGGTGGGTTGGTTTTCCTGCACTTCCCGATCCTGATCATCTTCCTCTACGCCTTCAACACCGAGGAGGCGGCGTTCAGCTTTCCACCCCAGGGCTTCACCCTGAAGTGGTTCAGCGTGGCCTTCTCGCGGCCGGACGTACTGGAAGCAATCAAGTTGTCGCTGCAAATCGCCGCCATCGCCACGCTGATTGCGATGGTGCTCGGCACCCTGGCCTCGGCAGCGCTGTATCGCCGGGAGTTCTTCGGCAAGCAAGGTATCTCGCTGATGCTGATTCTGCCGATTGCCCTGCCGGGAATCATCACCGGTATCGCGCTGTTGGCGACTTTCAAGACGCTGGGGATTGAGCCGGGGATGTTCACCATCATCGTCGGCCACGCGACCTTCTGCGTGGTGATCGTCTACAACAACGTGATCGCTCGCCTGCGCCGCACTTCCCACAGCCTGATCGAAGCCTCGATGGACCTCGGCGCCGACGGCTGGCAGACCTTCCGCTACATCATCATGCCCAACCTGGGTTCTGCGTTGCTGGCCGGCGGCATGCTGGCGTTTGCGCTGTCGTTCGACGAAATCATCGTCACCACCTTCACCGCCGGCCACGAACGCACCTTGCCGTTGTGGCTGCTCAACCAGTTGAGCCGGCCACGGGATGTGCCGGTGACCAACGTGGTGGCGATGCTGGTGATGATCGTGACGATGTTCCCGATCCTGGGTGCCTATTACCTGACCCGCGGCGGCGAAAGCGTGGCCGGTAGTGGCGGTAAATAACTGCCACTGACGAAACCCGCGTCACTTGTAGGAGCTGGCTTGCCAGCGATGGCGGTATCACCTGACACACCGCCATCGCCGGCAAGCCGGCTCCTACAAGTGACGCTGGTTTCGGCAGGGGAAACGATGCAGCTTTAAGAGGACTGAACCATGCAAACCAAACTGCTGATCAACGGCCATCTGGTCGAAGGCGAAGGCCCGGCGCAGCCGGTGTTCAACCCGGCGTTGGGCCGGGTGCTGGTAGAGATCAAGGAAGCCAGCGAAGCCCAGGTCGACGCCGCTGTGCGCGCCGCCGACAGCGCCTTTGAAGGCTGGTCGCAGACCCCGCCGAAAGACCGCTCGCTGTTGCTGCTCAAGCTCGCCGACGCCATCGAAGCCCATGGCGAAGAGTTGGCCAAGCTTGAGTCGGACAACTGCGGCAAACCCTACAGCGCCGCGCTGAACGACGAGATCCCGGCGGTGGCCGATGTGTTCCGCTTCTTCGCCGGCGCCAGCCGCTGCATGAGCGGTTCGGCCGGCGGTGAATACCTGCCGGGCCACACCTCGATGATCCGCCGCGACCCGGTGGGCGTGATCGCCTCCATCGCGCCGTGGAACTACCCGCTGATGATGGTCGCCTGGAAAATCGCCCCGGCCCTGGCCGCCGGTAATACCGTGGTGCTCAAGCCGTCGGAACAGACCCCGCTGACCGCGTTGCGCCTGGTGGAGCTGGCCGCTGAAATTTTCCCGGCCGGTGTGCTCAACCTGGTGTTTGGCCGTGGGCCAACCGTCGGCAGCCCGCTGGTGAATCACCCGAAAGTGCGCATGGTGTCGCTCACGGGTTCGATTGCCACCGGCGCCAACATCATTTCCAGCACCGCTGACAGCGTCAAACGCATGCACATGGAGCTGGGCGGCAAGGCGCCGGTGATCATCTTCAACGACGCCGATATCGACGCGGCCGTGGAAGGCATCCGCACCTTTGGGTTCTACAACGCGGGCCAGGATTGCACGGCGGCGTGCCGGATTTATGCACAGGCTGATATCTACGACGCGTTCGTCGAGAAGCTCGGCGCGGCCGTCGCCAGCATCAAATACGGTTTGCAGGACGACCCGGCCACCGAGCTGGGCCCGCTGATCACCGCGCAGCATCGTGACCGTGTGGCCGGGTTTGTGGAGCGTGCCGTGGCGCAATCCCACATCCGCCTGATCACCGGCGGCAAGGCGGTGGAAGGCAACGGGTTCTTCTTTGAGCCGACGGTATTGGCCGACGCGCAGCAGGACGACGAGATCGTGCGCCGCGAGGTGTTCGGGCCGGTGGTGTCGGTGACCAAATTCAATGACGAGGCCCAGGTGTTGGGCTGGGCCAACGACTCGGACTATGGCTTGGCGTCATCGGTGTGGACCGCCGATGTCGGCCGCGCCCATCGGCTGGCGGCGCGCCTGCAGTATGGCTGCACCTGGGTGAATACCCACTTCATGCTGGTCAGCGAAATGCCCCACGGCGGTCAGAAACTGTCCGGCTACGGCAAGGACATGTCCATGTATGGCCTGGAGGACTACACCACCGTTCGCCATGTGATGTTCAAGCACTGACCCTTTACCCCTGTCGAAGCGAGCTCACTGTGGCGAGGGCGCTTGCTCCCGCTGGAGTGCGAAGCGCTCCCAGGATTTTTGGGGCCGCTACGCAGCCCAGCGGGAGCAAGCTCCCTCGCCACAACAGCCGGCTCCTGCAGGGATCTCATAACAATAAATAATTCGTAGGTTCCCATGGACATCACCCGCCGCGACTTCCTCAACGGCGTCGCCATCACGATTGCCGCCGGCATGACACCCCTGCAAATCCTCCAGGCCGCTCCCGATGGCCGCTACTACCCGCCCGCCCTCACCGGCTTGCGCGGCAGCCATGTCGGCTCGTTCGAAATTGCCCACCAGATGGGCTGGGAAAAGAAGACCTTCGACACCGACAAACTGCCCATCACCGAAGACTATGACCTGGTGGTGGTCGGCGGTGGCTTGAGCGGTTTGTCGGCGGCGTGGTTCTACCGTGAGAAGCACCCGAAGGCGAAGATTCTGATCCTGGAGAACCACGACGACTTCGGCGGCCATGCCAAGCGCAATGAATTCCAGGCCGGTGGCCGGCTGATCATCGGCTACGGCGGCAGCGAAGCGTTCCAGTCGCCGAATCATCTTTACAGCAAAGAAGTAAACGCACTGTTGAAGAAACTTGGGGTGAACATCAAGCGCTTCGAGACCGCCTTCGACCGCCAGTTTTACCCGGGCCTGGGGTTGTCCCGCGGAGTGTTCTTCGACAAGGAGAACTTCGGCGAAGACAAACTGGTCACCGGCGACCCAACGCCAATGGTCGCCGACGACATCGCCCCGGACCAATTGCATGCGCGCTCCATCAGCGACTTCATCAATGATTTCCCGTTGCCGCCAGCTGATCGCGAGGCGCTGATTGCCTTGCACGTCACGCCCAAGGATTACCTGCCGGGCAAGTCCGCCGACGAAAAGGCCGTGTACCTGGCGGCTACCAGTTACCGCGATTTCCTGCTCAAGGACGTCGGACTGTCGGAAGGTGCCGTGAAGTACTTCCAGAGCCGCACCAACGACTTCATGGCCCTGAGCATCGACGCCGTGGCTTCGTCCGATGCCTATAGCGTGGGATTCCCGGGTTTTGGCGGGATGAACCTGGCACCGATCAGCGAAGAAGCTGCAGCGGAAATGGAAGAGCCCTACATCTACCACTTCCCCGACGGCAACGCGTCGCTGGCACGGTTGCTGGTGCGCAGCCTGATTCCTGCCGTGGCGCCCGGGCACACCATGGACGACATCGTGCTGGCGCCGTTTGACTACGCCAAGCTCGACCAACCCAGGACGCCGGTGCGGGTGCGCCTCAACAGCACGGCGGTCAGTGTGCGTAACGTTGGAGACGGCGTGCACATCGGCTACAGCCGTGGCGGCCAACTCGTACAAGTGCGTGGCAAGCGCTGCATCCTCGCCTGCTACAACATGATGATCCCGTATCTTTTGCGGGGCCTGCCGACAGAACAGGCCCAGGCCCTGAGCCAGAACGTGAAGTACCCACTGGTGTACACCAAGGTAGTGGTGCGCAACTGGACGTCGTTCCAGAAGCTTGGGGTGCATGAGATTTATGCCGCCACCCAGCCTTACAGCCGCATCAAGCTGGACTACCCGGTGAGCATGGGCGGCTACGAGCACCCACGTGACCCGACGCAGCCGATTGGTTTGCACATGGTGTACGTGCCCACCAGCCCCAACAGCGGCATGAACGGCCGCGACCAGGCCCGCGCCGGGCGGGGCAAGCTGTACGGGCAGACGTTCGAACAATTGGAAGCGCAACTGCGCGACCAGTTGCAACGCATGCTCGGCCCGGGCGGTTTCAACCACCAGACCGATATTCTGGCGATCACTGTCAACCGTTGGTCACACGGCTATGCGACCTTCTCCAACAGCTTGTTTGACGATGCCGATGAAAGTGAAAAGCTGAAGGACCTGGCGCGCCAGCCGCTGGGGCATGTGAGCATCGCCAACTCGGACGCGGCGTGGAGTGCGTATGCCCATGCTGCTATCGATGAGGCGTATCGGGCGGTAGGCGAAGTGAGCTGACCCCGGCTTTTCCTGGAGGAAGAGGTTGTTGTGGCGAGGGAGCTTGCTCCCGCTGGGGTGCGCAGCAGCCCCAAACCAGGCGATCGAGATATCCCTGAAAGATCTCCATCGCCTGAGCTGGGGTCGCTTCGCGACCCAACGCGAGCTTGCTCCCTCGCCACACGGCTCCCACAGAAACGTCTTGTTTCACATGCAATGCCATCAACCCGCCATCAATCATTTTTCCTTCTGCACCGAACCGCTTAAGCTATTTGGCATCTGTTTAATGTCCGTTGCGTTTGGCCGAAGGCATGTCCGAACCGTTTTCCTTGATCCAGCACGTGCCAGGAACGGCGCGGGATTGTTCACGACAGGTTGTATTTATGCACCGCAGGAATTTGCTCAAAGCGTCCATGGCCATTGCGGCTTACACCGGTCTGTCGGCCAGTGGCCTGCTGGCCGCACAAGCCTGGGCGGGCAATCGCGCCGCTGATGGCGAGGCCCAGGCCTTCGATTTCGAGGCCCTGAAGATCCAGGCCAAGCAGTTGGCAAGCAATCGCTACCAGGACACCAAACAGGTATTGCCGCCGACCCTGGCGACCATGACCCCGCAGAATTTCAACGCCATCGGCTACGACGGCAAGCATTCGCTGTGGAAGGAGTTGAACGGCCAACTGGACGTGCAGTTCTTCCACGTCGGCATGGGTTTCAAGACGCCAGTGCGCATGTACAGCGTCGACCCGAAGACCCGCCTGGCCCGCGAGGTGCACTTTCGCCCTTCGCTGTTCAACTATGAAAAAACCACGGTAGACACCAAGCAGTTGACCGGCGATTTGGGGTTCTCCGGCTTCAAGCTGTTCAAGGCCCCGGAACTGGACCGCCACGACGTGCTGTCCTTCCTCGGCGCCAGCTACTTCCGTGCGGTGGACTCCACCGGCCAGTACGGCCTTTCTGCACGTGGCCTGGCCATCGATACCTACGCGAAAAAGCGCGAGGAATTCCCGGACTTCACCAAGTTCTGGTTCGAAACCCCAGACAAGGACAGCACCCGTTTCGTGGTCTACGCGCTGCTGGATTCGCCGAGCGCCACCGGTGCCTACCGCTTTGACATCGACTGCCAGGCCAACCAGGTGGTGATGGGCATCGACGCCCATATCAATGCGCGCACCGCCATCGAGCAACTGGGCATCGCACCGATGACCAGCATGTTCAGCTGCGGCACCGTTGAACGGCGGATGTGCGACACCATCCACCCGCAAATCCACGACTCGGACCGCCTGGCCATGTGGCGCGGCAACGGCGAGTGGATCTGCCGCCCACTGAACAACCCGGCCACCCTGCAATTCAACGCATTTGCCGACAAAGACCCGAAAGGCTTCGGCCTGGTGCAAACCGACCATGAGTTCGCCAGCTATCAGGACACTGTGGACTGGTACAGCAAACGCCCAAGCTTGTGGGTAGAACCTACAACCGCGTGGGGCGAAGGCTCTATCGACCTGCTGGAAATTCCTACAACCGGCGAGACCCTGGATAACATCGTGGCCTTCTGGACCCCGAAAAAACCGGTGGCCGCCGGCGAGTCCCTGAACTACGGCTACAAGCTGTACTGGAGCGCCCTGCCGCCGGTCAGCACGCCACTGGCGCAGGTCAATGCCACCCGTTCGGGCATGGGCGGTTTCACCGAAGGTTGGGCACCGGGCGAGCATTACCCTGAAGTGTGGGCGCGACGTTTTGCGGTGGACTTCAACGGTGGCGGGCTGGATCGGTTGCCCGAAGGCACCGGGATCGAGCCGGTGGTGACGTGCTCCCACGGTGAGGTCAAGGACTTCAGCGTATTGGTGCTGGATGCCATCAAGGGCTATCGAATCCTGTTTGATTGGTACCCGACCAGCGACAGTGTCGAGCCGGTTGAACTGCGGCTGTTTATCCGCACCCAAGACCGCACCTTGAGTGAAACCTGGCTGTACCAGTACTTCCCGCCTGCGCCAGACAAGCGCAAGTACACCTGAAACCGAACGTTCCCACGCTTGCGTGGGAACGCCCCTTCGGCGCGCTCAGAACCGCGAAATACTCTTCATCGCCCCAATCAAATATCGCATCGCCACCTGATCGCTCTCGGTCAGGGCGCGGTACTGTTCCAGCAACTGCTCCTCGTCCGAACTCAGGCGCCGGCTGCGCAACGACATCCTGCGGGCCAGAAAGGACGACACAAAACCCGCAACACCATAAGACTTGGCCATGGACTGTCTCCTCGTATCAATCAATTGCTCCTGGTTGCCCATAACCTCAGACAGCGATGCGACCTGCGAGGATGATCAGGCTGACTTCCTGGGCCAGAAATCAGACTTACTGTAAGCGTAGAAACTATCTTGCCGGGCGTGAGACTTTTTTAGAGTAATCACTTAAAAAATACTTACGGGGCAATGACCTACAGCGCTATCCCACATGGGTACACGATGCCCCGTAATGAATGATGCTCAAGCCAATGAAAAGCCCGCCGGTTCAAGGGCGGGCTTTCATGTTTGCCAGTATTGCCGAGCAGATCAATCCCGCAGGTCCGACTCATGAATCGGCTGGTCTCTATGGGTCGCCCGCTGATACTGCGCCGGCCAGATCGCTTTGCGGCCGCCAAGGTCATCGTCGGCGTGCAACGGCCAGTACGGATCACGCAGCAACTCACGGGCGAGGAAAATGAGGTCGGCCTGGCAAGTGCGCAGGATGTGTTCGGCCTGGGCGGGCTCGGTAATCATGCCCACGGTGCCGGTGGCGATCCCCGACTCTTTGCGTACGCGCTCGGCGAAGCGGGTCTGGTAACCGGGGCCCGTAGGAATTTCCGCATTGGCGGCGGTGCCACCGGAAGACACATCGATCAGGTCCACGCCGAGGTCTTTCAGGCGGCGCGCCAGTTCGACGGTTTCATCCGGGTTCCAGCCGTCTTCGACCCAATCGGTGGCCGACACCCGCACAAACAGCGGCAGCTCCTGCGGCCAGGCTTCACGCACCGCGGTGGTCACTTGCAGCACCAGGCGGATGCGGTTTTCAAACGAGCCGCCGTACTGGTCCTGACGCTGATTGCTCAGGGGCGAGAGAAACTGATGCAGCAGGTAGCCATGGGCCGCATGGATTTCCGCCACTTTGAAACCGGCGGTCAACGCACGCTTGGCCGCGGCGACAAAGTCCGCGATCACTTGCTGGATCTGCCCTTCGTCCAATTGTTTGGGTGAGGTGTGCTGCGGGTCAAAGGCTATCGGCGAGGGCCCCACCGGCACCCAACCGCCGTCTTCCGGCTTGACGCTGCCGTGCTTGCCGATCCACGGGCGGTGCGTGCTGGCCTTGCGCCCGGCGTGGGCCAGTTGAATCCCCGCCACCGCGCCCTGGGCGTTGATAAAGCGTGTGATGCGTTGCAGGGGTTCGATCTGTTCGTCGTGCCACAGGCCCAGGTCCTGGGCGGTGATACGGCCATCGGCGGTCACGGCGGTGGCTTCGGTAAAGATCAGCCCGGCACCGCCCACGGCACGGCTGCCGAGGTGCACCAGGTGCCAGTCGTTGGCCAGGCCATCGACGCTGGAATACTGGCACATCGGCGACACGGCGATGCGGTTGAGCAGGGTCAGTTGGCGCAGGGTATAGGGTTCAAGCAGACGACTCATGGGGCACCTCTTTTATGCAGTGGGCTGGCTCCAGGGTTCTGTTTGAACGGTCGACGAAAAACCCGTCCCCGGCGGGCTGAAATAAAACAAAGTCACAAGACCGATCACACAGTGCTTAGAGACTAGTCGACAACAGAGGATTGCACAGGGTTCAGCGCGGCTCGATATGGGCAATCATCAGTTGCACGGTTTCCTGGCCACGGAACTCGTTCACGTCGAGCTTGTAGGCCAGTTCCACCCAGCGAATGGTCGGGTTGGGCCAGATCTCGCGGTCGATACCGAAGGCAATGCCATCAAGCTTCACCGAACCGCATTCGCTCTTGAGCACCACTTTCAGGTGGCGCTCGCCGACGACGCGTTGCTCCACCAACTGGAACACTCCGTGAAACAACGGCTCGGGGAAGTGCTGGCCCCATGGCCCGGCATTGCGCAGCGCGCGGGCCAGTTCCAGGTGAAACTCTTCCACCGCCAGGGTGCCGTCGGACAGCAGCCGGCCCGTCAGGTCTTCTTCACGCAGTTGCCGGCGCACTTCGGCGTCAAACGCCTCGGCGAACAGTGGGAAGTTGGCTTCGGGCAAGGTCAGGCCCGCCGCCATGGCGTGACCGCCGTATTTGGCGATCAGTGTCGGATGCTGGCTGGCCACCACGGCCAGCGCGTCACGAATATGAAAACCCGGCACCGAGCGCCCGGAGCCCTTGAGCAGGCCATCGCCAGCATCGGCAAAGGCGATGGTCGGGCGGAAGTAACGCTCTTTCATGCGCGAGGCGAGGATGCCGATCACGCCCTGGTGCCATTCCGGGTCGAACAGGCACAAGCCATACGGCATTGACTCCACCGGCAAGTCCTTGAGCTGGGCCAGGGCCTCACGCTGCATGCCTTGTTCGATGGACTTACGGTCCTGGTTCATGCCGTCCAGTTGCGCGGCCATTTCCCGGGCAGCGGCGAAATCCGTGGTAAGCAGGCATTCGATGCCCAGGCTCATGTCATCCAGGCGACCGGCGGCGTTCAGGCGCGGGCCGAGGATAAAACCAAGGTCGGTGGAAGTGATGCGCGCGTGATCGCGCTTGGCCACTTCAAGGATCGCCTTGATCCCCGGGCGGGCGCGACCGGCGCGAATGCGTTCCAGGCCCTGGTAGACCAGGATGCGGTTGTTGGCATCCAGCGGGACTACGTCGGCCACGCTGCCCAGGGCCACCAGGTCCAGCAGTTCGCCGATGTTTGGTTGGGGCTTGTTCTCGTACCAGCCGAGGCTGCGCAAACGTGCGCGCAGGGCCATCAGCACGTAGAAGATCACGCCGACACCGGCCAACGCCTTGCTGGGGAATTCGCAGCCCGGCTGGTTCGGGTTGACGATGGCATCGGCCGCCGGCAGTTCATCGCCCGGCAAGTGGTGGTCGGTGACCAACACCTTCAGCCCCGCTGCTTTCGCGGCCGCCACGCCTTCGACGCTGGAGATGCCGTTGTCCACGGTGATCAGCAACTGAGGCTGGCGCTGCAGGGCCACGGCGACGATTTCCGGGGTCAGGCCGTAGCCGTATTCGAAACGGTTGGGCACGAGGTAATCGACGTGAGCCGCGCCCAACAAGCGCAGGCCCAGCGTGCCCACCGTGCTGGCGGTGGCGCCGTCGGCGTCGAAGTCACCCACGATCAGGATCCGCTGGCGCTGTTCCAGGGCCGTCACCAGCAAGTCCACGGCGGCATCGATGCCCTTGAGCTGCTGATACGGAATCAGCCGCGCCAGGCTTTTATCCAGCTCGGCTTCCGATTGCACCCCGCGTGCGGCGTAGAGACGGGTCAACAACGGTGGCAATTCACCGAGAAATGGCAGGACGGCGGGCAACGGGCGAGGATCGATACGCATGGGGTGACGGAAGCTTCTCTTTAATGTTGAAAGTTAACGGCGATCCCTTGTAGGAGCTGGCTTGCCTGCGATGCAGACAACTCGGTCATTCAGATGCACCGAGGTGATGCAATCGCAGGCAAGCCAGCTCCTACATTCGATCTATCGGTGTTTCAGCCGCGCTCGCCGACCAGCCATTCCAGTTGGACTTCATGCTGGCCACGGTCGTCAGTCACAAAGATCGTGCCTTCGCTGATCATCACGTCCCACTTGATCACCCGTGGCATGTCCTTGGCCAGGACTTCGAGGATTTCCTGGGGTACGGCGGCGATGTGCACGTTTTTCAGGTTTTTCGCCACCGGCACCACTTTGCCTTCCCAGACGCGCAAGCTGCCGTAGGCCAGCAACGTGGTGCGCTCGGTCCGGCGCGAACACCAGGTCAGGCGGTCCGCGTCCGGCTGGCCGACTTCGATCCAGTGCAGGACGCGATCATCCAGGCTTTTTTCCCACAGCGCCGGCTCGTCTACATCCGACAGGCCACGGCCGAAAGCCAGCTGTTCGTTGTAAAAAAGCGCGTAGGCCAGCAAACGCACGGTCATGCGCTCTTCGGTTTCCGAAGGGTGGCGCGCGATGGTCTGCTTGACGCTCTCGTACACCGAACGATCAAGGTCGGTGAGGTTGAGTTCAAACTTGTAGGTCGTGGACGGCTGGGCCATGAACGGACTTCTAGAGACAGGGAAAGGCGGCAAGTCTAACCGATGGCGAGGTGATTCAACGAATCCTGCGCTGCATCATCCTTATCACTGCGCCACTCGCCTATGTTAAAAGGCATCACACCCCCGTACAGCGCCCGAAAGGATCCTCATGTCGTTTACTGCCAAACCACTTGCCGGCCTGAAAGTCATCGAACTCGGCACCCTGATCGCCGGCCCGTTCGCGTCGCGCATTTGCGCCGAGTTCGGCGCCGAGGTGATCAAGGTCGAATCCCCGGACGGCGGCGACCCGCTGCGCAAGTGGCGCAAGCTGTACGAAGGCACTTCGCTGTGGTGGTTTGTGCAGGCGCGCAACAAGAAATCCCTGACCCTGAACCTGAAACACCCGGACGGCCTGGCGATCCTCAAGCAACTGTTGGCAGATGCCGACATTCTGATCGAGAACTTTCGCCCCGGCGTGCTGGAAAAGCTCGGTCTGGGCTGGGAAACCTTGCACGCCCTGAACCCTAAATTGGTGATGGTGCGCCTCTCGGGCTTCGGCCAGACCGGGCCAATGAAGGACCAGCCCGGGTTTGGCGCGGTGGGCGAGTCGATGGGCGGCCTGCGTTACATCACCGGCTTCGAGGACCGGCCGCCGGTGCGCACAGGGATCTCCATCGGTGACTCGATCGCGGCGTTGTGGGCAGTGATTGGGGCGCTGATGGCCCTGCGTCATCGTGAGGTGAATGGCGGGCTCGGCCAGGTCGTGGATGTGGCGTTGTATGAAGCGATTTTCGCGATGATGGAGAGCATGATCCCGGAGTTCGACGTGTTCGGTTTTATCCGCGAGCGCACTGGCAACATCATGCCGGGCATTACGCCCTCCTCGATCCACACCAGCCAGGATGGCAAGCACGTGCAGATCGGTGCCAATGGCGATGCGATTTTCAAGCGTTTCATGTCGGCCATTGGTCGCGAGGATTTGGCCAACGATCCGGCCCTGGCCAGCAACGATGGCCGCGACAACCGCCGCGATGAGTTGTATGGGGTGATTGATCGCTGGGTCAATTCGCTGACACTGGAGCAAGTGGTGGAACAGTTGAACAAGGCCCAAGTGCCCGCCAGCCGGATCTACAGCGCTGAAGACATGCTGGGAGACCCGCAATTTCTCGCCCGCGAGATGTTTCTCAAGGCGCAACTGCCCGGCGGCAAGGACTTCAAGATGCCTGGCATCGTGCCCAAGCTGTCGCACACCCCGGGCAGTTGCGAGTGGGTAGGACCCCAATTGGGTGAACACAACAACGTGCTGTTGGCAGAGCTGGGCTACGACGCTTCTGCGATCACTCGCCTGCGTGAGAATGGCGCGATCTGATGGCCCGGCGCTGCATCATTCGACTCTGCCTGCTGGGCTCACTGCTCGGCGGTTGGCCACTGTCGAGCCAGGCCCACGACACCTTGATCTGGCTGTTGCGTGACCTGCCGCCGGTGACGATTTTCGAAGGCCCGCAAAAGGGCCAGGGAGCCCTCGACCAACTGCTGCCGATACTCGCCGAGCACATGCCGGAGTATCGGCAGCAGATCCTCCACGTGAACCGCGCGCGCGGCATGCAAATGCTCCGCGACCCCGGCACGCTGACCTGCGACCCTTCTTTGCTGTGGACGGCAGAGCGCGCGAAAACCATTGTGTTTTCCGCCCAGGCCTTTGCGTCGGTGAGCAATGGGGTGACGATCCGCGAGAGTCAACGGGCGGTGCTGGCGCCATTTGTGGTGGATGGCGCGTTTGACCTGGAGGCGTTCTTGAATGCCCGGGAAGCGCGCCTTGGTATCGTCGCCGAGCGCAGCTATGGCACCTTCATTGATCAAGCGCTGACGCACGCCAGCCCTCACAAACTGGCACCGCACTACGGCAATGACGCCCTCGGCAGCCTGCTGCAAATGCAACGCAAAGGGCGGCTGGAAGCCCTGCTGGGTTACTGGACAGAAGTTCGTTATCAGGCGCTGCAACAGGGCATCGACCCCCAGGACCTGATCTTCTACCCCATCAAGGGTACGCCGCCGTATCAACTGACCCGTATTGCTTGCACTGACAACCCGGCGGGCCGCGCGGCCATTGAGCGGATCGACCAAGTGTTGCACGAGATCCCGCAGGAACAACTGCGACAGTCCTACGCCTCGTGGCTCGACCCGGTCATGCGCGAGCAATACTTGAACGACAACCCGACGTTTTTCCAGGATGCCCCGGCCCCCTGACAAAACGCAGGCAAAAAGAAACCCCGAGCAGTGGGGAGACAACTCGGGGTTAATAAGGGCCTAAAAAGACCAGTAACAACGAGCCACAAGCACCGGAGCACAATGCTTGATCTCGCTGTTACAAAATCTGACTCGCCTTACTGTAGGAAGGTTCCCAACAAAAATAAATCTTCATGCGCAAGCTATCGGCCGCGTCAGGGCCGCATTGCGCAGGGCCGCTATGACCGAGGGTTCCAGGCGCCCTTCGGCAATCATCAGGTCGCGGTGCAAACAATCCACCACATCCACCAATGCACGCTTGTCGGTCAATTGCACCTGGTCGACTTCACGCTCGACCACGATGGCACCGGCAGGATTCTTTACGGTTACCAGGCATTCGCCCTGCACACCCGAGGTGGTCAGCGTGACCTGATAAGGGCTCAGTGCTTCACCGAGCAATAGGCTGATACTTTCCATCTCGATCACCACTCAATAGTTCGCAAACAATCGTGTAAACGGGGGCTGCATCTATCCTAAGTGACTATTTGTGTCGTAGGAAAGTTCGCTTTTTCGTCTTTCAAGGGTTGCCGGGGATGACGCGTCCAGCATGCGCTTGCAACATGACAATCAAAAAACGGCGGCACATAACTGCTTACTCAATGGGTCGCAGTTTTGGCGCTGATGCCGAGGGTGAATCCTATACTCGGTGAGTGCTCGTCACGCTGTCATGCAGGCAAGAGCGCAGATCAAAAGGCCCCAATTGCGAAGGATGAACATGATGCTGGAACACAACGAACAGCAGGCTACGGGAGACAGGATTCACGCCGACGTAGCCCGTATTTATGCCGAGATATCCCGTATGAATGCAGAGCAAACCAAGCTCCGCGCAGAATCAATGAAGATAACCTGCGAGACTTTCTGGTACCCGGTGGCGATCGCGACGGGCTTTTATGCCGCTGTCGGCACCGTCATAGTGGTGGCGCAGAAACTATTCGCTTAACGCTCAACCGGGCCTGCCTGAAACTAAAACACCGCTGACCCAAGGCAGGGAAGGCGGCGTTTTTTTGCACACTGTTAAAACGCCCTTCCGGTCATCCCGCCGTTAACAGGCTAGAATCCCCGAATTACCCCGGGAGCCTGTATTGAAAGAAACGTCTGACAAGCCATTGCGCATCGTCCTCGCCGACGACCACCCGATTTTCCTCATCGGTCTGCGGGCGGTCCTGGAACGTGACGAGAGGCTAACCATCGTCGGTGAAGCCAACTCACCCCAGGCCCTTGGCGAACTGCTGCAACATTGTGCCTGTGACATTCTGGTCACCGACTTCATGATGCCCGCCGAGCCCCAGGCCGATGGCTTGCGCCTGATTGAACAACTGCGCCGGCATCACCCGGCCCTGCCCATCGTGGTGGTGACCATGCTCAATAACGCCGGGTTGTTTCACGCCATCCTGGAGCTGGGCGTCATGGGCCTGCTGAGTAAGGCCAGTCTCGCGGACGAATTGCCTGAAGCGATCCGCCAGGTGCGCCAGCACAGGCGTTATGTGGCCCGGACCATCAGTCAGTCACTGAACCAGGCGGGCGTCGAGCGCGTTCATTCCCAGGATCAACTCTCACCCCGTGAACTGGAAGTGATCCGCCTGCTGGCCGGCGGTTTGACAGTAGGCGAAATCGCCGCGAATTTGCATCGCAGCAAGCAGACCGTCAGCGCACAAAAAGTCAGCGCCATGCGCAAGCTGGGCCTGAGCAACGACGCGGCGTTATTTATCTATGTGCAGGAACACGGGTTGGCCTAGCCTGAAACGCGATCCACTGTTTCAGCGCCGCGGCATCCATCGGCCGGGCAATGAAGCAGCCTTGCAGCCACGCAACGCCCAGTTCACTCAGCGCGTGATAATCGGCGGCGCTTTCTACCCCGGTTACCACCACGCCAATGCCCAATCGCCGGGCCATGCTCATGGCTCCTGCAACCACTGCTGCCTTGCGATCGTCACTGGCCATCCCGCTGGCAAACACAGGGGGGATTTTCAGCTCACTGAACGGCAGTTCCAGCAAGCGTTGCAGGCTGGTGCCGCCCACGCCGAAATCACCAATCGACAGCTTGCACCCCATCATCCGCAAACGCAGCAAGCCGGTGACGTGAGCGCTGTCAGTCCTTAACCGCGAGGTCTCCACCAGTTCCAGGGTCAAGCCATGAGCAGGTACCCCATGCAGTTGCAGCAAGCCTTGCAGCACCTGGGGAAAGTGCGAGCGCTCCAGCATCCGCCCCGGAATGTTCACCGCCACCGGCAGTAACTGGCCCGTTTCGCGCGTGACCTGTGCCGCCATCCCCAACGCTTGCTCCAAGACGTGCCAGGTAAACGCCTCCTCCATCCCGGCATATTCCAGCACCTGCAAAAACGCGTCGGGCAGCAACAGTTCGCCGCCAGGCAGCTCCCAGCGCGCCAGCGCTTCAACACCTTGCAACGCACCCGCCTGGCTGACGATCGGCTGATACCAGACAGTGCCACACCGCGCGATAACGGCCTGGCTCAGATCCGCCGAGGGCGGCAACAGTTCGACGTCGCTCAAGCCCAGCAACTGGCGTACCCGTTCCCAGGACACCCCTTGCGGCCCCCCCGGCCGCAGGCGCTCCAGGCATGCCTTCAAGACTTGCCCGATCAGCTTTGCCGACGCCGGTTTGGGCAGACAGCCGAGGACGTTGAGCCCCAATTGCCGCGCCATGTTCGCCACACCGTCCAGTACATCCGGCTCGGCGTTGCTCAGGAGGATTAACACTTGGGCCTGGCGGCGCTCGGCCATTTCGCGAATCAGCTCCAGCGCATCGCCTTGCTCCAGGTACAGATCGCAAATCGCAATATCCACCGCGCCCTTGCTCTCCAGGGACTGGCGGGCTGCATCGACACTCTCGGCGGTGCGTACATTAAACACGCCGTTGGCATTGAGCATTTGATGCAGGGCCATCAATTGGAACGCGTTATCTTCAAGGATCAGGACGTTGAGGGAGCGCATGAAAAAATTACCGGGGAGTAGCGAGGGCGCACAGACTAATCAAAACCCCGCTCCTGCCCCATAGGACACGTCTTATTCAACCGGATTCAGGCACACCTCAAGCTCGCGCCGGAACTCGGTCAATGCCTCGCACAGCGTCAACCAGTGCGTTTGCATTTCAGCGTTGCGCTGCTCCCGAATACAAACCTCAAGCGCCACGCAGGCCTTGGCCAGCGCCAATGCATCCACCAGGCAGCAAATGCCCTTCAAACGATGCAGCGACGCCGCCACACGGACCTGGTCTTGATCCGTCATGGCAGCAGCCATCACGTTTTGCTCCTGCTCCAGGCTCCTCGCCAATTCCTGCAACATCCGCTGCAACACCGGCCCGTCGGCTTGGGTCATGGTGCGCAAGGCCTGGATACTGAAGGAGCGTACAGGTGCCACGCGGGCGAGTACCCGCGCCCAGTGTTCAAGGGTGACGGGTTTGACCAGCAGTTCATCCATACCAGCCTCCCGGCAACGCTGCTGTTCATCGTCCAGGGCATTGGCCGTGCACCCCACCAGCGCACTTCGTGGCTTTTGCTCCCGGGTTTCAATCCGGCGTATGGCCTCGCTCAAGGCGTAGCCGGACATGCCCGGCATATTGCAATCGGTGACCAGCACGTCAAATACCTCATGGCGCCAACGCTGCAAGGCCGCCTCCGCCGAGTCGACGGCCTCGACCTGATGGCCGAGGAACTGTAACTGCTGGACCATAACCAAGCGGTTGGCCGGCAGGTCATCCACCACCAGCACTGACAGGCTGCGGCCCGCGAATGGCAACGACACCGCAGGCGACGCCGGCACGTCGTCACTGCTGACCCGGTCAAAGTACAGATCGATACACACGACCGTGCCTTCACCCACCACACTGCTCAACGTGATGCGCCCGCCCATCAACTGCACCAGTTGTTGGCAGATGCTCAAGCCCAGGCCCGTGCCTCCGTGCTCGGCTGCCGTCAGCGCGCTGACCTGAATAAACGGCTTGAACACCCGCGTTTGCTGCTCGATACCGATGCCAGGGCCGCTGTCTTCCACGCACAGGTGCAAGTACTCGGCACCTGCCTGGTCACGCTTGCGGGCGACACTGACCCGAACCTCGCCGCGCTGGGTGAACTTGAGCGCGTTGCCCACCAGGTTATGGATAACCTGGCGCAGGCGCAGCGGGTCGAACCAGTAGTGCCCTTGCGCAGCCGGATCGAAGGCAAGGGTCAAGTGCAGGCCCTTTTTCTGCGCCATGGCTTCAAACAGCCGTTGTATGCCCTCGAAGAAACCTTTCAAGTCAGTGGTTTGCGGGGCCAGTTGCAAATGACCGGCTTCAATCTTCGCCAGGTCCAGGCTGTCACCCATCAGGGCAATCAACTCCCGTGCCGAGCGATGGGCGACCCGGATCGCCTCGGACACCGGCTTGCCTTCGGCCAGGGCACGCTCCTGTTCCAGTTCAAGCAGCCCGATGATGGCGGTCATCGGTGTGCGAATTTCGTGGCTCAGGGTCGAGAGAAAGGTGCTTTTGGCGTAGTTCGCCTCGTCCGCCGCCTGGCGTGCGTCCATCAGCTGATTTTCCAGGACCTTGCGTTCGTTGATATCGATCCAGCCACCGAGCAAACCCTGCAACTGGCCCTTGGCATCAAAGAACGGCACCGTCCATTGGTAGACATGAAAGACCCCGCCGTTGAATTCCAGCTGCCGATCGACGAACAGCGACTGTTGTGTCGCCAGTTGTTCCATATGCCCGGCGTGCAGGCGTGTGGCCGTTGCTTCAGGCATCAGGCCGCTCTCCATCAGCGTCAGGCCCTGGATCTGTTCACGCGTGGTAGCCAGTTGCTTTTCATAACTGGTGTTGCAGGTCACCAGGCGCCCGGCCAGATCGCGGACGAACACTGGATTGGGCATGCCGTCCAGCAGTGCGCGCTTGAACGCCAACTGGTCGTTGAGCCGCTGCTCGGCCTGTACGCGCTGGCGAATCTGGCGCTTGAGCCGGCTGTTCCACGCCCACGACACCAGCACCAACAGCAGCGCCATGGCAACTGTCCAATAGGCCCAAGGCGGCACCCGCTGCCAGGCGGGCACCGGGATCGGCACGGCGCCCAGCCAACGCAGGCGCAGGGCGCTCAACTCCGCCACCGGCAGCGCTTCCAGGGCCTTATTCAAAATGTTCAGCAGTTCCGGTTGATCCTTGCGCACCGAGAGGCTGTTGACCGACCACTTGCCCTCGACGCTGCGACCTACGCGTAGCCCGTCGGCCGGGTAACTCTGCACCTCCACTTCGGTCTGGATAGTCGCCGCTGCATCCCCCCGAGCTACCAGGTCACGGGCCTGGGCGTAGTTGTCCACGGACTGCAGCTTGATCCCGGGGTGTTCGCGACGGATATAGCCTTCCATGAGATGACGTGCCGGCAGTGCCAGCACCTTGCCTGAAAGCTCGCTCAAACTGGCGACTGGCGGCGCGTCAGCACGTTGAATAAAGACCCAGCCGGAGCCACCAAAACCATGACTGAAATTGAGGAAGGCCTTGCGTTCCTGATTCTCGGCCAGGGTGGTGTTCATGTCCGCCCGGCCCGTTTCCAGCAGCGCCAGGGTTTGTGCCGTGGAGGACACTTCTTCCATGACGAACTGCAGGCCGGTCATGCGTGAAATGCGGTTGAGCAAATCCACATTCAGCCCCACCCATTGGCCGTCCTTGTCCTTGAATACGTAGGGCGACAGTTGCTGGGCCGCCACCACCACATGGGGATGTCGCAGCACCCAGGCCCGCTCCGGGTCCGACAAGGCGATGCGTTCAGCGTCGATGCCCACGCCCAGGCCAGTGGTCCAGCGCGCGAGGATTTCGCGGTGCAGGGACTGATCGATACTCGACAGCGCCTGGTCCATCATCGTCCCCAGCAGCGGGTCGGCCTCACGTGTGGCAAACGCAAAACCAATGGGCGCCAGCCGGCTCTCCACCTTGATCTGCAAGCCCAGGTAAGGTCGCAGCGATTTGTAGGCCCGCACGATCACCTCGTTACCGATAAACGCATCGGCATCGCCTTGCTTCAGTGCTTCCAGGCCACTGTACAGATTCGGTGCCAGCATGATGTGGCTGCCGGGGTACGCCTGATGGACGTTCTTGACGTTGGCGTAGCCGTCCAGCAACACCAACTTCTTGTCCTTGAGGTCGTCGTTCTGGGTGGTGTCATCCCGGCGTACAACCACCACCGAACGGTCTGGCATGTAGTCCTGGGTAAAACGCAGCCCCGGCGCGTCACGCTCATAGCCGTTGGCGCTGGTGAGAATATCGATGGCGCCGCTGCGCAAGGCTTCCACCGCCTGCGCCCGCTCGGAGAAGCCCAGGACTTGCATCGGTGCATTCAGGCGCGCGCCGATCAGGCCCAGGTAGTCGGCGCTGATGCCCTGGTAGCGATTGCGGTCGCGGGTGATATCAATCGGCTGATAGTCATCAATCGAGATGCCCACCTTCAATGGCCGATGCGCCGCCAGCCATTGCTGCTCGCTGGCCGTCAGGGGCATGGGTTCCAGGGCAATGAACGCCGGCACCAGCTTGAACGGCAGGCTGACGGCGGCCAGGCTTGCCGAACCATGGCCAAGCAGCAGCAGGCAGGTGAGCCACACGCACCTTCGGGTAGATAGATACACCGGTCGTGTTTCCTTGGTTATTCTTGTTGGTCGCCGCGCAAGTATGGCTCGCCAGAATGAAAAAGCCCGTCACGAAGACGGGCTTGAACCACCGCGCGAAGCCGCTGGATCAGAGTGGCTTACCGCGATTGCCGTGCTGGCTGACAAACGCCTGCACTGCTTTGAGGTCATTGGCCAGCACCGTGCAACGTTCTTCACGTTCAAACAGATCGGTAAGGTGTGGCGGCAGTTCCAGCGCCTTGCCAACGCCCGCCTTCTCCACCGCTTCCGGGAATTTGACCGGGTGCGCGGTGCCAAGGATCACCATCGGGATGTCCAGGCTGCGACGGCATTCACGTGCAGCCTTGACGCCAATGGCGGTGTGCGGGTCCAGCAGCTCGCCGGTCTGGGCGTAGACTTCGGCGATGGTCTGGCAGGTTTCTGCGTCGTCCACGGCCAGGGAGTCGAACAGCTTGCGGGTTTCGGTCCAACGCTCTTGCTCGACGCTGAAACCGCCACCTTGCTTGAAGCTGTCCATCAGGCCGGCCAGGGCTACGCCGTTGCGACCGTGCATGTCGAACAGCAGGCGTTCGAAGTTCGACGAGACCATGATGTCCATCGACGGCGACAGCGTGGCGTGCAGGGTTTCCTTGACGTACTGGTTGCCGCTCATGAAGCGGTGCAGGATGTCGTTGCGGTTGGTGGCGACGATCAACTGGTTGATCGGCAGGCCCATGTTGCGCGCCAGGTAACCGGCGAAGATGTCGCCGAAGTTGCCGGTAGGCACCGAGAACGACACCGAACGCGCCGGGCCGCCCAACTGCAGGGCTGCGTGGAAGTAGTAGACGATCTGGGCCATGATCCGCGCCCAGTTGATCGAGTTCACTGCCACCAGGCGCGTGCCCTTGAGGAAGTTCTGGTCGGCGAAGCTCGCCTTGACCATTTCCTGGCAGTCATCGAAGTTGCCTTCGATGGCGATGTTGTGGATGTTCTCGCCGAAGATCGTGGTCATCTGGCGACGCTGCACTTCCGACACGCGGTTGTGCGGGTGCAGGATGAAGATGTCGACGTTTTCGCAGTGCTTGCAGCCTTCGATCGCCGCCGAGCCGGTATCACCGGAGGTGGCGCCGATGATCACCACGCGCTCGCCGCGCTTTTCCAATACGTAGTCGAGCAGACGACCCAGCAGTTGCAGGGCAAAATCCTTGAACGCCAGGGTCGGGCCGTGGAACAGCTCCAGGACCCACTCGTTGCCGTTCAGCTGACGCAACGGTGCGATGGCGCTGTGGGAAAACACACCGTACGTCTCTTCCAGAATCTTTTTGAAGTCCGCATCCGGAATGCTGCCGGTGACGAACGGGCGCATGACCCTGAACGCCAGCTCGTGGTACGGCAGGCCGGCCCACGAAGCGATTTCTTCCTGGGTGAAGCGTGGCAGGTTTTCCGGCACGTACAGGCCGCCGTCAGTGGCCAGACCGGCCAGCAAAACGTCTTCGAAATTCAGGGCCGGTGCCTGGCCGCGGGTACTGATATAACGCATGACTGGCTCCTCTAGAGCTTTCTTGAACAAGGGCCGCCGAACGTGTGGGGCCCTTGTAGCAAAACGATTAGTTCAGGTGTTCGACGCGAATCCGCACCACCGGCCCAACCACGCCCTGCAACGCTTCAAGCGCGGCGATGGCATCGTTGATGTGCTGCTCCAGCACGCGGTGGGTCAGCAGGATCATGGGCACCAGGCCGTCTTGTTCTTCGACTTCCTTCTGCATGATCGATTCAATGTTGATGCCGCGCTCCGACAGGATGCTGGCCACCTGAGCGAGCACGCCCGGGTGATCCTTGGCCTGGATGCGCAGGTAATAGGCACTTTCGCAGGCTTCGATCGGCAGGATCGGGTGGGCCGACAGCGAGTCCGGCTGGAAGGCCAGGTGCGGTACGCGGTTTTCCGGGTCGCTGGTCATGGCGCGGACCACGTCCACCAGGTCGGCAATCACCGAGGAAGCCGTAGGCTCCATGCCGGCGCCGGCGCCGTAGAACAGGGTAGAACCGGCAGCATCACCATTGACCATCACGGCGTTCATCACGCCATTGACGTTGGCGATCAGGCGGTCGGCCGGGATCAGCGTCGGGTGCACACGCAACTCGATGCCGGCCGGGGTGCTGCGCGCCACACCGAGGTGCTTGATGCGGTAGCCCAGGGCTTCGGCGTAGTTCACGTCGGCGGTGGTCAGCTTGGTGATGCCTTCGGTGTAGGCCTTGTCGAACTGCAGCGGGATACCAAAGGCGATGGACGCCAGGATGGTCAGCTTGTGGGCCGCGTCGATGCCTTCCACGTCGAAGGTCGGGTCGGCTTCGGCGTAACCCAGGGCCTGGGCTTCGGCCAGCACGTCTTCGAAGGTACGGCCCTTCTCACGCATTTCGGTGAGGATGAAGTTACCGGTGCCGTTGATGATGCCGGCCACCCAGTTGATGCGGTTGGCCGAGAGGCCTTCACGAATCGCCTTGATCACCGGAATGCCACCGGCCACGGCGGCTTCGAACGCTACGATCACGCCCTTCTCGCGGGCCTTGGCGAAGATTTCGTTACCGTGAACGGCGATCAGCGCCTTGTTGGCGGTGACCACGTGCTTGCCGTTTTCGATGGCCTTGAGCACCAGCTCGCGGGCCACGGTGTAGCCGCCTACGAGCTCGATGACGATATCGATTTCAGGGTTGGTCGCGACGTCGAAGACATCGTTGGTAATCGCAATACCGGTCGTTTGGAACTGAGGCTTTGGCGTACGCGTGGCAATTTGTGCCACTTCAATCCCACGCCCTGCACGGCGGGAAATTTCTTCAGCGTTACGCTGAAGTACGTTCAAGGTGCCGCCACCGACGGTCCCTAACCCACAGATGCCTACTTTGACCGGTTTCACTGAAGAACTCCCCATGAAACGGCCGACTCAAGGTCGGCCGTGAAAACAGCCGCACAACTGCGGCTCTCTGTTAATGACCCGCCGAATGGTCAGCGAATCATGATCGTCAAAGGCTCGACGATAATGCTTACTTTGCGTTCAGTGCCAGTTTGGCAACTTGCGGCGCAGGCTGGTAGCCCGGAATCACCTGGCCGTCAGCCAAAACGATGGCCGGCGTACCGTTCACACCAATCGACTGGCCGAGGGCAAACTGCTTGGAAACCGGGTTGGCGCACTTGGCAGCCTTGATTTCCTTGCCATCGACCATCTTGTCCATGGCGGCTTTCTTGTCGGCCGAACACCAGACGGCTTGCAACTGCTCGTCACCCGGTGAACCCAGGCCCTGGCGCGGGAACGCCACGTAGCGCACTTCAACGCCGAGCTTGTTCAGCTCAGGCACTTCGGCGTGCAGCTTGTGGCAGTACGGGCAGGTGGTGTCGGTGAACACGGTGATGTGGGTCTTGGTTTCGCCGATGGCCGGGTACACCACGGTTTCTGCAACCGGAATGCCATTGATCAGCTTGGATACGCCCAGTCGTTCGGCTTTCTCGGTGAGGTTCACCGGCTTGCCGTCTTTCAACTGGAACAGGTAGCCCTGGACGATGTACTGGCCATCGGCGCTGGCGTACAGCACGCGGCTGCCCTTGAGCTTGACTTCATACAGGCCGGCCATCGGGCTGACGCTGATGCTTTCAATCGGGGTGTCGAGCTGGAGGGCTTCCAGGCTCTTGCGGATTGTCTTCTCTGCGGCGTCGTCGGCGACGGCAAAGGTTGAGACCAACGCAATGGCTGCGATGGCAAAAATCTGGGTCAAGCGCATGGGAACTCCTGAAGGCAGATGCAGGGACGGGAGCAGGAACACCGATCTTCAAACACGGGTTGGGGCCGTCCCCTTTGCGAACCGGCAAAGCCTACCACAGTTGGGCCGCAGGGCAGCCAGTCGCGGGGAAATTGGGCCTTTTGCGGCGTGATTTTCATCCCCGGGGGTGGTGCTTGGCGTGCATGTCCTGCAAACGTGCCCGCGCCACGTGGGTGTAGATCTGGGTGGTGGATAAGTCGCTGTGGCCCAAGAGCATTTGAACCACACGCAAATCTGCGCCGTGGTTGAGCAAATGGGTGGCGAAGGCATGGCGCAACGTGTGGGGCGACAGCGATTTGCCGATGCCCGCGACCTTGGCCTGGTGCTTGATGCGATGCCAGAAGGTCTGGCGAGTCATTTGCTCACCGCGCTGGCTGGGGAACAGCACATCACTGGGGCGACCGTTGAGCAACTCGCTGCGGGCGTCGCGCATATAGCGTTCGATCCACACGATCGCCTCTTCGCCCATCGGTACCAGGCGCTCCTTGCTGCCCTTGCCCATCACGCGCAATACACCCTGGCGCAGGTTGACCTGTTCCAGGGTCAGGCTGATCAGTTCGGTGACACGCAGACCGCAGGCATAAAGCACTTCGAGCATGGCGCGGTCGCGCTGGCCGATGGCTTCGCTCAAGTCGGGCGCGGCCAGCAAGGCTTCGACGTCGGCTTCCGACAGGGATTTGGGCAATGGCCGGCCCAACTGCGGCATATCAATTTGCAGGGTTGGGTCGATAGCGATCAGCTTTTCCCGCAGCAGGTAGCGATAGAAGCCACGTACGCCCGAGAGAAAACGCGCAGTGGAGCGGGGTTTGTAGTTTTGCTCCAGGCGCCAGGACAGGTGGTCGAGGATCAGCTCGCGACCGGCGTCGAGCAGCTCGCGGTTTTTCTCCTGTAGCCAGCCATTGAACAACGCCAGGTCGCTGCGGTAGGCCTGGCGGGTGTTGTCGGACAGGCCTTTTTCCAGCCAGAGGGCATCGAGGAAGCGGTCTATCTGTGGGTGGTCAATGGCAGGCATGGGGGCTCAAGCAGGAAAAGGTAATGTCGATAGATCCTATCGCGACCGCTCAAATCGCGGGCACAAAAAAGCAGCCCGTAGGCTGCTTTTTTCTGCATCGGGAAGCTGGACTTAAGCCAGTTTTTCCTTGATGCGAGCTGCTTTACCGGACAGGTCACGCAGGTAGTACAGCTTGGCTTTACGTACGTCACCGCGACGTTTAACGGCCATGCTGTCGATTTGCGGGCTGTAGGTCTGGAAAGTACGCTCTACGCCAACACCGTTGGAGATTTTACGAACAGTGAAAGCACTGTTCACACCACGGTTACGCTTGGCGATTACCACGCCTTCGAACGCTTGCAGACGCGAACGGTCGCCTTCCTTCACTTTCACCTGAACGACAATAGTGTCGCCCGGGGCAAAGGTAGGGATCTCTTTGGTCATCTGCTCTGCTTCGAGTGCAAGGATGATTTTGTTAGTCATGCTGTGCTCCTAAGGTAAGTCATCGGACCTACCATCGATACGTTGTTAACTATCGTCCCGCCCGAGGATGTATTCCTCGAGCAGCTTCTTCTCTTCTCCAGAAAGCGAGCGGCTTTCCAGAAGATCGGCGCGTCGTTCATAGGTCCGCCCGAGGGACTGCTGTAAACGCCAACGCCGGATGTGTGCGTGATTGCCACTTAGCAATACGTCGGGAACACGCTGATCCGCATACACCTCCGGTCGGGTGTAGTGCGGGCAATCCAGCAAACCATCCGTGAAGGAATCTTCCTCCGCGGAGTCCGCATGCCCTAAAGCTCCAGGCAGCAGTCGTGTAACCGCATCTATCAGGACCATCGCCGGCAGCTCGCCGCCAGACAGGACATAGTCCCCAATCGACCACTCTTCATCGACATGAGCGTCAATAAAACGCTCGTCAATGCCTTCATAGCGACCGGCAATCAGGATTAAGCTTGCCTGATTCGCCAACTCGCGCACCGCCGACTGATTCAGCTGACGGCCTTGAGGGGACAGGTAAATTACCTTCGCCTTCTCCCCGGCAGCTGCCTTGGCCTGAACCAACGCGTCTTCCAGGGGCTTGATCTTCATCACCATGCCCGGGCCACCGCCAAATGGGCGATCGTCCACAGTGTGATGTCGATCCGTCGTGTAGTCTCGCGGGTTCCAACAGGTCAGCTGCAAGAGCCCCTGTTTCACCGCCCGACTGGTGATGCCGTACTCGCTGATGGCGGAGAACATCTCGGGAAACAAACTGATCACTTCTACGCGCAAATTAGCCACGTTTAGAAGTCCGCGTCCCATTCCACCTTCATCTCGCCCGCTGCCAGGTCGACGGCCAACACGCATTGCTCGGTATAGGGCAACAGGCGTTCGCGATCATCCAGGCTGCCAGCGCAAGGCTTGACCACCATTACATCATTGGCGCCGGTTTCCAGAAGATGATCGATTTTCCCGAACAATTGCCCGAGTTGATCAATAACCTTCAGACCTTCCAGCTGGTACCAGTAGTACTCGCCGTCGGTCAATTCAGGGAACAGGTTGCGCGGCACGCAGATCTCATAACCGGCCAGAAGACGAGCTTCTTCACGATCATCAAGACCCTTGAGCTTTGCGACCAGGAACTTGTCGCTCCCGCGTCCACTGACCAGCTCTACCTGTTTCACACTACCTTCGCGCTTGAGCGTCCAGGTCTTGTACTGCAACAGGTTTTCAGTCGGATCAGTAAAGGAATACACCTTCACTTCGCCGCGAACGCCATGAACAGAATAAATCTTGCCGATAACGATCAAATCATCAGCAACCGCTGGCGTCGCGTTCATATTGCTCAGGCCGCAGCCTTAGATGCATCCTTCAACAACTGAGCAACGCGCTCAGAAGGTTGTGCACCAACGCTCAGCCAGTAGGCTACGCGCTCTTGGTTCACGGACAGACGAACTTCTTGACCACGAGCAACAGGGTTGAAGAAACCAACCTGTTCCTTGTGCGAACCGTCGCGCGGGTTGCGGCTGTCGGTTACGGTCAAGTGGTAAAACGGGCGCTTTTTGGAGCCGCCAAGGGCAAGACGGATTGTTAGCATGTGAACATCGTTCCTGTAGTCGGTGCTGCAAATCTAAATGCACAGCGGGCATAGGTGCCCGAAAGGCCGCATATTCTAAGGAATATCCGGAATTTTGCAAATGTCTTTTTCTGGCGCCTATCAGCGTGCCATTCAGATCTGCTATAGAGCCGTCGGTTAAAACGGCCAGTCAGCTCCCGCCAAGTGCGGGTTTGCTGGAGATCCCGCATCCCTGCGGGTCGGAGCAAAAGCGAACTTTTGCTCGAATTCTTTACATTTTCGGCATGCCGCCGCCGGGCAACATACCGCCCATGCCGCGCATCATCTTGGCCATTCCGCCTTTTGCGGAGAACTTCTTCATCATCTTCTGCATCTGCTTGTGCTGCTTGATCAAGCGACCGATGTCCTGCACTTGGGTGCCGGAACCCATGGCGATCCGACGTTTGCGCGAACCACTGATCAGCTCAGGGTCGCGGCGCTCGGCCGGGGTCATGGAATTGATGATGGCTTCCATCTGCTTGAACTGCTTCTCTGCCGCACCCTGGGCATTGCCCATTTGCGCCAGGTTCACACCGCCCATGTTCGGCAGCTTGTCCATCAGGCCGCCAAGGCCGCCCATGTTCTTCATCTGTTGCAGTTGGTCACGGAAGTCTTCGAGGTCGAAGCCCTTGCCCTTCTTCAACTTTTTAGCCAGCTTCTCGGCTTTGTCCTTGTCGAGGGTCGCTTCAGCTTGCTCGATCAGGCTGAGCACGTCGCCCATGCCAAGGATACGCGAGGCGATCCGCTCGGGGTGGAACGGCTCGAGCGCGTCGCTCTTCTCGCCCATACCGATGAACTTGATCGGCTTGCCGGTAATCGCACGAACGGACAGTGCTGCACCGCCACGGGCGTCGCCGTCGACCTTGGTCAGGATCACACCGGTCAACGGCAGCGCATCGCCAAAGGCCTTGGCGGTGTTGGCCGCATCCTGGCCGGTCATGGCGTCGACCACAAACAGGGTTTCTACCGGGTTGATCGCGGCATGCAGCGCCTTGATCTCGCCCATCATCTCTTCATCGATGTGCAGGCGACCGGCGGTATCGACGATAACCACGTCGATGAATTTCAGCTTGGCTTCTTTAATAGCCGCCTGGGCAATATCGACCGGCTTCTGGCTCAGGTCGGACGGGAAGAAGGTTACGCCTACTTCGCCCGCGAGCATTTCCAGCTGCTTAATCGCCGCAGGACGGTAAACGTCCGCAGACACCACCATCACCGACTTCTTCTTGCGCTCTTTAAGGAAGCGCGCCAGCTTGCCGGCGGTGGTGGTCTTGCCCGCACCTTGCAGGCCGGCCATCAGCACAACGGCTGGCGGCACGGCGCTGAGGTTCAAATCTTCGTTGGCCGCGCCCATCAGGCTTTCGAGTTCGGCCTGGACGATCTTCACAAACGCCTGGCCCGGGGTCAGGCTGCGGGACACTTCGGTGCCCACCGCGCGCTCTTTGACCGAGTTGACGAAGTCCTTCACCACCGGCAAGGCGACGTCGGCTTCCAGCAACGCCATGCGCACTTCACGCAGGGTGTCTTTAATATTGTCCTCGGTCAGCTTGGCCTTGCCGGTGACATGGCGCAGCGTCTGCGAGAGACGGTCAGTCAGATTTTCAAACATGCGCGATCCTTTCAGGCCCTATTCATCGAAATGCGTTGGTAGACCGAGGTAATGGCGGCCCAGGCTGTGGTAAATCGCTATTAAAAACAGCGCTCGGCGAGCCTGCGGCGTGGGCAGGTCGCGGATTATAGCGAAGACTGCCGCCATGCACACCCGCTGTCTGGCCTGAGAGTCTTTCGTGTTACGCAGGGGTATGCCAAACTCAGCGCCTTTCGGGCCTGCTTAACAGGATTTATGCTCCCTTTGTCACCCAGTTTGCTACCCAGCCTCGCCGCCGCCATCTTGTATGCCGCTGCGACCCTCTATCAGGGCACTCGTCTGGCCCAAGGCGCCAAGGCCGACAAACGCCTGTTGGTAGGCCTTGGCGTCCTCGCCCTGCTGGCCCACGCGGCCAGCCTGTTCACGCACTTGATGACGCCGGTCGGCCTGGGCCTGGATTTTTTCAGCGCCGCCAGCCTGATTGCCGCAGCAGTGATCGCGCTGACGCTGATGGCCTGCTACCGGATCCCGGTGGAGAACCTGCTGGTGCTGTTGTTCCCGCTCGGGGTGCTGACGGTGCTGCTGGCGCAATTCACCCCGACCGGCACCGTGCAGGTCATTGATGAAGAGCCGGGCATCCTCGCGCACATCCTGTTGTCGATCCTCGCCTACGGCATGTTCACCATCGCGGTGTTCCAGGCTTTGCTGCTGCTGTTGCAAGACCACCAGCTCAAGCACAAGCACCCGTCCGGGCTGATCAAGAACTTCCCGCCGCTGCAAACCATGGAAAGCCTGCTGTTCGGCTTCCTCTGGGCCGGCTGGACGCTGTTGTCGCTGTCGCTGATCTCTGGCTGGCTGTTCGTCGAGAACCTGTTCGCCCAGCACCTGGTGCACAAAACCCTGCTGGCGTGCCTGGCCTGGGTGGTGTTCAGCGTATTGCTGTGGGGCCGCAACCACCTTGGCTGGCGCGGGCACAAGGCGATCCGCTGGACCCTGGCCGGTTTTTGCCTGCTGATGCTGGCCTATTTCGGCAGCAAGCTGGTTCGCGAATACATCCTGCATATCTAACGGGCAGCCAACATGGACAACTTGCCCTTGGGGCCGATGCTTGCGGTAGTAGCCTTGCTGGTTTTATGGTCGGCGCTGTTTACCGCCATCGAAGCCGCCCAGCAACATTTGCTGGCACTGCGCCCCGGCACCCGCCAGGGTGACAAAGCCGCCACCCGCCTGAACTTCCCGCGCAACAGCCTGATCCTGTGCAACACCCTGTGCCGTTCGGTGGTGGTGATTCTCTGCACCCTGCTGGCGATCTACGCCTGGGCGGAAAACGGCCCGTGGCTCGGCTGGGTGATCTCCAGCGCAACCCTGCTGGTGCTGGCCGATTACCTGCCGCGAATCCTGGCCACTCGCCACCCGCAAACCATCCTCGGCTTCGGCAATACGCTGCTGAACGTGCCGCTGAAAATCCTTTACCCGCTGGCCTGGTTGCTCAACGGCGTCAGCCTGTTGCTGTTGCGCCCGTTCGCCCGCAAGCCCGGCCTGGTCAAGCACAGCGACGAGCCGCAGCCGGACCACGACGACGAACCGCAAGCCGAAACGCCCAACTCCCGCGCCCCGGGCATGCCGGGCATCCACGCGCTGGACAACATCACCGTGAATGACATCCTGGTGCCCCGCAGCGAAGTGGACGGCATCAACCTGGATGACTCGATAGAAGAAATCATCGAGCAACTGCGGGTTTCCACGCGCACCCGGTTGCCGGTGTTCCACAGCGATATCAACCAGGTCGAAGCGGTGCTCAACACTCGGCAGGTCCGCCACCTGCTGCCCAACGCCAGCCTGACCAAGGAAGCGCTGCTGGAAGCCTGCCACGAGCCCTACTTCGTCCCGGAAAGCACGCCGCTGCAACTGCAATTGCTGAACTTCCACAAACAACAACGCCGCCTGGGCATGGTGGTGGACGAATACGGAGAAGTGCTGGGCATCGTGACCCTGGAAGACATTCTTGAAGAAATCGTCGGTGAGTTCGAAAGCGAGCACCACCTCGACAACCCGCACATCCAGCCGCAACCGGATGGCCGCTACGTGATCGACGGCGCCGCCTCGATTCGTGACTTGAACAAAACCCTCGGCTGGCACCTGCCCAGCGACGGCCCCAAGACCCTCAACGGCCTGGTGACCGAAGCGCTGGAGACCATCCCGGACTGCGCCGTATGCCTGAAAATCGGCCGCTACCGCCTGGAAATCCTCGAAACCGAGGACAACCGTGTGGCCAAGGTACTGATCTGGTACCTGTAGGAACGCGCTTGCTCGCGAAAAACCTCAGAGTGGCGCTGGCTGTCAGGTTCCCCGTGTTATCGTTAAGCTCGCTCCTACAGGGGCAGGCGCCGCCATGTTGTGTCTGACCGGTGCGTGCTCCCATCCCGAGCCGCCCCGCGCGCAACCCTGATCCACGGGTGTTCGACCAATAATAATCCGCGTTCAAACGCGCAATGACCGTCAGGGATACCTCAATGAGCACCACCTATAACGAGTCGGCGACCGCCGCCCCGACCAACTCGACGGCCCGGGTCGCTACCGCGAGCATCATCGGCACCGCCATCGAGTTCTACGACTTCTATATCTACGCGACCGCCGCTGCCCTGGTGATCGGCCCCGTGTTCTTCCCGCAAACCTCCGGCACGGCGCAGATGCTTGCCTCGTTCCTGACCTTCGGTATCGCGTTTATCGCGCGGCCACTGGGTTCGGCGCTGTTCGGTCATTTCGGTGACCGGATCGGCCGCAAGTCGACACTGGTCGCCTCCTTGCTGCTGATGGGCGTGTGCACCACGCTGATCGGCTTGCTGCCCGGTTACGACAGCATCGGGGCCTGGGCGCCGATCCTGCTCTGCGTGCTGCGCTTCGGCCAGGGCCTCGGGCTTGGCGGCGAATGGGGTGGCGCGGCGTTACTGGCCACCGAGAACGCACCGAAAGGCAAACGCGCCTGGTTCGGCATGTTCCCGCAACTGGGCCCGTCGATTGGCTTTTTGGCGGCTAACGGGCTGTTCCTGATCCTGGCCATGAACCTGAATGACGAGCAGTTCCGCAGTTGGGGCTGGCGCATTCCGTTCATCCTCAGCGCGGCGCTGGTGATGGTCGGCCTGTATGCGCGGCTCAAGCTGCATGAAACCCCGGTGTTCGCGAATGCCGTGGCTAAAGAGGCGCCGGTAAAGGTGCCGCTGGTGGAACTGTTCAGCCAGCATTGGCTGCCGGTGCTGCTGGGCGCCGCGTCGATGGTGGTGTGTTATGCGCTGTTCTATATCACCACAGCGTTTTCACTGAGCTACGGCGTGTCCACGCTGGGCTACAGCCGTGAGACCTTCCTCGGCCTGCTGTGCTTCGCGGTGCTGTTCATGGGCGCGGCGACACCGCTGGCGGCGTGGGCAAGCGACCGTTACGGGCGTAAGCCGGTGCTGATTGTGGGGGCGATCCTGACCATCCTCTCCGGTTTCACCATGGAACCGCTGCTGACCCACGGTTCAACCTGGGCCGTGGCGCTGTTCCTGGCGCTGGAGCTGTTTTTGATGGGCGTGACATTTGCCCCGATGGGCGCGATGTTGCCGGAACTGTTCCCGACCCGCGTGCGTTATACCGGCGCTTCGGCGGCGTATAACCTGGGCGGGATTGTGGGTGCATCGGCCGCACCGTTCTTCGCAACCAAGCTGGTGGCGATGGGCGGTTTGAGTTATGTGGGCGGGTATGTGTCGGCGGCAGCGGTGATCAGCTTGATTGCTGTCTTGTGCCTGAAAGAGACGCGCAATAACGACTTGAATCGCGTTAGCTGATAGACCGCCATCGCGGGCAAGCCCGGCTCCCACATTTAAAATGCATTTCCCTGTGGGAGCCGGGCTTGCCCGCGATGGGCGCGACTCGGTTACAGCTCTACAACAACCGCCTTCGAAGCACGGGTAGCTTTAGCCCGGGCAGCCTCAATCGACTCATCCCGCGCCAACGCCACGCCCATACGGCGCTGGCCGTTCACTTGCGGCTTGCCAAACAGACGCAACGCCGTATCCGGCTCGCTCAAGGCTGCACCCAGGTTGGAAAAAGCCGTCTGGGTCGACTGCCCCTCCACCAGGATCACCGCCGACGCCGAAGGCCCGAACTGACGGATCAACGGGATTGGCAGGCCAAGAATTGCCCGCGCATGCAGGGCGAACTGCGACAAGTCCTGGGAAATCAGGGTCACCAGGCCAGTGTCATGGGGGCGCGGCGACACTTCGCTGAACCACACCTGATCACCCTTGATAAACAGCTCAACGCCAAACAGACCGCGGCCACCCAAGGCCTCGGTCACGGCTTTGGCAACGCGCTCGGATTCCGCCAGGGCAACCGGGCTCATGGCCTGTGGCTGCCAGGATTCCTGGTAGTCGCCTTTCTCCTGACGGTGACCGACTGGCGCGCAGAAGGTAGTGCCGCCGATGTGGCGCACGGTCAGCAGGGTGATTTCGTAGTCGAAGTCGATAAAGCCTTCGATGATCACCCGGCCCTTGCCGGCACGGCCGCCTTCCTGGGCGTAATC
The DNA here is from genome assembly GCF_055409485.1 of Pseudomonas sp. A125. Lineage (NCBI taxonomy): Bacteria > Pseudomonadati > Pseudomonadota > Gammaproteobacteria > Pseudomonadales > Pseudomonadaceae > Pseudomonas > Pseudomonas sp. A125. The sequence continues at coordinate 295,540 of NZ_JBUZVP010000006.1, forward strand.
CCAGGCTTTTTGCACATCGTCGGCACTGCGCAGCAGGCTCTGGCCCTTGCCCGACGAACTCATCACCGGCTTGACCACGCACGGGAAGCCCAGGTCGGTGACGGCCTTGCTGTAGTCCTCGAAGGTGTCGGCGAAGTGGTACGGCGAGGTCGGCAAGTCCAGCTCTTCAGCGGCCAGGCGACGGATGCCTTCGCGGTTCATGGTCAGCAACGTCGCGCGGGCGGTAGGGATCACGGTGAAGCCTTCGGCTTCCAGCTCCACCAGGGTGGCGGTGGCGATCGCTTCGATTTCCGGCACGATGAAGTGCGGCTTTTCGGCTTCGATCACGGCACGCAGGGCGGCGCCATCGAGCATGTTGATCACGTGGCTGCGATGGGCAACCTGCATGGCCGGCGCGTTGGCGTAGCGATCCACGGCAATCACTTCAACGCCCAGGCGTTGCAGCTCGATTACCACTTCCTTGCCCAGCTCACCGCAGCCACACAGCATTACGCGGGTCGCGGTTGGCGACAATGGAGTTCCGATTCGGGTCATCTCAGGTCCTCAGGGGAGCGGATCATGGGGAGAAAGGCCGGCATTTTACATGAACTGTAAAGATTGGCTTCAGTTGGCGACGCGCTGGCGCCGCAAACGCCAGGCCATGGCTAGCCACACCACGGTAACCCCGGCGAATTTCGAGACCAGGGCGGTGCCGGCCACGGCAGGCGTGAGCGCGCCGATCAGGCCGAAAAAGATAAAGGTATCGAGGGGAATGCTCAGCGCCGAACTTATCCACAGGCGGTCGTGGAGCGGGCGCTTGGTAATGCTGAACACCAGCCAGTCGATGCACTCGGACACCGCGAACGCCGTGGCGCTGGCCAGGGCGATGGAAGGGTCGGAGGTAATATAGGACAGCACCAGCGCCGCCAGCATGGCGATAATCGCGCCATGGCCGAAGCGGGTTTGCACCATGTCCCGCAGGACAAACACCAAGCCGCCCCAGGCAGACCAGATGACGTCCAGGTGCGGGGCGGTGGAAAAAGCGAAATTGATCAGCACGACGCTGCTGATGTAGGCAATCAGGAAGAACATGGGGCGAGGGACCTGTGAACAAGGGGCACAGGGTACTTCACATTTCGAAATATGTCGTCTGAGAGGGCCCTATCGCAGGCAAGCCATCTCCCACATTCAGATGTATTCACAGTTCAAAATGTGGGAGCGGGCTTGCCCGCGATGGCATCAGGTCAGGCGCCGGACTTCCCAGGAATCATCCAAAGCAGCCCACTCGCCTTCGCCCGCTCATGGCACAACCCCAACACCACCCGGCGCTCGGTGTTGTCCATGCGGCTCCAGCGGGTGATTTCATCCACCGTCCGCTGGCAGCCAGTGCAGATATCATCGTCATCCAGCGCGCAAATGCTCACGCAGGGCGAGGCGACGGGTCGTTCTACCGGGTTCATTCTTCCTGCTCAACCAGATCACGGGCATACCGCTGGGAGTTATGCACATAGTGCGCTGCGCTGGCCTCGAGCATCTTCTTCTGCACATCGGTCAGCTCCCGCACCACCTTGCCCGGCGAGCCCATCACCAGCGAACCGTCGGGAATTTCCTTGCCTTCACCGATCAGCGAATTGGCGCCGATGATGCAGTGCTTGCCGATCTTCGCGCCGTTGAGGATCACCGCATTGATGCCAATCAGGCTGTAATCGTCGACGGTGCAGCCATGCAGCATGGCGTTGTGGCCGATAGTCACGCCGGTGCCGAGGGTCAGCGGGTAACCCATGTCGGTGTGCATCACGCTGCCGTCCTGCACGTTGCTGTTCTTGCCGATCAGGATCAGTTCGTTGTCGCCGCGCAACACCGCGTTGAACCAGACGTTGGCGCCCTCCGCAAGCTTGACCTTCCCCACCAGCGTGGCATTGGGGGCCACCCAGCTGTTCGGATGGGTTTCGACTCGGGCGTCGCCCAGGCGGTATTTCATAGGTGGATCCTCACGGCAGGGAACAATGGCCATCTGGCTCTTAGGTATTGATGAAGCTTTTCGGCGGGCGATGCAGGCTGATGTCGGCATCGTCATAGAGCAGGTTGATCAGCTCGACGATCATGATCGCCGTCAGGCCCCAGATCTTGTACTCGCCAAACCGATAGCTGGGCACATACCAACTGCGGCCCTGGTAATCGATACGGTGAGTATGTTCGCGCGGGTCCTGGCGAAAAAACTCCAGGGGCACGCTGAAAACAGCAGCTATCTCGGCGTCGTTGGCCAGGTATTCAACATAATCGGGGATAACGCCTACATACGGCGTGACACGGATACCGTGCAGGGAAATCAGCGGGCTCAACGGGCCAATCACTTCCACCAGCCCCGGCGGTAGGCCGATTTCTTCTTCGGCTTCGCGCAGGGCGGTGAATATCAGGTCCGGATCGTCAGGGTCGCGGCGCCCGCCGGGGAACGCCACTTCGCCGCCATGGGTCGATAACCCACTGGCGCGCAAGGTCAGGATCAGCTCGGGTTCGTCACTGCGGGTGATGGGCACCAGTACCGCCGCTTCCGGGAAACGACCGTCGGTCTCCAGCGTGCGTGGCGTATGATTGCTTACCCGGCGAAGTAGCTCGTCCAGCATGAGTCATCTCGGTCTGTTGGCTACCTTGCATCATGCACCAAACCTTGCGCCCGCCCAACCCCAAAACCCTGGCCATGTCGCTAAACGACAACTTGCAGGCCATACCCGGTCACGCCAAGATAGGCGCACTCTCCAGGAACCCCAGCATGAACTTCTGCAGCCAGTGCGGTAAACCGGTCACCCAGCGCATTCCCGAAGGCGACGCACGCCTGCGTTATGTTTGCGATCACTGTCAGACTATTCACTATCAGAACCCCAATATCGTCGCGGGCACCGTGCCGGTGTGGGGTGAGCAGGTGCTGCTGTGCCGCCGTGCCATCGAGCCGCGCCTGGGTTTCTGGACCCTGCCCGCAGGCTTCATGGAGAACGGCGAGACCGTCGAGCAGGCCGCCATGCGCGAGACCATGGAAGAAGCCTGCGCCCGGGTGCGCAACCTGAGCATCTATACCCTGATCGACGTGCCGCACATCAGCCAGGTGCATATTTTCTACCGCGCCGAACTGATCGACCTGGACTTTGCTGCAGGCCCCGAAAGCCTCGAAGTGCGCTTATTCGATGAAGCCGACATCCCTTGGTCCGAGCTGGCTTTCCGCACGGTCGGGCGTACCTTAGAATGCTTTTTTGCTGACCGCAGGCAACAGTCGTATCCGGTGCGCAGCGAGTCGGTGCCGCCGCTCAAACAGCTGGCCAAATAACAATCCGGGCGGCACGTAGTCTTTCCAGGGGATACCGTTTTAATGCGTTGGTTGCTTGCTCTGATCTGCCTGTCGTTTGCCACGCTGTCGCCAGCCTCCACCCAACTGATCCTGGGCGGCAAACCCGTCGAGAAAATCCTGGTGCTCAAGTCCGTCCATCAGTTGCAACTGATCAACGACGGCAAGCCCCTCAAGACCTACCGCATCTCCCTGGGCAGAAACCCCAAGGGCACCAAGCTGATGGAAGGCGACCGCCGAACGCCGGAAGGCTTCTACTGGATCGACTGGCGCAAGACCAGCGACCGCTTCAACCTGGCCATGCACATCTCCTACCCCAATATCAGCGACGCCGCCCGCGCCCGCCGCGAAGGGGTCAAGCCCGGCAGCATGATCATGATCCACGGCACCCCCGACGCCGAGGACTACCCCGAAGAACTGTTCCACACCCTGGACTGGACCGACGGTTGCATCGGCATGCGCAATGTCGACATGCGCGAAGTCTGGAACCTGGTGAAAGACGGCACGATGATCGAGATTCGCCCGTAATTTCCCGCCCCTCGTAAAATAATTCAAAAAAAATTCCCGCCCCGTGGGTGGCTTGCCGGTGAATACCAGTTCACCCCGGCAAGCTGCGCGCTTCTGCCCGAAAGAAAGACCTCTCTAATACCACTTCAACTGGCGCACTATTAAGGCGCCCGCAAACGCTCGCCTGCACCGTTTTCGCTGCATTGACATGGTATTTAAGTGGTATTAGCTTGCGATCACTACCGGGCGACAACACTCCAATAACCGCATCGGAAACCGACACGATGAACCCCATCCTGGCCCTGCGCCCCGACGAGAAACAATCGACGCCGCTGTACCTGCAACTGGCCCGCAACCTCGAAGCCGCGATTCATGCCGGCCAGTGGAAATCCGAGCAGGCATTGCCCTCGGAACGCGCCCTCAGCGAGCAACTGGGCATTTCCCGGGTGACCGCCCGCAAAGCGCTGGAAGTGCTGTTCGAACAAGGCCTGATCCGTCGCAGCCAAGGCTCCGGAACCTTCATCACACCCCGCCTGGAACAGCCGCTGTCGCGCCTCTCGGGCTTCAGCGAAATGCTCCGGCTCAAGGGGTTTGTGCCGACGTCCCAGTGGCTGGAGCGCGACATCACCCAACCTACCCATGAAGAATTGATCCGCCTGGGCCTGTCGCCTGCCGACAAGGTCGCGCGGCTCAAGCGCTTGCGTAAGGCCGACGACACGGTGATGGCGATTGAAATGACCGCCATGCCCGCCTCCGTCCTCCCGCATCCGCAGGCCATCGGCAACTCGCTCTACGAATACCTGGAAAGCATCGGCAAGCCCATCGTGCGCGCCCTGCAGCACATCCAGGCGATCAACGCCTCGGACGAGTTCGCGGCCCTGGTGGGCATCGCGCCCGGCACCGCCATGCTGCTGATGACCCGGGTGGGCTACACCGCCGACAACACCCCGATTGAAATCACCGACACCTACTGCCGCAACGACTACTACGACTTCGTCGCAGAGCTGCGCCGCCACGACTATTCCGCTGAACTGCGAATTTAGAGAACTGCCCATGTCCGAAGACAATATCCTCACGCCACACGGCTGGATTCGCGGCCGCCTGGTGCACCAGCACGGCAAGGTGACAGCCGTTGAAGGCAACCCGTGCGACCCGGCCGACAACGACCTGCCGTACTTGCTGCCTGGCTTTATCGACCTGCACGTGCACGGCGGTGGCGGCAAAGACATCATGGAAGGCGCCGATGCGTTCCAGACCATCACCCGCACCCACGTGCGGTTTGGCACCACCTCGCTGCTGGCCACCACCATGACCGCGCCGGTGGATGAAATTTCCCGCGTGCTCGGCGAAATCGGCACCTATTGCGAAAGCCGCCCGACCGGCACCGCCCGGGTGCTGGGCGTGCACCTGGAAGGTCCCTACATCAACCCGGGAAAACTCGGTGCACAGCCGAATTTCGCCCACACCGCCTTGATGGCCGAAGTCGAAGAATACCTGCGACTGGCGCCGATCCGGGTGATCACCATTGCCCCGGAAATTGCCGGCCATGACGGCCTGATCCGCGCCTTGAGCGAACGTGGCGTGCGCATGCAGATCGGTCACACCCTGGGCAGCTATGAAGAAGGCGTTGCCGCGCTGGCTGCGGGCGCCACCAGCTTCACCCACTTGTACAACGCCATGAGCCCGCTGCATCACCGCGAGCCCGGGATTGTCGGCGCGGCGCTGGCCCACGCCAAATACGCCGAGCTGATTCCCGACCTGTTGCACGTGCACCCTGGCGCCATGCGCGTGGCTTTGCGTTCGATCCCATGCCTGTACTGCGTCACCGATTCCACCGCCGCCGCCGGCATGCCCGACGGTGAATACAAGCTGGGCAGCCACACCGTGACCAAGTGCCTGGGCGGCGTGCGCCTGGCCGATGGAACGCTGGCCGGCAGCACCCTGACCATGGACCAGGCGCTGCGCAACCTGGTGAAGATCGGCCTGCCGATCAGCGAAGCCTCACAACGCCTGTCGCAATTTCCTGCGGACTATCTGGGCCTGGAAGAACGCGGTCGCCTGCAGCCCGGCAGCTTTGCCGACTGCGTGCGCCTGGACCGCTCCCTGCACCTCACCGACGTAATGGTCGAAGGAGAAACCATTGACTTCAAAAATGCTTGAAGAGGCCCTGGCCTCCTGCGAGGCCGTCGAGGCTCAACTGCAACGCCTGGACCCGCTGCTGGTGGAAGTCGCCGGCCGCCTGCGTCGCCAGCCACCGCAAGTGGCGATGACCATCGCCCGTGGCAGCTCGGACCACGCCGCCAGTTACTTCGCCTACCTGACCATGCAACATCTGGGGATTCCGGTGGCGTCGTTGCCAATGTCGGTGGTGACCATGCTGCAATCGCCGCTCAAAGTCAGCGGGCAAGTGGCGTTCGGTTTCTCCCAGTCGGGGCAAAGCCCGGACCTGGTCAACAGCCTGCGCCTGTTGCGCAAGCGCGGCGCCTTGAGCATCTCGATGGTCAACGCCGAAGACTCGCCACTGGAAGCCGCCTGCGAATTCCACGTGCCGCTGTGTGCCGGGCCAGAGCAAAGCGTTGCCGCCACCAAAAGCTTTATCGCCACCCTGAGTGCCAGTGCCCAATTGATCGGCCACTGGAACCAGGAAGCTCAATTGTTGCAAGCCTGCCAGGCCTTGCCCGACGGTTTGCGTGAAGCCGCCAGGCAAGACTGGAGCGTGGCCATCAATGCCCTGCGCGATTGCCAGCAACTGATGGTGATCGGCCGTGGCGCCGGCTTTGCCATCGCCCAGGAAGCCGCGCTCAAGCTCAAGGAAACCTCGGCGATCCAGGCCGAAGCCTTCAGCAGCGCCGAGGTGCGCCATGGCCCGATGGCCCTGATCGACGACAACTACCCGCTGCTGGTCTTCGCCCCGCGCGGCCCCGAGCAAGCCGGCCTGCTGAGTCTGGCCGCCGACATGCGCCAGCGCGGCGCCCGCGTGCTGCTGGCCGCCCCCGACGACATCGCCGAACGCGACCTGACACTAAGCCGCGCCGAACACCCGGCCCTGGACCCGATCCTGGCGATCCAGAGCTTCTACGTGATGGCCGCCGGCCTGGCGGTCGCCCGAGGCATGGACCCGGACCAGCCGCGCCACCTGAGCAAAGTTACCCGCACTCACTGAGTCGTTTGCCGTGTTTTCCTGATGAGTACCGTGCCCATGTCCCACAACAATAAAGACCTCACCCTCAGCGCCCCCCTCAGCGGGCCGGTGCTGACCCTGGGCAACGTTCCCGACGAAGTGTTCGCCAGTGGCGCCATGGGCGACGGCATTGCCATCGACCCGCTCAACGATTGCCTGCATGCGCCGTGCGACGGCGTGATTCTCCATGTCGCCCGCACCGGGCATGCGCTGACCATTCGTGCCGATAACGGCGCAGAACTGCTGATGCACGTGGGCATCGACACCGTGGAATTGAATGGCGAAGGCTTTGCGTTGCTGGTCAAGCAAGGCGCGCGGGTCAGCCAGGGCCAGGCGCTGGTGCAGTTTGACCTGGACCTGATTGCGCGGCAGTGCAAAAGCCTGGTCAGCCTGATCATCCTGACCAACAGCGAGTTGTTTGAGCTGCAGCCGGTCACCCTGAAATCGGTGAAGGTCGGCGAACCGCTGCTGCATGTGGTGGCGCGTTTGGCCGGGGCCGCGAAAGTGATTGATGAGTCGATCACCGAAACCAGCGCGACGATTCGCATCACCCACCGTGGCGGCCTGCATGCGCGCCCCGCCGCATTGGTCCGCAAGACGGCGCAGGATTTCAGCAGCCAGTCGCAGCTGCATTTCGCCGGCAAGACGGCGTCGTGCGACAGCTTGATCGGCTTGATGGGGCTGGGAATTGGCGAGCAGGACGAGGTGCAGGTCACCTGTCGCGGCAAAGATTGTGAAGCCGCGCTCCAGGCGCTGATCGCCGCGTTGTCGGTGGCGGTTGGCGAAGCGCATCACGCCCCGGTGGCCGTCGCTGCGCGCCGCGCGAATACCGAAGCCGGTGTGCTGCAGGGCGTCTGCGCCGCGCCGGGCCTGGTCTGCGGCCCGCTGTTGCGCTTGAACGGAATCGAGCTGCCGGAGGACCCGGGCAACAACGCCCCGGATGAACAATTGCAGCGCCTGGACAGTGCCCTGGAGCAGGTGCGCGCAGAAATCCGCCACACCCTGGACCAGGCCCGCCAGCGCAAGGATATCGAGGAAGAAGAGATCTTCGCCGCCCACCTGGCGCTGCTGGAAGACCCGACGTTGCTGGAAGCCGCCACCACCGCCATCGAACATGGCAGCGCCGCCACTCACGCCTGGCGCGATACGATCCAGGCCCAATGTGCGGTATTGCTGGCCCTCGGCAAACCGCTGTTCGCCGAACGCGCCAACGACCTGCGTGACTTGCAACAACGGGTGCTGCGGGCGCTGCTGGGCGAGGCCTGGAGTTTCCAATTGCCGGCGGGCGCTATCGTGTCTGCCCATGAATTGACCCCCTCGGACCTGCTGCAACTGAGCAAGCAACACGCCGCCGGCATCTGCATGGCCGAGGGTGGCGCGACCTCTCATGTAGCGATTCTGGCGCGGGGCAAAGGCTTGCCATGCGTGGTGGCGCTGGGCACCGAGTTGCTCGATGTGCCCCAAGGCCAGCGTGTAGTGCTGGATGCCGCCAACGGTCGCCTGGAACTGACGCCGGATGATGCGCGCCATGCCCAGGTTCACCAGTTGCGCGACGCCCAGAAACTGCGGCGCCAGCAGCAACACGCACAGGCTCAAGGCACCGCCAGTACTCAGGATGGCGTGCGGATTGAAGTGGCGGCGAACGTCGCCTCCAGCGCCGAAGCCCAGTTGGCCTTCGAGAACGGTGCCGATGGCGTCGGCCTGCTGCGCACCGAATTCCTCTTCGTCGACCGCCGCACCGCGCCCGATGAGCAGGAGCAGCGCCAGGCCTATCAAGCCGTGCTGGACGCCATGGGCGACAAGCCCGTGATCATCCGCACCATCGACGTCGGCGGCGACAAGCAACTCGACTATTTGCCGCTGCCGTTCGAGACCAACCCGGTGCTGGGCCTGCGCGGCATTCGCATGGCCCAGGTACGCCCGGAACTGCTGGACCAGCAACTGCGCGCCCTGCTGCAAGTGTCGCCGCTGGAGCGCTGCCGAATCCTGCTGCCAATGGTCAGTGAGGTCGACGAACTGCTGCACATCCGCCAGCGCCTCGATGAACTGTGCACCGAGCTTGAACTGACCCAGCGCCCAGTGCTGGGCGTGATGATCGAAGTGCCTGCCGCCGCGCTGATGGCCGAACAACTGGCCGAGCATGCAGACTTTTTGTCCATCGGCACCAACGACCTGTCCCAGTACACCCTGGCCATGGACCGCGACCACGCCGGCCTCGCCGCGAGGGTCGACGCCATGCACCCGGCGCTTCTGCGCCTGATCGCCCAAACCTGCACCGGCGCCGCCAAGCATGGCCGTTGGGTGGGTGTGTGCGGCGCGCTTGCGTCCGACCCGCTGGCCACGCCAGTGCTGATCGGCCTGGGCATCAGCGAGCTGTCTGTAAGCCCGCCGCAAATCGGAGAAATCAAGGACCGTGTCCGCCACCTGGACGCGGCCCAATGCCGGCAACTGAGCCAAGGCCTGCTTAACCTGAGCAGCGCCAAAGCCGTTCGCCAAGCCTGTCAACACCACTGGCCGCTGTGCTGAAAACAACAAAAACAGGGAGACACGCCGTGTACCAATATTTTATCGAAGGGCTGCAACGCTTGGGCCGTGCGCTGATGCTGCCGATCGCGATTCTGCCGATCGCCGGCCTCCTGCTGCGACTCGGCGACACCGACCTGCTGAACATCGCAGTGATGCACGACGCCGGGCAGGCGATCTTCGCCAACCTGGCGCTGATTTTTGCCATCGGGATTGCCGTGGGTTTTGCCCGCGACAATAACGGCACGGCGGGCCTGGCGGGCGCCATTGGTTACCTGGTGATGGTCTCCACCCTCAAGGTGATGGACGCCAGTATCAACATGGGCATGCTCGCGGGTATTGCCAGCGGCTTGATGGCCGGGGCGCTGTACAACCGCTTCAAGGACATCAAACTGCCGGAGTACCTGGCATTCTTTGGTGGGCGACGGTTTGTGCCGATCGTCACCGGGTTTTCCGCGGTGGCGCTGGGGGTGATCTTTGGTTTGATCTGGCCACCCGTGCAGCAAGGCATCAACAGCTTCGGCGTGTTGCTGATGGAAAGCGGCAGTTTTGGTGCGTTCGTGTTTGGGGTGTTCAACCGCCTGCTGATCGTCACCGGCTTGCACCATATCCTCAACAACATGGCGTGGTTTGTGTTCGGTACCTTCACCGACCCGGCGACAGGCGCGGTAGTGACCGGCGACCTGACCCGCTACTTTGCCGGTGACCCGAAAGGCGGCCAGTTCATGACCGGCATGTTCCCGGTGATGCTGTTCGGCCTGCCGGCGGCGTGCCTGGCGATGTACCGCAATGCATTGCCGGAGCGGCGCAAGATCATGGGCGGGATTTTCCTGTCGATGGCACTGACCTCGTTCCTCACCGGGGTGACCGAGCCGATCGAATTCGCCTTCATGTTCCTCGCGCCATTCCTGTACCTGCTGCATGCGCTGCTGACCGGGTTGTCGATGGCGATCACCAACATGCTCAACATTCACCTGGGCTTTACCTTCTCCGGTGGGTTTATCGACATGGTGCTGGGCTGGGGCAAGTCCACCAACGGCTGGCTGATATTCCCGGTTGGGCTGGCGTATGCGGTGATCTACTACAGCGTGTTCAACTACTGCATTCGCCGGTTCAATTTGAAGACGCCGGGGCGTGAGGATATTCAAGTCGTGCAGGCTGAGGCCATGACTGATAACCAGCGGGCCGGTGCTTATATTCGGGCGCTGGGTGGTGCGGAGAATCTACTGAGCGTGGGTGCCTGCACGACGCGCCTGCGGTTGGACATGGTGGACCGCAACAAGGCGGTGGATGCCGATTTGAAAGCGCTGGGCGCCATGGCTGTGGTTCGGCCGGGTAATGGCGGGAGCCTGCAGGTGGTGGTCGGGCCGATGGCAGACAGCATTGCCGATGAGATTCGGTTGGCGATGCCTTCGTATGTTGGAGTCACTCCGGTCGCTGCTGCGCCGGTTGAGAAGAGCACGCCGGTGAACGTGCACGAGGCCGAGAAATGGCTGAGTGCCCTGGGCGGTCGGGCCAATGTTTTGCAATTGGATGCGGTGGCGATGACGCGGCTGCGGGTGGAGCTGGGGGATGGTTCGGTGCTGTCGGAATCTCAACTGACGGCACTGGGTTGCCAGGGTGTGAGTCAGCTTGAGAGCGGTGTTTGGCACTTGCTGATTGGTGACAAGGCGTCGGGCTTGGGTGAAGCCTTGGAGCGCCTGGTCAGTGGCCGCGCAGCCGTAACCGGCGCCTAGCAAATTGCAGTGAGTGGGCTTGCCTGTGGTGAGCAGGCTTGCCTGTGGTGAGCGGGCTTACTTGTGGTGAGCAGCCTTGCCTGTGGTGAGCGGGCTTGCCCCGCGCTGGGCTGCGCAGCAGCCCCAATAAGAACCCCGCATTTTTCCAGATAGAACCCTGTGGCAGGTTTTAGGGCCGCTG